>JBAWXG010000039.1:0-24248 GCA_037144195.1 Synechococcus sp. ELA057
TTGGCTCCGCACCCGGCTTGCTCGCCCAGCCATTCAGCAAAAGCCCCTCGAAGTGGAAGCTGTTGGACTGCTTTTGAACACGTGAATGGCACCTCTTTGCCTCTGGGAATGGGGATCTGCAGCAAAGAACTCTTGTTTCTGCTTGATCTCACCTAGTGCTGGCAACAACACGATCAGGTCTCCTTGGGCGAGAGCGGCGGCCGCTTGCTGTTGTTGAAGTGCATGGGCAGTTCAAGCCACCTCCAGCCCCATCCCCGCTGAGGCCCCTGCCGATCACGCTCCAACCGGATCAGGCGCTCCGATCCAACGGATCGCTGTCAGCCTTTAGAGGGGATGGCACAACGCCAGCAGCGCATGACCCTTGAACCGATCCGCTTCAGCGATGGGGCCGGCTACGACCGCTTCATGGGGGTCTGGAGTCGCCTGGCGGGCCAGGAGTTTCTCGACTGGATCGCCCCGAACCGCGGCCAGCGCTGGCTGGATGTGGGCTGTGGCAATGGTGCCTTCACGCAATTGATCGTTGAGCAGTGCACACCGCTCACGCTGGTCGGCATCGACCCTTCCGAGCCGCAACTCGCCTATGCCCGGCAGCAGCCACAGCTGCAGAGCGTGGCGTTTGTGAACGCCGACGCCATGGCCCTGCCCTTCCCGGACGACGCGTTCGATCTGGCGGTGATGCCATTGGTGATCTTCTTTGTACCGGAGCCGGCGCAAGGTGTGGCCGAAATGGTGCGTGTTGTGGCCCCGGGTGGAACCGTGGCCGCCTATGCCTGGGATCTGGAGGGTGGGGGCTTCCCTTATCAGAGCGTGAATGAAACCCTGGGCGCCACCGGCAGGGCTGTCCCCATGCCGCCCAGTGTCAGCTCCTCCCGCCTGGACGTGTTGAACGATCTCTGGGTCAGCGCCGGCCTGCGCAACATCCACACCCGCGTGATCACGGTGGAGCGCACCTACCCATCCTTTGACGACCTCTGGACCACCGTCCTCGGGGGGCCGATCGCCGGTCAGGCTCTCGCGGTCATGAGCGAAGAGGAGGCCTCCCAATTCCGCGCGCGTCTGCGAGAACGCCTGCAGCCAAGCGGCAGCGGTCCACTCAGCCTCTCGGGCCGGGCCCATGCCATCCGGGGCACGGTGCCCGAATGACCTGGCACGTGCTGCCACCAACACCAGGGGTGGCATCCCACTGAGCTGCGATCCGGCCAGTCCTCGCCCATGGTGGTGAGGTCTATCCAGCCCTGACCATGAGCAGCACCGACCAAGCCGGCCAGCCCGAGGTTGACGTGAATCCTGCGATTCAGCAGGTGCTCGATGCCATGGAGTCAGCCAAGATCAGCCCTGAGGAGGCCCTGCAGATCAGCCTTGTGTTGCTGAACTTTGTCGAGGAACACCATCTCGACAACCTGGAGGAATTCATGGCCGATGAGCAGCCCGATGCCATCAGCATCGCCGTTTGGTCTGCCGACAGTGCTCGCCTCAAGACCGCCCGGGAACTGGTGGAAGAGGTCCTCGGCGACGACGACGAAGACGACGACGAGGACGCTGCTGACGACGGCGACAGTGACGAGGAGGTTCTGTAGCTCGAGGCCAGGGGGCAGCGGCAGGATCCGCGGCCGTTCACGGCGTTCGTCAGCCACCACCAGCGCCCCTTACTCGCTCTTCCAAGCGCCAGGCGGCGTAAGCCAGGGCCTCATCGATGTCGGCAGGTCCCAGCAATGGGTAGGCCTGCAGAATCCGCTCGCGGCTGCTGCCGCTGGCGCTGATCGGATCGTCCGGGGCCACGGTCGCTGCAGACCATGCCCAAGTTGTAAAGGCTCTCCACGTGTTCTGGTTCCAGCTGGAGCCGGGAGCGCAGCAGGGGAATCGCCTCGTCGTAGCGGCCGGCCTCCAGATGGGCGGTGATCGTGGCGCTGGCGGTCTAGATTCGCTATTCGCGAATGCCGAATGGCCCCTGCGACCGTGGCCCGTTCACCCTCCAATCCCCAGCTCGTGCTGCGCCCGCAGGACCTGGTGGTGCTGCTGCGCCTGGCCTTGGACCCGGGCCCTGCTCCCACCTATGCGGCCCTCGGCGCCGAGCTGGGACTGACGGCATCGGAGGCCCATGCGGCAGTGGAGCGTGCCGTGGCCGCCAGGCTGGCGATCAAGGATGGGGCTGGCAAGCCATCGGTGGTGCGTGCTGCCCTGAGAGCTTTCGTGCAGCATGGCGCTCGCTACTGCTTCCCAGCCACGCAGGGTGGACTCAGCCGCGGCGTCCCCACCGGCTACGCCGCTTCCCCCCTCAACGAGCAGATCCGGCCGGGCAACGACCCTCCACCGGTGTGGCCATGGAAGAAGGGGACAGCACGCGGCATCGCCTTCCACCCGCTCTACCCGCGTGTTCCCGAGGCAGCGGAGCGCAACCCGGCCCTGGGGGAGCTGCTGGCCCTGTTCGATGCGGTGCGCGGCGGCAGCGCCCGTGAACAGGCCCTGGCCCTGACGCTGTTGGAGGAGCGGCTGCAGCCATGAACCCCAACGACCCCAATGTCGCTCTGCTGGAGCGGTCCGCTGAGCAGTTGGGCGAGGCACTGCTCGAGCAACTGGTGTTTGTCGGCGGGGCCGTGGCTGGTGTGTTGATCACGGATCCGGCGATGCCGGAGATCCGGCCCACCCAGGATGTGGATGTGATCTGCCGTGTGATCGCCAGGAGCGATTACCACCAGCTGGGGAGCCAACTGCGGCAGCGGGGATTCCAGGAGGACAGCAGGCCAGGGGCACCCCTCTGCCGCTGGTTCGCAGACGACCTGGTGCTCGATCTGATGCCAACCGAGGGCGAGATCCTGGGCTTCTCCAATCGCTGGTATCCCCTCGCCCTGGACACCGCCGAGCTTCAGGGGCTGCCAAGCGGCCGCTCGATCCGGATCGTCACCGCACCGGTGTTCCTGGCCACCAAGCTGGAGGCCTTCCGCGGTCGCGGCCAGGGCGATTTCCTTTTCAGTCACGACCTGGAGGACCTGATGGCCGTCGTCGATGGCCGTGCCTCGCTGCTCGAGGAATGCAGGCTCAGCCCGCCTGAGCTGCGGCAGGATCTGGCGGCTCAGTTCCTGGAGCTGTTGAACACCTCCGCCTTTCTGGAGGCTCTGCCTGCCTTCCTCCCACCGGATCAGGCCAGCCAGCAACGACTGCCGGACCTGCTGGAAACGCTGCGCGGCATCGTCGGCCTGAGCAGCCCATGAAGGCCATGAGTGGAGCTGGTGCTGGTGGGGTGAGCTTGATTTGCTTGCAGCCTGGCCATCAGCTCAGGATCAGCGCCTCTTCTCGCTCCTCCATGCGCCAGGCGGCGTAAGCCAGGGCCTCATCGATGTCGGCAGGTTCAAGCAGTGGGTAGGCCTGCAGAATCCGCTCGCGGCTGCTGCCGCTGGCGATCAGCCCCACGATCGTGCCCACCGTGATGCGCAGCCCGCGGATGCAGGGCCTGCCGCCCATCACGGCGGGCTGAGCTGACGCATGCCCAGCCGATCAGGTGACGAGCATCACCTGGAGACGCCGGGTCGCCCTGGCTCGTGTTTCTGCAGGTGGAGCGGCGACTGCCGCCTCTCAGAGAGGGGCCTGAGGACTGATCCAGAAGGAACGTGCCTATTGACGCGCAGCCATGCTGAAAGTTGCAGAGCTCACAGTCCACCGGTCTGGCATCGCCCTATCGTCAGGTTTCGCTGTTGGGTCCACCCGCGCCCATCGCATGACTCTCTCCACCCCAAGCCGTCCTCCCTCCTCCCCAGCATCTGGGCCGCTTCGGCGTGAGCAGATCGATGCGCTCCTGGATGAGCTGCGTGATCCAGCTCTTGCCCGTCAATTCCTGATGGATGCTGGCCTGATCGATGCCGATGGCCAGCTCACCGCTCCCTACCGCAGCCAAGATGGCCAGTCGGCCTAAGAACAGCCTGGGCCCCTTGGTTCTATTTCACGGCTGCGACAAGGATGTAGCTGAATCCGTGCTGCGGGGAGAGGCCACACTCCAGCCCAGCGAGAATGATTACGACTGGCTGGGGAATGGCATTTATTTCTGGGTCGACAGCCCAGAGAGGGCTTTGGCATGGGCCAAGCTCCGCAGATCCACACCTTCGGTGGTTGGCGCCTTTGTCTATCCCGGCAACTGCCTGAACCTGACCGACTATGGGGTGATGAATGAACTCGCCCTTGCCTATGAGGCGACTGTTGGGATTTCGGCAGCAGCAGGAACACCTCTGCCTGTGAATTCAGCTCGGCAAAATGGCATCTTCATGAAGCGCCAGCTCGACTGCGCTGTTATCCAGCTGGTGCACAAGATCCGCGAGAGCAAAGGGATGGATCCCTACGACACTGTCTATGGAGTCTTTGAGGAGGGTGATCTCGTCTACCCCGGCGCAGGCTTTCGCGACAAAACGCATGTGCAGATCGCCATTCGCAATCCCGAGATGATTCTTGGATATTTCCGTGTTAACAGCATGACCTAGACCATCTTTCAGGGAAGAGCCTTAACCGCCATCAGTCCATTTCCATGATTAGCCCCCCACAAGAAGGCGCCTTCTCGGTTGTGATCCCGGCCCGGGTACTGCAGCCCGGGGTTCAACACGCGGAAATCAGAAATGGCCTATCGCTCTCTGCGGCTACGTGATGGCGTTCGCGCCGCGCCATCACGTTCACCTGTTGTGTGTCGCATCGTTGGCGCACCTCCACTCTGCTCACCTCCACTCTGCTCACCCCCTCCGTGCGCACCGGCTCAGGTGATCCTGGCCGGACTCTCTGGGAGGGCGAGGGTCGGGCTGGCTGGTTACTCCCCAGGGATCTCCGTTCCTCCGAGCCTCAGAGCTCCCCGGCCAGTTCGGGCAGCTGCCGCAGCAGGCTGTAGGGCTGCTCACGCACGGGATCGTTGAGGCCGAGTTCCATGCGCCAGTCGGCCAGGGGGCGATCCCAGCCCTGCTCCCAGCGCTGCACGCAGAAGGGAGCGCAATCCAGGCCGATGGCAGCTCCGCGGGCGATGGCCTCACTCATCAGCCCATGGCGCTCGGGCTGGAAGCGAAAGGTGGAAAAGGAGGCGGCGGTGTTGAGCACCACGAAGGCCGGGAAGCCGATCTGCAGCGCCGTGATCGCCAGCACCCCAGACTCCCCCTCCTCCGCCGTGCCGAAGCCGCTCACCACGTGATGGATGTCGTGGCTGGTGGCGATGCGCTGGATCAACCACTGCTCCTCGGTGTCGGTGGGGCGGGAGCGGGCGAAATCCGGGTCATAACCGAGGCGGCCCAGCACCCTCGCCACCGCATGGCCCAGCGTGCCCGGCGGCAGGCTGCCGAGGGCCTCGAGATCGAGCACCAGCGGCGGCGGGGCCTCCTGCAGCAGCGCCTCGCCGCCCGGCAGGGCGCGGAAGCGCGCCAGCGAGCTGGCCATCGGCGCGCTGCCGGCGAAGTTGTCGACCAGATCGGCCACGCTGCGCAGATCCCCACCGCTGCGCCCGATCTCACCCAGCAGTTTGAGGCTGCGTACGGCCCGCAGGGCCTCCTGGAAACGGGCCATCGGGATTCCCCAAGGGGCCTCAGTCTGATCCGCTTTACCGCGACCGTCAGCCGCAGCCAGCCGCCGCCATAGAGAATGGTTAGCCGCCGCCGGCACCACCCTGAACCCGCTCCAGCTCACCGGCGAACTGCTGGGCTTCGCCCTGGCGATTTCCTTCAGCCCGCTGCATCTCGCCCTGCTGCTGCTGTTGCTGCTGGGCCCCAGCCCCCTGAAGCGCGGCGGGCTGTTCGTCGGCGCCTGGCTGCTGGTGTCGTTGCTGGAGGTGATCCTGCTATTGAGCGTGGGCCATGGCCTGTTGCTGACCATGGAGCGGGGCAGCGATCACCGCACCGGGCTCGACCTGCTCGCGGCAGGCGCGCTGCTGGCCATCGGTCTCAACGAGCTGGTCAAGAAAGAGGAGGAAGGGGGCGTTCCCTCCTGGGCAGGAAAGCTCGACCGGCTCTGCGCCATGCCCCTGCCGCCGCTGCTGGCCATCAGCGCCGTCATCCAGGTGATCAGTCCGGATGACCTCTTCCTGTACGCCAAGGCCGGAGGCAGCCTGCTGGCGGCGGGCCTTGGCGAGCCCCAGGAGCTGGTCGGAACCCTGCTGTTCGCCCTCGCCACAACGACCCTGCTGCTCATCCCCCTGGCCGCACTGCTGCTGCTGGGGCAGGAGAAACTGCAGCCCTGGCTGCTGAGCGGCAAGCAGTGGCTGTTCAGCCGCGCCGACACCCTGGTGGCCCTGGTCAGCCTCGGCCTGGCCGTCTACCTCGGGGCCCAGGGGGTGGAGGGGCTGCGCCTGGCCTGAAGGCTTCGGCCTGCGAGCCAGACGCGCCCGGTTCCTGCGGCCCCTCCGGATCCGTCAGCCAGCGCTTCCAGAGGTGGCGCTCCTGATCGGCGGCGGCGGAGCCTCCACCCTGGGCCAGCAGGGTCACAGCCTGACTGGCCCGGCTCACCGCCACATAGACCAACTGCCGCCGCAGCAGGGGATCCTGGGGCAGGAACACATCGCCATCGACGAACACCTCCGCGAAGGTGCTGCCCTGGGCGCGATGCACGGTGAGCACGGCCGCCGGACCCAGCGAGGCGAAGGCATCCCGCACCAGGAAGAAACGGCGCCACAGGGCCTTGCTCTCCGATCGCCGGCCCTCCTCAGCGGCGCTGCGGGCCTGACGGCGCAACTGAGCCAGCACGGCATCCAGGCAGGAGCGGGCCGCCGACCCGGCCGGTGGCAGCAGGCGCAGGCTGAGGCGACGCTCACCGGCCTCCACATCGGCGTAGAGGGTCTCGATCACAGGCACCGCCATGGCACCCTCCAGCAGGGAGCTGCCCAGATCCCCCTGGGTGAGGCCGAACTCCGCCAGGTCGCAGCGCTCGGGGGTCACATCCCGCACCACCAGCTCCCGGTTGGAGCCGAGCACCATGTCGGGCTCCTCCGCCTGGTCATCGCCATCGCGGCAGGCAGGAGCCATCACGGCGGCCCGGCTGATCAGCACCTCACCCGGGAGCACCGGCAGCTGCTCGGCCATCGATCCGTGCAGAGCCCGGCGGGCGATCGGCACCAGCTGCTCGAGCCGGCGGTTGGTGTAGCAGAGGATGCGGGCCAGATCGGGGTTATCGGTTTCGGCACTGCGGCGCAGGGCCTCCTGGGCAGCGGCCAGCCACTGGGATTCGGCCAGCAGCGCCACCTGCCCCTGGGACGTGCGCACGGGAGCCAACGCCGGCGGCCGGCGACAGGGCAGCTGCTGGTTGCGGATACCGGTGGCCAGGCGAAGGACAGGCCCCTGATGGCGGACCACCTGCAGCAGCTCGGCGGTCACGGCTCTGCCGAGGGCGAACACCGGGCTGGAGGGCTCGCCCACGGGCGGCAGCTGCCCCGGATCGCCCACGAACACCAGCCGGGTGCGGAAGCCATGGGCGCAGCGCAGGGCGATCTCGAGCAGCGCCCCATCCAGCATCGAGGCCTCATCGATCAGCACCAGGCCCAGGTTCTCCAGGGAGGCGGCGGTCTGGGCGGTCTCCTCACAGCGCTCCAGATCTCCCTGACGGCGCAGCTTCAGGCGCAGCAGCCGGTGAATGGTCGAGGGGTACCAGGTGGGCCGCAGCCCGCCCGCCTGCAGGTTCTGGCGCAGCACCCCCACCGCCTTGTGGGTGGGGGCCGCCACGGTCCAGCACAGACCGGCGGCCTCGCAGGCCGCCAGCAGCCGCATCGACAGCAGGGTCTTGCCGGTGCCGGCATGGCCGCTGAGCACGAAGGGGCAGCCATCGGCCGGAGCCTGCAACCAGCCGGCGAAGGCCTGCTCAGCCGCTTGCTGATCGGGGGTGAGCTGCAGCTCAGCCAGCATCAGCGCCCCTGCGTTGCAGGCAAGGTACCGCGCCCGGTCGTGGCCATGGGGCCGGAGCCGGGCTCAACCCAAGGGTGTGACCAGACCCCAGCCGGCGGCCAGCTGCAGGGGCGATCCCACCAGCGCCAGGCCCGGCAGGGCTACCAGCGGCCCCATCAGGCTGCCCACCAGCACCTCCAGGCGCGTGTGTCCCAGGTTCTGCTTGAGCGGCTTGAGCTCCGGATCGCTCAACAGGCCGTTCACACGCTCGGCCGTGAGCCCGGCGGCGCGGCGCACGCCGGAGGCGTCGTAGAGCACCACGAAGCAGAGGGTTGCCGCCAGGGCGAACAGCCCATCGGCGAAGCCCAGCTGCCAGCCGATCCCGGCGGCGGTGCCGGTCATCAGGGCGGAGTGGCTGGACGGCATCCCTCCGGTCTCCACCAGCACCCGGGGGTTCCAGCGGCGATGCACCACCAGCTCGATCACCAGCTTGGAGAGCTGGGCGCTGCCGCAGGCCGCCAGGCCCCACCACAGCACGGCGTTATCGAGCAGCGCCGCCAGGGGGCTCAGATCGTGGAAGGGCGCCAGGACGGCAAGGACGCTGCTCATCGATCGCGGCTCGTGATGAAGTCGGCCAGGGCCAGCAGCGGCGCCGCGCGATCCACGCCGCGCTCGCCGCCGCTGAAGGGGAGCAGGGCCGCCTTGGCTTCAGCCACCAGGGCATCGGCCCGGCGGCGGGATTCCTCCAGCCCCAGCAGCTTGGGGTAGGTGGTCTTGTCGGCGGTGAGATCCTTGCCGGCCGTCTTGCCCAGCACCTCGCTGCTGGCGGTGACATCGAGGATGTCATCGATGATCTGGAAGGCCAGGCCGATGCCGCGGGCATAGGTGCGCAGGGCCTCCAGCAACGGCTCGGCCGCACCGGCGATCAGGGCACCGCTGAGCACGCAGGCCCGCAGCAACGCACCGGTCTTGTGCAGATGGATGTACTCCAGCGTCTCCAGGTCAACGCTCTTGCCTTCGCACTCCAGATCCACCACCTGGCCGCCCACCAGACCCGGCGCCCCGGCCGCCAGGGAGAGCTCTCCCACCACCGCCAGCAGGCGCTCGGCCGGCACACCGGGGCTGCGCAGCGCCACCATCTCGAAGGCGCGGGTCAGCAGGGCATCGCCGGCCAGGATCGCGTTGGCCTCCCCGTACACCTTGTGGTTGGTGGGCCTGCCGCGCCGCAGATCGTCGTTGTCCATGGCCGGCAGATCGTCGTGGATCAGCGACATGGTGTGAATCATCTCCAGCGCCACCGCGGTGGGCATGGCCAGCGCGCTGTCACCACATGCCAGCTCGCAGGCCGCCAGGCACAGCACCGGCCTGAGCCGCTTGCCTCCCGCCAGCAGCGAATAACGCATCGCCTCCCGCAGCTGTTCCGGACGCTCGGGCCCCAGCGATCCATCCAGGGCGGCCTCCACCCGTTCGCAGGTCGAGCGGAGATAGGTAGCGAAGTCGAAGCCCTGAGGCTCCGCCAGATCGAGGCTCTCCGTGGTCTCCACCGACGCGGTCATGGGGGATGGGCCAGGGGCCGTCGCGCACTGTCGCGGATTCTCTCAGGGCACCAGATCGGCCAATCCGTGATCGCGGCCCTGGCGGCGGCTCCAGGCCACCACGGTGTTGACCAGCAGCATGGCCACGGTCATCGGTCCAACGCCTCCGGGCACCGGTGTGATCGCCGACGCCAGCGGCTCCACCTCCTCGAAGCGCACGTCACCGCAAAGCCCGCCCTCGGGCTTGCGATGGATCCCCACATCCACCACCACGGCTCCGGGCTTCACATGCTCGGCACCGATCATGCGCGGCCGGCCGGCCGCCACCACCAACACATCCGCCTGGCGCGTCAGCGCAGCCAGATCGGCCGTACGCGAATGGGCCACGCTGACGGTGGCATCAGCGGCCTGCAGCATCAGCGCCATCGGTTGGCCCACCAGGATGCTGCGCCCCACCACCACCGCCCGTTTGCCGGAGAGCGCCACGGCGGCATCCGCCAGCAGGGCCATCACCCCCGCTGGCGTGCAGCTGCGGGGGCCCGGTTCGCCTTTGAGCAGGCGGCCGAGGTTGAGCGTGTGCAGACCATCGGCGTCCTTGTCGGGATCGATGGCGGTCAGCAACGGACCCTCCTTCAGGCCGGCAGGCAGAGGCAGCTGCAGCAGGATTCCATCGACGGCGGGATCGGCATTGAGCGCCTGAATCGCCGCCAGCAGCTGTTCCGGCGTGGTGGTGGCACTGAGGTGTTCCCCGAGGCTGCGGATGCCCACACGACCGCAGGCCTTCTCCTTGTTGGCCACATAGACGCCGCTGGCCGGATCGTCTCCCACCCGCAGCACCGCCAGCCCGGGGGGGCGGCCGGCCTGTGCGATGCCTGACGCGATCTCCGTGATCAGCCGTTGCTCGATCGTGGCAGCCAGGCGGCGTCCATCCAGCAGTGTGGCCATCGATGCGGCAGTGGCGTGCAGCCCCAGCATGGCCGTGATGGAGGGAGTTAGCGTTCCGTCTCTGTCGCATGCTCACAGGCGGTCCGATGGCCCACGGGTGGCGGCGGCTGCGATCCCTCTGGCGTGCCTTGCTGCGGCTCGAACGGCCGCGTCAGGCCATCGTCATCTGGCGCTCGGGCGGCATGGCGGCGGTGCTGCTGGCCTGCGTGCTGGTGGCCCTGCTGAGCAGCTGGCCCTGGCTGGTGCAACCCAGCCTCAGGCCGGGGCAGGCCTCTCCCTTCACGCTGCAGGCGCCTGAGAACGCCTCCGTGGTGGACAGCACGGCCCTGGAGCAGCGCCGCAGCCAGCTGGTTCCCCGCACCAGCGTGCAGGTGATCGATGCCCGGGCGAGCGCACAGCTGCAGGCGGAGCTGGTTCAGAGCCTGGAGCAGGTGCGCGAGCAGCGGGACAACGGCCTGCGGCGGGTGGATCAGCTCAACCTGACCCTCGAGGAGCGTCAGTGGCTGGCCCGACTCGATCCGATCGGGCTGGCCGCCTGGGAGCAGGCCGTGCGCAACGCCCAGCTGCGCATGCTGCGCCAGGGAATCGTGGGCAATCTCTCGGATGCCGCTCTGCTGGACGCGGCCAGCCTGCAGCTGCAGGATCAGACCCCGGCAGGCCGCCATCTCGGCAGCCGCCTGCTGAGCCGCAGCCTTCAGGGACGCACCAACCTGCGCACCGATCCGGTCCTCAGCCAGCAGCGCATCGAGGAGCTGGTGAGCCTCCACGGGCTGCCGACCCTGTCGGTGGAGCGGGGGGACCTGATCATCCGCAAGGGCGAGACGATCACCCCGCAGGTGTTCGATGTGCTCGATTACTTCGGCAAGGTCAACCGCCGGCCGCGGCCCCTGGCCTGGTTGGGACATTTCTGTGAGGCTCTGGCGGCCTGCGGCGTGATGCTGCTGGTGATGCGGCGCTGGAGAGCCAGCCTCGAGCCCCGGCAGGCCTTGCTGGCCCTGGCCACGCTGCTGGTGGTCCAGGCCTGCAAACTCTGGCTCGGCCCCCTGGTCAGCCCCCTGGCCCTGCTGGTGCCTCCCACCCTGCTGCTGGCCCAGGGGCTGGGCACGGTGGCTGGCCTGGCCTGGCTGGCGGTGGCGAGCCTGCTGTGGCCCGCGCCCCTGGATGGAACCCTGGGCTGGCGGCTGGTGCTGGCAGCCCTGGTGGCGGTGCTGGCGGCCCTGCTGGCGGGTCGGCAACGCAACAGGGCCCAGCTGCTGCAACTGGCGGTGCTGCTGCCGCTCGGCGCCCTGCTGGTGCAGAGCGGATTGCAGCTGCTGCTCACCGCCGCGGGTCATGCCGGTGCCGGCAGCGATGGGCACCCGCTTCACGCCCCGGAGCTGATCCACGAAGCCCTGCTGGTGGGCGGCCTGCTGATGGCTGGCCTGATCCTGGCTCCGCTGGTGGAGAGCTTCTTCGGTCTGCTGACGCGCGCCCGGCTGATGGAGCTGGCCGATCTGGAGCGGCCGCTGCTGCGGCGCCTCTCCACCGAAGCCCCCGGAACCTTCGAGCACACCCTGATGATCTGCAGCCTGGCGGAGGAGGGAGCCCGTGCCATCCACGCCGATGTGGATCTGATCCGCACCGGTGCCCTGTATCACGATGTGGGCAAGATGCATGCCCCCCAATGGTTCATCGAGAATCAGGAGGAGGGGAAGGGCAATCCCCACGATGCCCTCGATGATCCTGATGCGAGCGCCGCGATTCTTCAGGCCCATGTGGATGAAGGCCTGAAGCTGGCCCGTCGCTACCGCCTGCCCCGCCCACTGGCCGATTTCATTCCCGAGCATCAGGGCACCCTCAAGATGGGGTACTTCCTGCACCGGGCCAGGGAGCTGGATCCGACCGTGGCGGAGCAGCGCTTCCGCTACCGCGGCCCGATTCCTCGCAGCCGTGAAACGGCAATCCTGATGCTGGCCGATGGCTGCGAGGCAGCCCTGCGCTCCCTGCCTCCCGACACCACCGAAGAGCAGGCCCGGCAGATGGTGCGGCGGATCATCGAGACACGCCAGCAGGATGGACAACTGGCCGGCAGCGGCATCAGCAGAGCGGAACTGGAGCTGGTGATCCGCGCCTTCGTGCGGGTGTGGAAGCGCATGCGCCATCGGCGCATTCCCTATCCGATTCCGGCCCGCAAAGCCTTCAGCGCCTGAGTCGGCAACCATGCAGCAGCCCGCCACCAGCTCCAACCAACCCGGCAGTGGCGAGGCGAGCTCCCTCTGGCGCGAGGCCTGGTACGCCGTGGCCTACGTGCGGGATCTGGATCCCCGCCGGCCCAACGCCTTCACCCTGCTCGGCCAGGACCTGGTGCTCTGGTTCGACAGACAGACCGAGCGCTGGCGGGCCTTCGCCGATGTCTGCCCCCACCGGCTGGTGCCCCTTTCGCAGGGGCGGCTGAACGCCCGCGGGGAGCTGGAGTGCCCGTATCACGGCTGGTGTTTCGATGGCGATGGGCGCTGCACCCAGATCCCCCAGGCTCCGGAGGGAAGCAGCATCAGCGAACGCAGCCACAGCCGGATTTACGCCACGGCCACGGGCCAGGGCCTGCTGTTCGTGTACGCCGGTGATCCGGCCCGGGCCGATGACAGCCCCCTGCCGCTGCTGCCGATGCTGCAGCAACAGGGCGATGGCTGGGCTGATGGCTGGGTGGTGCAGGACACCTTCCGGGATCTGCCGATGGATGCCCTCACCCTGCTGGAGAACGTGCTGGATGCGAGCCATGTGCCCTTCACCCATCACGCCACCGTGGGCCGCCGGGACAATGCCGGGCCCGTGGAGCTCGAGCTGAGCGGCTTCGGCGCCGGCGGCTTCCAGGGCTTGTGGCAGGAGGGTCCGCGCAAGGGGACGCTGGGGACCCAGCACACCACCTTCCTGGCCCCGTCACTGATGTGGCACGACCTCACGGCCCGGGGCTTCGCCCGCATCCTCACGGTGGTCTACGCCACACCGATGCGGCGAGGGGAGTGCCGGCTGATCGCCCGCTTCCCCTTCCGGTTCGCCTCTCCCTGGCCGGCTCGGCTGCTGCTGCTGCGGCCCCAGTGGCTGCAGCACATCGGCAACCACACCGTGCTCGAGGACGACCAGCTGTTCCTCCACTGGCAGGAGCGGGTTCTCGAGCAGCGGGGAGGCAGCGCCGAGGCGATCCGCAGCTTCCACCTGCCCACCCGGGCCGATCGGTATGTCCAGGCCCTGCACGACTGGGTGAATCGCCACGCCGGGGAGCCGTTCCCCGGCCAACCCCTGCCGCCACGCCTGGGCCCGACAGCCCTGATGGAGCGCTACGAGGCCCACACCCGGCACTGCCGCAGCTGCTCCGGCGCCCTCGCCGCCCTGGGAAAGCTGCAGCGCTTCTGCGCCATCGCGCTGCTGGTCGCCCTGGGTGCGGCCACACTGCTGCCCTTTGCCGCCGCGAAGCTGGCGGTGCTGCTGATGGCCGCGCTCGCCGCGGCCCTGTGGGCGCAGGGCCGGCGCTGGACCCGCCAGCTGCAGCAAGGCAGCGGCCAGCCACCCCGAAACCGCCTCTGACTTGCCGCAAAAGCCCGATCGGCGCGAGCACGGGCCCAAAGGCTTCACATGCTGTTACAGTTGACGCAACAATCCGCAACCTCCATGGCTGATTCCTCCTCCCGCTTCGGTTTCGTTGCCTTCGCTGAAACCTGGAACGGCCGCCTGGCCATGCTCGGTTTCGTGATCGGCCTCGGCACCGAGCTGCTCACCGGCCAGGGCATCCTCTCCCAGATCGGTCTCGGCTGATCCGATGGAGACCAATTACGCCCCCGCCATCGCCGGCCTGATCACGCTGATCGTGGTCTTCACCGGCATGGTCACCTACCTGCTGACCCGCCCCAGCGACCTGCCTGCCAAGTCCTGATTTTCTGGAGACTGCTTCCCATGACCAACAGCTCCACCAACGAAACCTGGTTCCAGAATCGTGCCGCTGAGCAGATTCACCTGGATCAGCTCAAGCGCGCCGAACTGTTCAACGGCCGCGCCGCCATGCTCGGCATCGTGATCGGCATCCTGACCGAGGCCATCACCGGCTCCGGGATCGCCCATCAGATCGGGCTCGGTGCCCTGATCGACGGTTACGCCGCCTGCCGCACCCAGTTTCTGCCCTTCTGCTTCTGAAATTGACCTTCCAGGTCACCCAGCCTCCCTTTCGAGGGGGGCTTTTTGCTGTCTGCCAATCGCTCCGCTCACCAGCCTCGCCACAACCGGGTTCCGGCACTGGCACGCAGGGATTTCAGCTTGCAGTCGAGCACCACGAGCGCGGGGATCAGGGTGATGGCGTTGGCCACGATCAGCGGGCCATCACCGGTGATCAGGCCATAGATGCCCCAGAGGCTGATCCCGAGCGTGAGCAGCAGATACATCGGCAGTGAGATGGCACCCACATCGCCGCTGCGCACCGTCTTGATCGCCTGCGGGAAGAAACTGGCGGTGGTGAAGGTGGCTGCGGCATAGCCGATCAGGGCCACGGAGGGCGGATGGGCCATGGCGTCCTTCAGCCGGAACCGCTCCACTCTGTCGGGTTCAGCGCATCCAGGCAGCGCCTCAGGGCCCATGCGTGGCGAACATGGAGCCAGAGCACTCCATCTGCCATGCCCCTGAGCTTCAGCCAGCTTCAGGCCCAGCTGAAACCGGAATGGGGCCGTGAACACGACGGCAACGGCGTCGATTTCGACCTGCTGATGCTGCCGTCGCTGAGTGTCGATCCAGCCCAGATCGCCCTGATCACAGGCGCCCACAACTATGAGGAGCGGCAACTGTTCTCGCTGATCCGGCTGCGGGATCCCGGTGTGCGGATCATCTATGTCACCAGCAAGCTGCTTCCGGATCTGGTGGTGGATGCCGTGCTGGAACTGCTGCCCGGCGTGCCCACCTCCCATGCCCGCCGGCGGCTGCACCTGTTCGATGCCGACGACGCCTCACCGCGGCCGCTGACCGCCAAGCTGCTGGAGCGGCCCTCCCTGCTGGCCCGCCTCAAGGAGCTGCTGCGGCCCGGGCGCAGCTTCATCGCCTGCTACGTGGTCACCGAACTGGAGAAGCGTCTCTCCGAGGTGCTGCAGGTGCCGCTGCTGGGCACCGATCCGGCGCTGAGCCACTGGGGCAGCAAGGCCGGCAGCCGCGCCCTGTTCGCCCGCTGCGGCGTGCCCCATCCGCCAGGCAGCCCCCTGGTGCACGATCTCGACGCCCTGGCGGAGGCCACAGCCGAGCTCTGGGAAGCCCACCCGGATCTGGCCCGCTGCGTGATCAAGCTCAATGAGGGCATCAGCGGCGAGGGCAATGCACCGCTGGAGCTGGCCCCACTGCAGCTGGCCAGCCTCAGCGCCGGGGAACGTCGCCGCCGCCTGCGGGACGCCCTGGAGGGCATCCCGATGCCACTGACCCAGTGGCGTGAGCAGATGGCGCAGCAGGGGGCGCTGGTGGAGGCCTGGCTGGCAGGAGGCGATGCCCTCAGCTCCCCGAGTGTGCAGGGCACGATCCATCCCGGCGGCACGGTGGAGGTGCTCTCCACCCATGAGCAGATCCTGGGCGGCCCCAGCGGCCAGACCTATCTGGGCTGTCGCTTCCCAGCCGAGGATCCCTACCGGTTGGAGCTGATGCGCCACGGCCAGGCCGTCGGAGAGGCCCTGGCAGCGGAGGGGGCGCTGGAGCGCTATGCGGTCGACTTCATCGCCCGCCGTTTCGGGGAGCGGTGGGATGTGCAGGCGATCGAGGTGAACCTGCGCCAGGGAGGCACCACCCATCCCACCATGGCCCTGCGGGCGATCACCACCGGAGAGCTGGATCCGGCCTCGGGCCTGTTCCTCTCCCCCACCGGCCAGCCCGTGCACTACGTGGCCAGCGACAACATCGTCGATCCACGGCTGCGGGGCCTGCTGCCGCTGGATCTGGTCGACATCGTGGCCGAAGCCGGCCTCCATTACGACCCCGCACGCCTGCAGGGCAGCGTGTTTCACCTGCTCGGCTGCCTCTCCGAGTTCGGCAAGCTGGGGATGACCTCCCTGGGCGGCAGCCCGGCCATGGCCCAGCAGGTGTTCGAGCGCACCCGCGAAGCCCTGCTGCAGGCCGGAGCCGCCAGGGCTCTGCCGCTGTGAATCCCCCGGGGAGAGGCCTGCGGGTCGCCCCCTGCGGAGGCCGCACCTTTGCTGCGCGCCCAATCAAGGGCAGCATGGGAATGGGATCCGCTTGCGCGCCATGGCCTCCACCCCGTCCACCGGCATGCCGCGATCCGGATCTCCCAGAACCGGAGCCCCGCTGCTGCTGATCGGGCTGCCGCTGACCCTGTCCACCATGCTGCTGGTGCTGTTCGCCGTGGTGGTGAACCGCCAGCAGCAGCAGGCCCAGCAGCTCTCAGAGCTGCAGCAGCGGGTGCAGGCGCTGGAGAACAGCCGGGCCCTTGAGCGCACCAGCGTGCTCGAGGAGCAGATGCGCACAATGCTCACCCGGCTCCAGGCGATGGAGAAAGGCGAGCAACTGCTGCTGAGGCTGGAGCGGCAACAGCAGCAACTGCAGCAGGAGCTGCAACTGCTGCGCAGCAGCCAGATCGGCCGTGGCGGGGACATCCTGGATCCCTCGATCGAACCCTCCTCAGCGCCAAGGCCATCGCGGCCCTCCCTGGGGACCCCCCGTCAGCCGCGGCCACCGCTGACACCGCCACCGCCGCCCTGAGCGCCCACCTGAAGCCTGGGTTCAGCCTTTGACCGCATCGCCGGTGGCGCTGGGGAGGATGTAGCGCTGCAGCAGCACGAACAACAGCAGAACCGGCAGGATCGAAACCACCGCGCCGGCCGCCACCAGCCGCCAGTCGAGCGAGAAGCTGCTGGAAAGCTGCTGCAATCCCAGCGGCAGGGTGAACAGGGATGGATCGTCGAGAATGATCAGCGGCCAGAGGAAATCGCTCCAGGTGCCGATGAACACGAACATCGCCAGGGTGATCAGATCGGCCCGGGCGGCGGGGATCAGCACGTTCCACCACTCCCCCAGGGGGCTGCAGCCGTCGATGCGGGCCGCCTCCTCCAGCTCCACCGGCACCCCCAGGAAGCTCTGACGCAGCAGGAAGACCCCGAAGGCGGTGGCGGCCTGGGGCAGGATCAACGCCCAGAGGGTGTTGCGCAGGCCCATCTGCACCATCAGCAGATACAGGGGGATCATCACCACCTGAAAGGGGATCAGGATCGTGGCCACCACCAGGGCCAGCACCAGTCCCCGTCCGGCGAAGCGCAGCCTGGCCAGGGGATAGGCCGCCAGGGAGCAGAACAGCAGATTGGCCAGCACCGCCAGGGCGCTGACGATGGTGCTGTTGCGCAGGTAGGCCAGCATCGGCTGGGTGGTGAACAGCTGGCGATAGGCCTCCAGGCTGGGGGCCGAAGGCAGCAAAGCCGGTGGGCTGGTGAAGATGTTCTCCTGCGCTCCCTTGAGCGAGGTGCTCAACAGCCACAGCAGCGGCAGCAGCAGCAGCATGGCCACCAGCAGCAGCAGCCCCAGCTGCAGACCCAGCTGCAGGGGGGTGGCGCCCGCCGCCCGCGATGAGGTGCTGCCGGAATGGGCCATGCCGATGGCGTCGATCGGGCTCAGTCTGTGGCAGAGCACTCAACCCTGGTCAGCATGGGGCGTTGCAACATCCCCATGCTCAGTCCCTCCCGGGGGCCGGAACGGCTGGTCCGCATCGGGCAATGGATCATCGCCCTGCTGTTCGCCTGGTTCCTGATCCAGGTGGGCACCAGCCTGATCGCCGATCTGCCCCTGCTCAGCCGGGCGCCCCAGCCATCCCAGTTCCGGCAGGAGAGCGCGGTGAATGCCCTGCAGCAGAAGATCGCCCCGCTCAGCGACCAGGACAGCCTGCTCAAGGAGGCGAAGCGCGACCTGTTGCAGCGGCGCAGCCAGGCCGAGGAGGAGCTGCGGCGCGAGCGTCAGAGCTTCGAGACCTGGCGCTCCGCCAGGACTGCGACCGAACAGAGCGATCAGAACCCGGAGGTGATCCAGAGAGCCCGCCAGCTCGATGATCAACTGACCAGACAACGGCAACTGGCGGCCGAACAACGGCAACTCGAGCAACGGGAGCAGGCCCTGCAGGCACGCCTGGCCCCCCTGGAGCAGCAGCAGGCCGCTCTCGAGACGCAGGCCAACCGGGCCTTTGAGGCCGCCCGCAGCAGCCACGAATGGACCTCCTTCCTGATCCGGTTCGGCTTCGTGCTGCCGGTGCTGCTGCTGGCGATCCAGCTGTTCCGCCGGCAGCGCGCCAGCGAGCAGTGGCCCTTCGTCTGGGGCTTCCTGCTGTTCGCCCTGTTCGCCTTCTTCGTGGAGCTGGTGCCCTACCTGCCGAGCTTCGGGGCCTACATCCGCTACGGGGTCGGGGCGCTGCTCACCTATCTGGGCGGCCGGGCGCTGATGCGCTGGCTGCGGGCCTATCTGATCCGCAAGCAGGCGGAGCAGCAGGCTCCCCAGGAGGAGAGGCTGCAGCAGATCCGCTACGAGAAGGCGCTGCAGACCCTGTCGCGCCGGCAGTGCCCCAGCTGCGAGCGCACCATCAGCAGCAGTGAGGCCCCCCTGCCGGATTACTGCATGCACTGCGGCCTGCGCATCAAGGCGCACTGCCCCAGCTGCGATCACCATCACCTGGCCTTCTACCCCTATTGCCCGTCCTGCGGCAGCTCCAACGACCACCCGGATCACCAGACGATCGATCCTGGCGCAGCGTCTGCAGGCACCCGATAGGCCGGCCGCTCAGTGCCAGCCCGAAGCCTCCACCGGAGCATTCCAGCGTTTGAGCACCGGGGTCTCCCGCTCCATCGCCAGCACGCTGACGGTGCCGGTGTTCAGGCTCAGATGGGCACCACCGGCAGGCCCCTGCCCGAGCCAGGTGCCCGCCAGGCAGCGAAGAATGTGACCATGGGCAAAGAGGGCGATCCGGGTGGGATCGTCCGGAGCGGTGGCCGCCTCGGCGCGCAGGCGGGCCAGGAGCCGCTCACAGCGCAGCTGCACGTCCTGAAGCGATTCGCCGCCGGGGCAGGGATGGGTGAACACGGTCCAGCCCGGCACGCTGCGGCGGATCTCCGGCGTGGTGATGCCCTCGTAGTCGCCGTAGTTCCACTCGCGCAGGTCGTCGCAGAGCTCGGCTTGATCCCCCAGACCGGCCAGCTCGCAGGTGCGTCGTGCCCGCTGCAGCGGGCTGACCAGAACGGTGCGGAAGCGAACCTGGGCCAGCAGCGGCGCCAGGGTCAGGGCCTCGGTCTCACCCTCCGGCAACAGGGGAATGTCCGTGCTGCCCGTATGGCGGCCGTTGCGAGCCCACTCGGTGGCGCCGTGGCGCAGCAGCCACAGTTCCGCGGAGGACGGGGCCATGGTCAGCGATCGCACTGGAATGGCCCAAGTCTCGGCGAAATCCTCTGACCGGCAAGGGGATGCCAGGCCGCGATGATCCAACCGCCAGCCGTTTGGGAATTGCTGGCAAACTGCGCCGATACGTCCACCAACCCATGCCGGTGCTGCGCAGGCTCACTGCCATCCCTGCGCTGCTCAGCGCAGCACTGCTGCCCCTGGCTCTGCTCGGTTGCGCCAACGATGGCGCCAGCGGCGTCAGCAGCCAGAAGCTGGCGGGCATCCGCTCCCGGGGCCAGTTGATCTGCGGGGTCGACGGCCAGGTGCCGGGCTTCAGCAGCGTGGCCAGCGATGGCCGCTACCAGGGTCTGGATGTGGACATCTGCCGTGCGGTGGCGGCCGCCGTGCTCGGCGACGGCACCAAGGTGCAGTTCCAGAACGTCACCGCCACCCAGCGTTTCCCCGCCCTGGCCTCGGGCCAGGTGGATCTGCTCTCGCGCAACACCACCTTCACCCTGGGCCGCGATGCCCCCGGCGGCAATGCCCTCAGCTTCGCGCCGGTCGTGTTTCACGATGGCGTGGGGGTGATGGTGCCGGCCGCCAGTGCGATCCGCTCGCTCAAGGACCTGGCGGGCAAGCCCGTGTGCCTGCTCAGCGGTGCCACCACCGAGCAGGTGCTCACCGATCAGCTGGGCAAGCTGTCGCTGACGTTCACGCCGCTGAAGTTCAGCACGATCGAAGAGATGTTCGGCGCCTACGAGGCCGGGCGCTGCAGCGCCGCCAGCATCGACCGCTCGGCCCTGGCCGCCCAGCGCAGCACCGAAGCCGATCCATCTTCCCAGCGCCTGCTGCCCGGGATGCTCAGCAAGGAGCCGCTCGCACCCGCCACCGTGCAGGCCGATCCGGCCTGGGCCGATGCGGTGCGCTGGGTGGTCTACGGCCTGATCGAAGCCGAGGAGCAGGGCATCACCCAGGCCAATGTGGCCGCCCGGCTGGCCGAGGCCAAGGCCGATCCCAAGCTGGCGGATCGGCGCCGCTTCCTCGGGGTGGAGGGCAACCTCGGCAGTCAGCTGGGGCTGCGCGATGACTTCATCGTTCGGGCGATCAAGGCGGTGGGCAACTACGGCGAGATCTATCGCCGCAATGTGGGTGAGGATTCGCCTCTCAAGATCGAGCGGGGGCCCAACCGCCTGGCACGCGATGGCGGCCTGCTGATCGCCCCGCCCTTCCGCTGATGCGCTCCTCCACCCCCTGGTGGCGCGACAGGCGGGTGCTGCCGGCCCTGGTGCAAGGCGCAGTGGCCCTGTTGATCCTGGCGCTGATCGCGTTCCTGCTCAGCAACCTGGTGCGCAACCTCACCGCCGCCGGTCTGCTGCTCAGCTGGCGCTGGCTGGGGCAGCCGGCGGGCTTTGATCTCTCCCAGAGCCTGCTGCCCTTCAGTGCCTCCATGCCCTACGGCAGAGCCCTGCTGGCCGGGCTCGTCAACAGCCTGCAGGTGATCGTGCTGTCGCTGGTGGGCTCCAGCCTGCTGGGGCTGCTGATCGGGCTGTGCGCCTTCAGCTCCAATGCCCTGCTGCGCGGTCTGCAGCGGACCTATGTGGAGCTGATCCGCAACATCCCCCTGCTGCTGCAGCTGCTGTTCTGGTATTTCGTGGTGTTCCTCGGCCTGCCGGACAAGGGGGCCGCCCTGCAGCTGCCGGGGCTGGTGCTGGCCAAATCGGGCCTGTATCTGGCCTGGTTCAGCCAAGCGGGCTGGCAGCAACCGGCCCTGGTGAACGGCATCTGGCAGGCACCACTGCAGATCTCGGTGGAATTCGCGGCGCTGCTCACGGGCCTGATCACCCATTTCGCCGCCTTCATCGCCGAGGTGGTGCGGGGCGGCATCGCCTCGGTGCCCCGGGGGCAATGGGAAGCCGCCTCCTCCCTGGGGCTGCACTGGGGGGCCACGTTGCGCCACATCGTGCTGCCCCAGGCCCTGCGGGTGATCGTTCCGTCGCTCACCAATCAGTACATCAGCCTGGCCAAGGCCTCCTCCCTGGCCCTGGCCTGCGGTTTCTCCGACCTCTACGCCGTGGCGGAGACCACCCTCAACCAGACCGGCCGGGCGGTGGAGGTGTTTCTGGTGCTGCTGGCGGCCTATCTGGGCATCGATCTTGTGATCTCACTGCTGATGAATGGGATCAACCGGCTGGTGCAGCTGCAGGAGCGCTGAGATGACCGCCGCGACACCGCCCTCCGACGAGCCAGCCCGCAGCCTGCCGCCCTGGCTGCGGCTGCGGCGCCTGCGCCAGGCACTGTTCGCCACGCCGGCGGATGGGGCGCTCACCGTGGCGCTGCTGGCGCTGCTGGGCTGGCTGCTGCAGCTGGTGGTGGGATGGGCGTTGCACCATGCCGACTGGGCCGTGGTGCAGCTCAACAGCGCCCTGCTGCTGGTGGGGCGCTACCCGCCGGAGCAGCAATGGCGGCTGTGGCTGCTGGCGATCCTGCTGGCGGCCCAGGCCGGCCTGAGCTGGGGGGTGCTGCGGGCCACGCCGCGCCCGGATCGCCGCGGCCTGGTGCCCCTGTGGCCCCGCAGCGACCGGGTGGCGGTGGTGGTGCTGGCGCTGCTGGCGCTGCTGCTGCCGCGGGCCCTGGATCAGCCCCTGCCCGTGCAGATCGGCTGGTGGGGGCTCACCACCTTGCTGATCCTGCTGCGCACCGGGGCGGCCCGCTTCTGCGCCGGCAGGCCGGCAGACAAGCGCAGGCTGGTGCCGGCCCTGTGGCCCCTGCTCTACGTGGTGGGCCTGTGGCTGATCGGCGGCGGGCTGGGGCTGGCGCCGGTGGCTCCCTCCGACTGGGGCGGGCTGCTGCTCACCCTGCTGATGGCCAGCTTCGCGATGGCCCTGAGCTTCCCGCTGGGGATCCTGCTGGCCCTGGGGCGCCGCAGCAGCCTGCCGCTGCTGCGCTGGGGCTCGGTGGCCTACATCGAGTTCATCCGAGCGGCGCCGCTGATCACGCTGCTGTTCGTGGGGCAGAACATCCTCGGCTTTGTGCTGCCTGGCGGCATGAATCCCGATCGGGTGTGGCGGGCGGCCTGGGTGCTCACCCTGTTCGCCGCCGCCTATCTGGCCGAGGCGGTGCGTGCCGGCCTGGCCGGCGTGCCCCGCGGCCAGAGCGAAGCGGCACGCACGCTGGGGCTGAGCCTGCCCCAGACCCTGATCCATGTGGTCATCCCCCAGGCGCTGCGCATCGCCCTGCCGGCGTTGATGGGCCAGCTGATCGCCCTGCTGCAGGACACCACGCTGTTGTCGCTGATCGGCCTGCTCGATCTGCTGGGGATGGCGCGCAGCATCATGGCCAATCCCCGTTTTCTCGGGAACAGCACCGAGATGTATCTCACCCTGGCGTTGCTGTACTGGATCTGCTGCGTTTCCCTCGGTCTGGCCAGCCGGGCCCTGGAGCAGCGTCTCGCCTCCCGACCGTCGTCCCCTGCGCGATTCCCATGACCAACTCCCCGACAGGCGAGCGCGATCTAATGATCGATGCGCAGCAGGTTCAGAAGTGGTATCCCAACGGATTCCATGCCCTGCGTGGCGCCAGCCTGCAGGTGTGGCGCGGCGAGGTGGTGGTGATCATGGGGCCATCGGGTTCGGGGAAGAGCACCTTCCTGCGCACCTTCAACGCCCTGGAGGAGTTTCAGCAGGGCAGGATCACGATCGATGGCATCACCCTCTCGAACGATCTGCGCCAGATCGATGCCATCCGCAGGGAGGTGGGGATGGTGTTCCAGCAGTTCAATCTGTTCCCCCATCTGAGCGTGCTGGAGAACCTCACCCTGGCGCCGGTGCTGGTGCGCCAGCGGCGGCGGGCCGAGGTGGAGCGCCAGGCGATGGCGCTGCTCGAGCGGGTGGGCATCGCCGAGCAGGCGGGCAAGTATCCCGGCCAGCTCTCAGGCGGCCAGCAGCAGCGGGTGGCGATCGCCCGCGCCCTGTGCATGGAGCCGCGCATCCTGCTGTTCGATGAACCAACCAGCGCCCTGGATCCGGAGATGGTGCGGGAAGTGCTCGATGTGATGCGCCAGCTGGCCTCCGAGCACATCACCATGGTGGTGGTGACCCATGAGGTGCGCTTCGCGCGCGAGGTGGCCCACCGGGTGGTGCTGATGGATGGGGGAGAGGTAGTGGAGGAGGCGCCGCCGGAGGTGTTCTTCACCCGCCCGAGCCAGGAGCGCAGCCGGCGCTTTCTCGATCAGATTCTGTGATGGGGGCGCAAGGCTGCAGCACGGGGCAGCGTCAACCCTGAGGCAACCTGAGCTCCTCGATCAGCATCGCCAGGGCTTCACTCAGCTGGAGCCGGTTGCGGGCGGTGTCTGCGAGGAGGAATCGGCATTGCGCAACAAGACATCCATGCGCAACTCGAGCGCGGCGAGCCTCTTGTTCTCGGTCTTGATCTGCGCGATCTCGGTGTCGAGCTGAGCGATCTCGGTGTCGAGCTGAGCGATCTCGTTCTCGAGCTGCCTCGTCCGCTGCTCGATGTCGAAAACGGGTCGCCAGTTGACCATCGCCAGCAAGCGCCGCCAGAGCGGCAAGGTGGAGACCCACTC
>JBAWXG010000040.1:0-23975 GCA_037144195.1 Synechococcus sp. ELA057
CAGCACCTTCACGATCCGCTGCTCCTCAAGCACCTGGTACACCAGCCGGTGCTGAATGTTGATGCGTCTGGAGCAGGCTCCCCGTAGATCTCCCACAAGAGCCTCGTAGGGCGGTGGCTGTTCGTAGGGGTCGCGCGACAGAAGATCCAACAGTTGCTGGGCTCTGGCCTTCAGAGCTGGTGAGGCGGAGGCGAGCTTGCGGGCATCCTTCTGGGCCTGCCTGGTGAACAGCAGCGTCCAGATCACCAGAGCAGTTCGGGGCTCAGATCGGAGACATCCGCAGCCATGCCTTCAAGGATCGATTCGCGCATGCCGGGAATCGACACCAGATGCAGCGTCTCCTGGATGGCGCGCCAATCGTCCTCGGACAACAGCACGGCATTGCCGCGCTTGCCGGTGATCTGCACGGCTTCGTGAGACTGGCCCACCTCATCGATCAGGGCGTAGAGACGCCTACGGGCTTCGGTAGCCGAAACGCTGGTCATGCTCCCTCCGGCTGCGTACGTCAAAGCGTACAAGGCCTGGGCCGCTCCTGGGGGCTCTCCTGATCGGCACATCGGCCGCCACGCTCGTGGCGATGCCCCGCCCTGCAGGCGCCCAGCAAAACTGCTTCCAGGTGGCCGCCTTTGTGGCACCCAATCCCCTGCGCTGCCAGCAGATCGGCCAGGACTACCTGGGCCGCCCGATCTGGCTGTGCTGCTGAGCGCTCTCAACGATTCCGAGATGTCATCCAGCCCCCGGTGCCGTCGGTACCGGGGGCATTTCCTTGGAGCCCCACCACTGGAATCCCTTCTTGGATCCGACATGGAATCACCCTCGGGAGCCTGAAACGAGAAGGGGGTGTCCGGAGGGACACCTCCACCACACACCCCGATCATGCGCAAGGCATTCCTCACGCTCCTCGCCGCCGCCCCCCTCACCCTGCTGGGCATGGGCAGCGCCGCTCAGGCCTCCCCCTGGAGCTACTACGGCTACAGCTCCCCCTACAGCAGCAACGTGATGGTCACCGGCCCCGGTGGCTATTCCGGCTATGGCTGGGGAATGGGCAATGTGGGCTCCTACACCGACAACTACGGAACCACCACCTGCATGTCGACGGGCTATTCCGTGATGTGCTTCTGATCAGCCCATCATTCATGACCTGAACCATGAGCTTTGTGTGCACAACCCTGATCTGCGTTCAGCAATTTCTAGGCATCGGCTACAGCACAGAGCAGACAGGCAGCAATTTTCTCTACTCTAATTACTCTCGCAATTACTTCTGCCAGACGCAGAATGTGATTGCGCAGGGAAAATCAGCAACGTTTTACCGCTGCGATGCAACTCCCCAGAGCAGAGATTAAGGCTCCAGCGCCAACAAGCAAGGTCTACCCAAAACATCTCTTTGCGTAACAATTCATGCGACGCCTTCCAATCCAGAAGCGTTCGATGGTCATCGGCTTGATCATGGCCTCGCTTCCTCTGCCATCCTTCGCCTCCACCTACGAGGCTCTTTGCGGTGACACTGCATGCAGCATCAGTCTGGATGCGAACGGCATCTCCTCTCCTGCTGGATTTCTTCCCACACCTCGGATTGCCCAATGGTTCACAGGAGGTGAGGAGAGCTACAACGCCGGCGCCGGTACAGCCGGTGCGCTTGGGGCCGCAACCCTCGGCGCCCTTGGGGGTGGCCTGCTGCTCGGACCGATCGGGTTGCTCGGTGGCCTGATCGGCGGTGGTATCGCCGGATCCAAGGCCGGTAAGACCGCCGATCTGTTCTTCAATGTGGTGGGTTACAACCAGGACGGCAAAAAGACCACCATCAGCTTCCGGTTCATCAATCCCAAGCCAGCCAATCGGCTGAAGATGGAATTGCCCATGTTCACCGGTCTGGCCATGGGACAGACGCGCTCGCTCGATGACCTGCGGGCCGCCCTGACAAGCCCCTCCGGGCAGACCACCAACCCCAGCCTGCCGGAGCAGATCGGCACCAGCCCATCGGCTCCAGCCCCTGGCACCACCACAGCCGGCACTCCCGCAGCCGTTCCCCCGCACACCCATGGGTCCAGGGCAGCAGCGTTGCCCGATCAGCTCCTCAACACCACGCCAGTTGTCCAACCCACCATCAACAAGGAGGAACAATGGCAGGCCTATCTCAAGAGCCGGGGGCTGGAGCAATGGGCGATCAACAATCCATCGCTTGCCAATCAGCTCCGCCAGAGGCTCTTCCCAGGCCCTTGAGCACCAACCAACAATCCATCAATCCTCCATAATCAAGAGCCAGCGGCAATCCCGCTCCGCAATGCCAGGCCATTGCGAAGCGGGATTGATCCGCAATGGCCCGCAAGCAAGAAACTCCCGCCATTCCCCTGGGGTCAGCACCAGATCGAGATTGCTCAAGTGGCCAGCGCCACCACAGCTATGGCTGACGTTCAATGGTAAGCCTTACCAAAGGAATCTGGAATCACTCCGTCACCTACAGAACGAGAAGAGGGTGCCCGCAGGCGATGCCCTGCAAAATCCTCTTCAAACCATGCGAACCACAAAGAATCCACTGAAGGCAATTTCAAAGCTGGGCCCAATAGCGCTAATTGCATCACTCACGGCCATGGCAGGCACCCCGGCAAGAGCCTATAACTTTATGGCTAGCGTAGAATGCATGCAGTTAGGACGTACCGTTATGAATCCAATTTACATGGGACGGACGGTTAGCGGATATGAACAATGGGCTTGCGCAGAAAGCAGTGGATTCAACATTTATCAACCGCCTTTTCCGGTGGTAATTTGCGCTCAATTTGGAGAATGTCGCCACGTTGGCTGGACCTACTGAATCATGATGAAAAACCACAGCATCAGCGCCTGGCTTTCAAGGAGCTTGATCGCATCATTGCTAGCGGTTATTGGTGGATGCACACCAGCCCTTCAAGCGAATCTAAATCAACAAGAGACACCTGCAGCCGAACAGAACAGCACCACGAAATCCCCAAGCCCTTTGAACACCACAAGTGATCCTGCATTGGCCATGCAGAATCACGTCACCACATACCCATCACCCTGGCCTCAGCTGCAACAACTGGATAGCGGCCTGGAAAATCTGCGCAAGTTGAGCGGCACCCTGGCTCGCATTCAGCTTGTCGCTGCCCGCAAAGTCTCGGCACGCAGCGTGCTGCCCACAGTCTTAATCAACGGCCAAAACGACTGCATCAAGACACCGTCGATTGGATTGTATAAGTCCGACTGCCAAACAATCAAGGTTGACTACACTGATGGGCAGATCTACTACGAGCATCCTGTGGAGATCGAGGCGGCACTGGCACACGAATGGGGGCACCACATTGCATTCCTCAGCAACCTAAATGTATCACAAACAGAACAGGAAATTCTCGCCGATTGCTTCGCTGGAGTTGTCTTTGGCTATTACCTGAACAACAAGTTGATCACCTCAGACGAGGCTCAGGAGGCGTTTCAGATGATGGCGCAGATCTCGAACAATTCCGGCTCAGATATTCATCCAAACCAACAGAATCGCACCTCGGCATTTCTGGGCGGCATGAGCCAGATCGCAGATCCCCAAGGGCAGTATGCGCCGCTCTACGCAAACACCTGCGGCAGCCTTGAGCAGATTCTCGATACCGCCAAAGTCCGCAGCATGGGCCTTGGCTGGCCCTCATGAGCAACGACGACAGAAAGCGGACTACCGCTCACCCCCCGATCAGCGTCTCCAGGGCCGCGGTGACATCGCTCTGGCGCATCAGCGCCTCACCCACCAGCACCGCATCGGCACCGGCGCTCATCACCCGATCGAGGTCATCGCGCACGAACAGGCCCGATTCGCTCACCAGCAGGCAGCCCCGCTCTTGGATGGCGGATCCGAACCGCTGCATCAGCCGCTCGGTGGTGGCCAGATCCACCGTGAAACTGGCCAGATCGCGGTTGTTGATGCCGATCAGGCTGCCCGCCCCCGGCGCGATGAGCCCTTCGATCGCCAGCACCCGCTCCAGCTCCTCCTCGTCGTGCACCTCGATCAGCACCGCAAGCCCCAGGCTGCGGGCCACCTTGTGCAGGTAGGTCATGTCCTGATCGGTGAGGATGGCGGCGATCAGCAACGCCGCATCGGCACCGGCCACCCGGGCCTGATGCAGCTGGTAGGGGCTGAGGATGAAGTCCTTGCACAGCAGCGGCAGCTCCACCGCCTGGCGCACTTCCACCAGCACCTCGAAGCCGCCCTGGAAGAAACGGCGATCGGTGAGCACCGACAGGCAGGCGGCTCCTCCGGCGGCATAGCCGCGTGCGATCGCCACCGGGTCGAAGTCCTCGCGGATCACACCCTTGCTGGGGCTGGCCTTCTTCACCTCGGCGATCACCGCCGGCTTGCGGCAACTGGCCTTCAGGGCAGCGATGAAATCCCGGGTGGCCGGCAGGCCCACCAGCTGGGCCTGCAGCTTCTGCAGCGGCAGCCGCTCACGGGCGCTGTGGATCTCCCGATCCTTCTCCCAGACGATCTCCTCGAGGATGTGCTGCGGGGCTGCATCCGGATGGGGGATGGCGTACTCCAGATGGGCCACCTTCACCTTGGGGTTGGGCGGCCGGCGGCGGATGCGCATCTCAGGCGGCTCCCTTGACGGCGGTGCCCACGGCCATGGCCGCCTGCTTGTAGGCCACCTCCACCACCTCGCTGAGGGTGGGATGGGTGTGCACCTCATTCACCAGCTGCAGCACGCTCTGACGGCGGGCCACCGCATTGGCCACCTCCTGGATCAGATCGGCGGCATGCAATCCATAAATGTGGGCCCCCAGCACTTCGCCGGTATCGCGGCGGAACAGCAGCTTCATCAGCCCATCGCTTTCCAGCTCGGCGAGCGCCTTGGAATTGGCCTTGAAATAGCTGCGCACACTGCCCAGCTCGAAGCCATCGGCTGCCGCCAGATCCTTCGCCTCCGCCTCGCTCAGCCCCACCGAACTGATCTCGGGATGGGTGAAGGTGGCGGCAGGAATCGAGCGGTAATCGATGCGGCGTGGATGGCCGAGGATGTTGTCCACCGCGACGGTGCCCTGAGCGGCGGCCGTGTGGGCGAGCATCATCTTGCCGGTCACATCGCCCACGGCCCACAGGTGGGGCACGGCAGGGGCGCCGGGCTCATGGCTGGCCAGCACCCGCATCGTGTCATCCACCGGCACGAAGCCGCGCTGGGTGGTGACGCCGACGGCGGCGAGATTGAGATCGGCGCTCACCGGCACCCGGCCCGTGGCCACCAGCACTGCATCCACCTCCAGGGTCTCGACGGGCTCGCGGGTCTTCATGTCCACCAGCTCGATCTTCACCGGGCAGCCGGGGGTGATCGCCTTGGCCAGCACCCCGGAGCGGGCATCGATGTCGCGGCCATCGATCAGGTGGCGGGCGGCGATCTTGGCGATGTCGGGGTCGAAGGTGGGCATCACACGATCCAGGGCCTCGATCATCGTCACCTCACAGCCCAGGGCCGTGTACACATCGGCGAATTCCAGGCCGATGTAGCCACTGCCGATGATCGTGATCCAGCGCGGCAGCCACTCCAGGTTGATCGCCTCATCGCTGGTGAACACGGTGCGCCCATCGGTCTCGATGCCCGGAGGCACGAAGGGATCGGAGCCCGTGGCGAGGATCACGTCGCGGGCTGCATAGGTGCGCTCCACACCGCTGCCGCTCTCGCGCACGATCACCTGCTGGGGGCCCGCCAGGCGCCCCTTGCCGCGCAGGATCGTGGCGCCGGCGCGCTCCAGGGTCTTGGTGAGATTGGTTCTGATCGTCGCCACCAGCTGGGCGGCGTGATCGGCGATCTTCTGGCGCTCGAAACGCACCGGCGCGGCGTGAATCCCGAAACCAGCCAGGTGCTCGGCGTCGGCCAGTTCCCGCACCCGGCCGCTGGCGGCCAGCAGCGCCTTGGAGGGCACACAGCCGCGGTTGACGCAGGTGCCGCCCATGTCGCGGCTTTCGATGATCGCGACGCGAAGGCCGTGCTCCGCCGCATGCTTGGCGGCATCGAAACCGCCATAACCGGCGCCGATCACGATCAGGTCGAAATCGAAGGGGCCTTGGGCCCCGGCGGAACCATCGGAACGGCCAGAAGCTGCGGTCACAGGGAGCTGCTGCGCGGAATGGGGGGCATTCTCCCCCCTGACGGGATCGCGCTCTGCCGCCACCGCTCCAGCAGCAACGGAGCGGCGGCCACCGCCACGTTCAGGGATTCCACCGCCGGGCTGTGGGGAATGGTGACCCGCTCTGCCGCCAGATCACAGAGCTGCGGCGCCAGACCGGCGCCCTCATTGCCGAGCAGCACCAGGGTGGGCTGGCGCCAGTCCAGCTCCCAGTAGGGACGCCCCTGGGCCACCACGGTGGCCACCAGCCGCAGCCCGGAAGCGGCGGCCGCCTCCAGCGCCGCCGGCAACGCCTCGCCCGACAGACGACGCAGCGGCAGCGCCAGGGCAGCGCCACTGGAGGCCCGCAGCACCTTGGGCGCATGGGGATCGGCCCCATCCGCCAGCCACACCTCCTCCACACCGGCAGCCAGAGCCGTGCGCAGGAGGGTGCCCAGATTGCCGGGATCCTGCAGGCGATCGAGGGCCAGCACAAAGCTGGGCTGATGCACCTGCGGCGGCTGCGGCGGCACCAGGGTGGCCAGCACGCCATCGGGTTGTTGCGTGCTGGCGGCCTGCTGCAGCGCCTCCTCAGCCACAGGCTGGCGGCGGGTGCCGCCGGGAAGCGCCTGCCACAGGTCCTGATGGGCCGCGATCCAGGCAGGGGTGGCCAGCACGCGATCGGGTTGGAGCCCAAGCCGCAGGGCCTCCTCCAGCAGATGGCGACCCTCCAGCAGCAACCTTCCCTGCTCACGGCGGCCGCGGGCTTCGTGCAGCTCACGCAGGTGCCTGATCAGTGGGTTGCGGCGGCTGCTGATCAGCTCCGGATCGGAGTCCTGCATCGGGCCAGGGGGGGTATCGCGCCTCAGAGACCTCGGAGAGCGGCGGGGAACGATCAGAAACTGCGCTGAATGCGCACGTGGCACCGATCGCGCAGGGTCAACTCCTTGTTCTGAAGATCGAGCCCCTGCACAGCAGCCACCTCGCCCTTGAGGCCTTCCTGCTGCAATTGCTCGACCAGCTTCTGAATCAGAACGTCCTCCACCATCGACTGATCGAGAGCATCAGGGGTGAGACTCTCCAGCAGTTTTCCCACCTTTGAGGCCACGACCTCTGAAGCGTTGGTGATCTTGAGAACGATCATGGATTTTGATGCGGATGGGGAGACTTGAACTCCCACGACATTGCTGCCACTAGTACCTGAAACTAGCGCGTCTACCAATTCCGCCACATCCGCTGGCGTGCCATCGGGACCTGTCCCGTGACTGCCGAACCTTAGCTCATCGCCGTACTCGGCCCTCACCCTGCGCTGGGACTTCCCAGCCCGCAGGATCCCGCATCCCGCGACGATCAAAACGGCTCTCCGGCGAGACACTTCAGACGGCGGACGCCTAGACAGGGTCGCGATTCGTTGTCAAGATTCCGCAGCAATACGCGCTTGGGGGGGCTGCCGCTCCATGACCAGCCTGGCCACCCCCACCCACACCGCTCTGCAGAGTTCCACTGTTTCCGACGGATCTGTTCGCGACGGATCAGGTCGCGACGGACACGGTCTGGGGACCAGCAGCACCGTGGAGCCCGTCATGCCCGTCATCGAAACGGCAGCCAGCAAGCCACTGGGGCAACCGCGTCTGGAGATCACGGGCCGCACCCGTCTCTCTGGCGAGATCCGCGTCAGCGGGGCCAAGAATTCGGCGCTGGTGCTGATGGCTGCCTGCCTGCTGACCAGGGAGCCGCTCTTCCTCAGCAATGTGCCCCCCCTCACGGACATCGCCGCGATGGGTGAGATCCTGGCCTCCCTCGGCGTCGGGGTGCGCCGGGAGGGTCAATCGCTGTGGCTGGATGGAGACAGCATTCAGCGCACGGCACCTCCCTATGAGCTGGTGAACACGCTCCGCGCCAGCTTCTTCTGCATCGGCCCCCTTCTGGCTCGCTGCGGTGTGGCCCAGATCCCCCTGCCGGGCGGCTGTCAGATCGGCACCCGCCCAGTGGTGGAGCACGTCAAAGGGCTCAAGGCCCTCGGTGCTCAGGTCACGATTGAGCACGGTGTGGTCACGGCAGTGGTCCCCGGCAGTGGCGGACGCCTGCGGGGTGCCGGCATCCACCTCGACTGTCCCAGCGTCGGCGCCACCGAGACCCTGATGATGGCGGCCGCCCTCGCGGAGGGGGTGACCACCATCGACAACGCCGCCCTCGAGCCCGAAGTGAGCGATCTGGCGAATCTGCTGATCGCCATGGGCGCCAGGATTCAGGGGGCAGGGACACCCACGATCACCATCGAGGGCGTCGAGCGCCTCCACGGCGCCGACTACAACGTGATCCCGGATCGCATCGAAGCCGGCACCTTTCTATTGGCTGCCGCCATCACCCGTTCACGCCTGCGGGTGGCACCGGTGATTCCCGAGCATCTGGGCGCAGTGCTCACCAAGCTCGAAGAGGCCGGCTGCCAGCTTCAGATCGATGGCGACGGGATGATCATCGATGCCCGCGAGATCCGCGCCGTCGACCTGCGCACCCAGCCCTTTCCAGGCTTCCCCACCGATCTGCAGGCCCCCTTCATGAGCCTGCTGGCCACCGCCGAGGGGAGCAGCATGGTGGTGGAGACGATCTTCGAGAACCGTCTGCAGCATGTGGCCGAGCTGCAGCGAATGGGCGCCTCGATCCGGATGCAGGGCAACACCGCCTTCGTCGAAGGGGTGGCCAGGCTCAGCGGTGCTCCTGTTCAGGGCACCGATCTGCGCGCCGCCGCCGCCATGGTGCTGGCCGGGCTGGCGGCCGAAGGCACCACCACCGTGCGCGGCCTGGAGTTCCTCGATCGGGGCTATGCCGACCTCGAAGGCAAGCTCAACGCCGCCGGAGCCCGCATCCGCCGCCTCCTCGACGAGCCTGCCTGAGCCGCAGCCGCCTGGGCATCACGCCCGGAACCGGCCGCTCGATAAAGTCGCGCCAGTGGGAGCGTGCCGGAATTGGTAGACGGACTCGACTCAAAATCGAGCGCCCTCGGGCATGTGGGTTCGAGTCCCACCGCTCCCATCTCCTCGGTGATGAACACCTACGGGCGGTTTCCGCTCGAGCCCGTGCGCGGCAAAGGGGTGTGGATCAAGGCCAGCGATGGCCGCCGCTATCTCGATGCCGTGGCCGGCATCGCCGTGTGCACCCTGGGCCACAGCGACAGGGTGCTGCGCCAGCGTCTGAGCCGCCAACTCGGCCGGCTGCAGCATGTCTCCAACCTTTACCGGATCCCCGAGCAGGAGCAGCTGGCAGCAGCGATCACGGCCCGCAGCTGCACCGACAAGGTGTTCTTCTGCAATTCCGGCGCCGAGGCCAATGAAGCCGCCATCAAGCTCGCCCGCAAGCACGGCCATGTGGTGCGCGGCATCGAGCGGCCGCTGATCCTCACGGCCCAGGGCAGCTTCCACGGCCGCACCCTTGCTGCCGTGACGGCGACAGGGCAGCCCAGGTATCACCAGGGCTTCGAGCCGATGGTGGAAGGCTTCCGTTACTTCCCCTACAACGACACCGCCGCCTTTGAAGCCCTGCTGACGCAGTGCGAAGCCCAGGGTCCGGCCGTCGCCGCCGTGCTGCTTGAACCGCTGCAGGGCGAGGGCGGTGTGATTCCCGGGGACCCGGCCTTCTTCCGGCGGGTCCGCCAGCTCTGCGACGAGCGCGGCATCCTGCTGATCTTCGATGAAGTGCAGATCGGCGTCGGCCGCAGCGGCAGCTGGTGGGGCTACGAGAAGCTGGGGGTCGAACCCGATGCCCTCACCCTGGCCAAGGGGCTGGGCGGGGGCGTTCCGATCGGCGCCCTGGCGGTCAAGGACGCCGTGGACCACCTGCGACCCGGCGAGCACGCCAGCACCTTCGGAGGCAATCCCCTCGCCTGCCGCGCCGGGCTGACCGTGATCGAGGAGATCGAGCGGCGTGGGTTGCTGGCCCATGTGAGCGCCATGGGCGAGAAGCTGGACGTTCTGCTCGCGGAACTGTCAGAACGCCATCCAGGCAGGATCGAGGAGATCCGCGGCTGGGGCCTGCTGCGGGGCATCGTGCTCCGCGATGGGGGGCCATCGGCACCGGACGTCGTCAAGGCCGCCATGGAGGAAGGGTTGCTGCTGGTGCCCGCCGGCCCCCAGGTGGTGCGCATCGTGCCGCCCCTGGTGATCCGGCCACGCCACCTGCGCACCCTAGTGAAACGCCTGGGGCTGGCCCTGGATCGCTTCCGCTGAGGTGCAAGCGCAGCTGAACCTGCCGCCACCGGTGGATCTGGGCGATCTGCTGGAGCCGTTTCAGCGGCGAGGCGTGGATCTGGGGCTGCACCGCCTGCAGGCAGCCCTGGCGGAGGGGGGAGACCCGCAACGGCGTTTCAAGGCCGTGCAGGTGGCCGGCACCAACGGCAAGGGCTCGATCTGCACCTTCCTGCACGCCATCCTGCGCGGCGCCGGCCTGCGGGTGGCCAGCTACCGCTCACCGCATCTGGTGAGCTGGTGCGAACGGATCCAGATCCACGATGCCTGGATCACAGCCGATCAGCTGCGTGCCGACCTGCAGCGCTGGCAGCCGATCGGCAGGCGTCACGATCTCACCCCCTTCGAGCTGCTGACGGCGGCAGCGTTCGACCGCTTCGCCGCCAGCGACATCGACCTGGTGATCCTCGAGGTGGGGCTTGGGGGGCGCCTGGATGCCACCACGGCCCATCCGGAACGGCCGGTGATCGGCATGGCCAGCATCGGCCTCGACCATCGGGAGCATCTGGGGGACACCCTCTCCCTGATCGCCCATGAAAAAGCAGGGGTGATGAGCACCGGCGCCACCGTGTTCAGTGCGCCCCAGGAGGAGGCCGTGGCGGCCGTCCTGGAGCAGGAGGCCCGGCAGCGCGACTGCCACCTGCGCTGGCTGGAACCGCTGCCTTCTCCCCAGGATGGCGGACCGCACCTGGGCCTGGCCGGCCATTGGCAGCGCGCCAACGGTGCTGTGGCGGCGGCCATGGCCCGGGCTCTGGCCCAGCGCGGCTGGGCGCTGGATGAGACGGCCATTCAGCACGGGCTGGCCCAGGCCCGTTGGCCCGGGAGACTGGAGCATCGCCGCTGGCGCGGCAGGCCGCTGCTGCTCGATGGAGCCCACAACCCTCCGGCGGCCATGGCCCTGGCGGCGGAACTGCAGCAGCGGGAACCGGAGGCAAGTCCCGGGCCACGCCGCTGGCTGCTGGGGATCCAGCGGCACAAACAGGCCCCGGAGATGCTCGCCGCACTGCTGCAACCTGGCGATGAGGCGCGCATCGCCGCGATTCCGGGCCATCGCTGCTGGCAGGTTCACGAGCTGGCGGAGCGGCTGCCTGATCTGGCCCCAGGGCTCCGGGTCAGCCAGGGCCTGGAGGCCGATCTCGCCTGGCTGACCGCTGCAGAGGGAGACCTGCCCGTGATCGCCGGCTCCCTGCATCTGCTGGGAGAGGTGATCCCGAGGCTGGATGCCGAGGTCTGAACCCTGCGCTGGAGGCGCGCTGGCCAAACCGGATCTGCGGGACCAGGCTGGAGGTGTTCCCCGCACGGCGCCCATGGCCCACCCCTGCCACCGCCAAAGGCCACTGCGGGACATCGCGCTGCAGCTGGTTCTGGCCCTGCTGCTGGTGCTGCTGCCGGTCCAGATGCTGCTGCCGGCTCCGCTGCGGGCCGAATTCAGCGGAGTGGATTACACCCTCACCAACCAGAACGAGAAGGATTTCAGCGGCCAGGATCTGGCGAACACCTCCTTCGCCGGTGCCCAGGGACGACGCGCCCGCTTCCAGGGCGCGGATCTGCGCGGAGCGATCCTCACCCAGGGAGCCTTTCCGGAGGCGGATTTCCGCGGCGCCGATCTCAGCGATGTGCTGATGGACAAGGTGGATTTCGCCGGCGCCGACTTCCGCGGAGCGCTGCTGCGGGGTGTGATCGCCTCCGGCAGCAGCTTCCGCGGCGCCAGCGTCGATGGCGCCGATTTCAGCGATGCGCTGCTGGATCGCGACGACATCCGCGCCCTCTGCCGGGACGCCACCGGCACCAACCCGATCACCGGGATCGAGACCCGCCTGAGCCTGGGCTGCGGCTGAAACAGCCGCTCAGGCGCCCAACCCGGCCGATCCCTCACGCTCAAGCCAGCCCCTGAGCTTGCCCGGATTGAGCAGCCCGGCGGGATCGTGCGTGGCCTTGGCCGCCACCTGGGCGGGATCCACCTGCCCCATGCCGCCGTCCTCGACGCTGATCTCATGGGGATCAAACACCAGGATCCCGAGCTCGCGGCAGTGGGCGATCAAGGCCTCCAGGGCCGGACCGTCGTCGAAGCGCAGCAGCGGCAGGGCCGCAACCCGGGGCGCGCCCAGATTCCGCACCAGCTCCAGGTGCCAGAGCAGCCCATCGCCCCAGCGGCGGTGAAGCGCCTCCAGAGCAGGCCGGGGATCATCCGGCAGCAGCATCTGCAGATAGGTCCAGTCGGGATGGGAGCTGCGCCAGTGGAGCGTGGTGTGGTTCCAGCAGAGCTCACGCAGCGGCAAGCCCCTGCCGCCGCCCTGCGGCTCCGACCACAGCAGGTTTCCGCCCCGGGCAGCCAGCCAGGCCGGCAACAGCCCCAGCGTGTCCGGCGCGGCCAGCAGCAGCAGCCGATGCTCTCCAGGCCTTGGCGGCGCACAGTCCTGGGGCCAGGGCATCGCCGCCAGCAGCGGGGCCTCCAGCAGAGCCGCGTTGTTCAGCAGCATGGCGCTGGCCGCCAGGGCGAGCAGGGCGGCGAGGGCCCCGTCCCAGCTGTCGAACCCCACCACCAGCTGCTGCCAGGCCACCGCCTCGCAGGTGGGCAGGGTGAGCGCGGTGAGGATGCCGTTGGTGCCGTAGGCATGGTTCAACGGTTCGCTGGCCAGGGCATCGAGCTGCAGCAGCCGGGATTCAGGCTCCACGGTGACCACCTCCAGACCCAGCAGGTTGCCGGGATCCCGCAGGAAACCCCAGCGCAGGGAGCCGATGCCGCCGGAGCCTCCGGCCACGAAGCCCCCCAGGCTGGAGCTGCGGTAGGTGCTCGGCGCCAGGCGGAGGCAGCGACCCAGGGGGGCCAGCTGGCGATCCAGGTCCACCAGGGTGATGCCTGCCTCGGCTGTCACGACGCCACTGACGGGATCGACATGGCGCAGGCGCTTCAGACCGCTCAGATCGAGCACCAGGCCTCCGCGCAGGGGCACGCACTGGCCGTAATTGCCGGTGCCCGATCCGCGCAGGGTGAGGGGAACACCCAGATGGGCACAGGCGGAAGCGATGCGCTGCACCTGCTCGACCGTGTCTGCCCGCACCACCAGCTGGGCGCAGCAGTCGGCCAGCAGCGGCTGCAGCAGCGGTGAGTAATCGTTGAAATCCTGCGACAGCCGCTTCAGCTCCGCCGCCTGCCGCAGGGGCCCCAGATCCTGGAGCTCCATGGCCAGGGTCTCGATCCGCTCCGCCGGAACCGGCGGTGGCAGGACAGGCAGGCGGCGGATGGCCATGGACGGCAACGGCAGGAGAAGGGCCGGCAGCGGAGGGGCCAACGCCACGACCGATGGCAGTCTCGATGAACGGCTGGAACCCGGAGCCCGCTGTGGCTTCGAACTGCCTCAGGCCGCGCCGCCCGCCAGGGTCGCCAGCAGGGGCGAAGGGGCTTCTGACGCGGGAGGCGGCAACCAGCAGCCACCGCGCAGCACCCGGCGCTGGGGTGCCTGGGCGAGCAGCTCGGACCAGTTCGAGGCCCCCAGCACCAGCAGATCGGCCGGACCGCCGAGGCGCAGCACCCCATCCCAGGGCAGCGCGAGCAATCTGGAGGCCGCACTGGTGAAGGGAGCCAGGCCGAGACGCCGCCAGGGCTGGCAGTGGCTGAGCAACACCGCCAGACGCACCAGCTCCACCGGATCGAAGGCCCCTGCCGGGTACCAGGGATCCTGGACGTTGTCCCCACCGATCGCCACCGTCACACCTGCCGCCTGAAGCTGCTGCAGCGGCGCCTGGATGCGCAGCAGCGGGGTGTGTGCGGATCGCTTGCCGAGCAACCAGAGGTTCGTGGTGGGCAGCGCCACCACCCCCACCCCGGCCTCGGCCAGGGTCTCGGCGAGGCGGCGGCAGGCGGCAGGCGGCAGCAGAGCCATGCTGCTGGCGTGGCTGCAGACCAGAGGCTGCTCCAGTGGGTGTCGCCTCAGCTCGGCGAGCAGCAGCCGCAGGCCGCGGCCGGGCTGCTCGCTGGCCTCATCGATGTGCAGATCGACCGGAGCGCCGAAGCGGCTCGCCAGCTGCAGCAGCCTTGCCAGGGCACGGCCGTCGCTGCCGGAGGCGGCGAAGGGCGGCCCCACCACCCCGCCGAGAACACCCCCGGAGGCGGCCACCCGCCGCGCCAGGGCCTCCCCTTCGGGCGTGAGCCAGTGGCTGATGGGCACCAGGGCCACCAACTGCAGTTCAATCCGACCCCGCCAGCCGAGCCGCAGGGTCTCGAGAGCCTCCCAGCTGGCGGCCGCCGCAGGGCCCAGGCTGTCGATGTGGCTGCGAACAGCCCGCAGACCATGGCGCCAGGCCAGTTCCAGAGCCCGCTCGCCTCGCTGCAGAACAGCCTCGGCGGTGCGGCTGAGGTGCTCAAGGCTGTTGGCACGAAAGGCCCCGCTGAAGCTGCCCTCCGGATTGGGGAAGGCCTCGGCTGTGAAGACCTTGTCGAGGTGGGCATGGGGCTCCACCGGTGGCGTGATCGCCAGTGGCGCCGGCGATCGGGGATCGGCGGGCTGAATGGCGATCAAACGGCCCTCTCGCTGTTGCAGCGACAGGGTCACCAACCCCTCGTGATCCGCCGTCGGCAGATCGGGCAGCGCCGGATCGAGCAGAGCCCGGGGCAGACGCAACGGCGGCAGCTGCTGCTCGGCCCTCACCAGCTCTTGGCCGGCAGCCAGGCCTGACGCGAGACCTCACCCTGGGGCCCGCTCTGGGAGGCGTGAACCACGACAAATTGTCCGGCCAAAGCGAGGGTGATCGAGCGGTAGCGGGGCAGAGACCAGCTGCCCAGCAGCCTCTGCCCACCCAGTTCTGTGGTGTAGAGGCTGACCAGGCCCAGATTCATGCGGCGGCTGTGCAGCAGCGCCAGACGCCCCAGTGTCCCGCGCTGAGACGCGATGAGAGCAGGGCAATCACCGATCACCAGCCTCAGCATCATCGGCAGAGCTTCCCCGCGGCAGAGCTCCCGGCGCAGCAAGGTGCTGAGGCGGCCGCCAGCGAAGTCCTCGAAGGCCTGCGGGCCCGGATTGGTGCAGGCCAGTCCGGCCGTCAGCCCGGCCAGCAGGGCGACGCACGGCAGCAGGTGAGTTCTGTTGGGACCGGTGGCTGACAAACGGAAACCACGCTGACCGGGCAAGACTGGCAAAGAACAGGGGAATGCGCCTGTTCCAGTGCCGCCGTGAATCAGGACTGAAACGGCTCTGGAATGCATCGGCGTAGCCGGATGCGCCCCCTGACGCGCCTGATGTAGGTTCCCTGAGTGCGGCGGGCGTCGCCAAGTGGTTAAGGCAGTGGCTTGTGGCGCCACCATTCGGGGGTTCGAGTCCCCTCGCTCGCCCTTCTTTCACCCGGCAGCCAGACCTGCGGAACGAACTCCGCAGGTCTGGCTGCCCGCAGGCAAAGACGCGCTGAAGGCGCGCCGCGCGATCAGCAGCTGCGGCAGGCCTCAGGCCAGCAGCCCCTGCAGCAGAGCTGTCGCTCCCTCCCTCACCGGATCGGAGCAGGGCAAGCCCGTGCACTCCGCGACAGCCGCCACAGCCACCGCAGCCTCCTGAGGGCTGAGCTGGGCGGTGTTGAGCGCCACCGCTTTCACCCGCGGCCGTCGCCCATCAGGGCGCCCCTGGGCCGCCACCGCCTCCAGGGCTGCGATCAGCTCCTGCAATGGCGGAATCGCCACAGCAGCGGCGCCTGGCCTGGTGCGCACATGGGTCTGGCCAGCGCGATGGACCAGCAGCAGCTCGGTGGGCTGACACCCCCGGATCAGGGGCAGCGTGGCCGTTGAACCCGGATGGCAGAGCGAGCCCTGCCCCTCCACCAGCAATAGGGCCCCGGCTCCGGCACCCTCCGCCGCCTGCAGCACAGCGGCCTCCACGGCGCCGGCGGCGTAGTCCACCCGCACGGCATCGAGCGCCACACCCCTGCCACTGATCAGGATCCCGGCCTGACCAGTACCGACAAAGCGTGCATCGAGCCCCTGGGCTGCCGCAGCAGCAGCCAGCTCCAGGCAGGCGCTCATCTTGCCCACGGCCATGTCGGAACCCACGGCCAAGATCCGCCGGCAGGGCAGCGAGGCGCAGCGTCCGGTCGCCACCTCCAGCCCCTCCGGTTCCACCCGCAGATCCCAGATCCATTGCCCGGGGGCGGTGCACGCGGCGGCGAAGCCAGGGTCATCCGCCAGGCGGCTATGGAGACCGCTGGCCAGGTTGAGCCCGGCCTCCAGGCCTCGCAGCACGTCAGTGTGCATCTCAGCAGGCAGGCGGCCGCCGGAGGGTGCCAGGCCGACCACCATCGCCTCAGGGCCCAGGGACAGGGCCGCGGCCATGTCAGCCACCACCGGGACAGACCGGGGGATTCCGGTGATCGCCGCAAGGGACGCACCGGCATGAGCCGGATCGATCACCGCAACGATCGGCCCCCGGCGATAACGCAGCATCGCCAGCCCCGTCTTGCCCGTGAGGTTGTCGAGGCCGCCGTGCTGCAACAGCACCACCGGCATGGAGGCTTCCAGCATCAGCGGCTCTCCCCCGCGACCGTGGCCGCCAGTTCACCGGGTGCGAGGCGCACCCCCAGACCGGCGCCGGATCCGGGGCGCAGGTGATCCCCGTCCAGCGATGGGCCTTCGAAGGGGTCATTCACCAGGTTGAGGTGGCTGTCGAGATCGGGCCAGCGCACCAGGGGCAGCAGCTGGGCGGCGGCGCCATTGAGCAGAGCGCTGTCGGAGTAGCAGCCCACCATCACATCGAGCGCGAGGCTGCGGGCAGCGCGGGCCATCAGCAACGCCTGGCTGAGACCGCCTGCCTTGAGCAGCTTGATGTTCACCCCGTCGACATAGGGCGCCAGTCGCACCAGATCGGCCAGATCCCAGCAGCTCTCATCGGCCACCAGAGGGATCGGGCACTCCAGATCGAGCGCCGCGAATCCGGCGGCGTCCTCATCGGGATCCTCGCGGGCCGGCATGGGCTGCTCCAGCAGCACCACGCCATGCGCCGCAAGGGGAGCCACCATGGCGAGGGCCGCATCGGCATCCCAGCCCCCGTTGGCATCCACCTGGAGCTCGATCGCTTCGCTGCGCTGCTGGCGACGCTGCTCCAACGCCGTCGCCACCGCCTCCAGCAAAGCCCGGTCGTGATCCAGTCCATCGGGACTTCCCAGCTTCAGTTTGATCCGGGTGGCTGGAAGCAGCTGCCACCAGCGCTCGAGCCGCTCGATCACCGCCGGCAGCGATCCCAGGCCGAGGGTCACGCTGGTGGCGACGCTCCGTCCGGAATCGAGGCCCCAGAGGCGGTGCAACGGCAATCCGAGACGTTTGCCCTGCCAATCGAGCAGGGCCAGATCGACGGCGCAGCGCGCCGGCGGCGACAGTGGAGCCAGCAGCGGCTCCAGCCGCTGCAGCGGTTCGGGCTCCTGCGCCTCCAGCAGCGGCAGCAGCCCTTCCAGTTCGGCCGCGATCGCCTCGGTCTCGAATCGGCGGTGCCCCGTATCCAGCCCGCCTGTCTCGCCGAACCCTGTGATGCCCCCATGCTCCAGGGTGAACAGCAGGTGTTCCACCGTGTCGGTGACGCCGCGGCTGATCGCCAGCGGTACAGCCTTGCGGAGCGCGAAACGATGCAGGCGGCAGCGCATGGGGTGGCGGTAACCGACTCGCAGGCCAACGCTGGCATGGAATCCGCCGGGTGGCTGCCCTGGGTGTCGGTAGCAGCCGCGACAGTGCGGCCCCAGGCGGACCGGCAGGGTCCAGCCGTCTCCACGGATTCGCCATGCCCGCAACCCAACAGGCCAGCACCATCGAGGAGCTGCTGAAGGCGTTGCACGGCGACCTGGCGAGCTGCATGGACGGGGCTGTCGCCGACTACATCCCTGAGCTGGCCAAGGCGGATCCCAGGGATTTCGGCATCGTCCTGGCCATGGCGGACGGCCGCATCTACGCCGTCGGCGATACCGACAAACCCTTCACCATCCAGTCCATCTCCAAACCCTTCGCCTATGGGCTGGCACTCCAGCGCCTGTCCCTGGAGCACATGCAACGCAAGGTGGGGGTGGAGCCCTCCGGGGAGGCCTTCAACGCCATCAGCCTCGATCCGGCCTCGGGCATCCCCCGCAATCCGATGATCAATGCCGGAGCGATCGCCACCTCAGCCCAGATCCAGCAGTTCGCAGGCCCCGGCGCAGAGGCGCTGCTGCTGGAGTACTTCTCGCAGCTGGCGGGCCGCCCCCTCGACATCGACCAGCAGGTCTACGCCTCGGAGCGGGATACCGGCCACCGCAACCGAGCCATCAGCCACCTGCTGCGCAACTTCGATGTGATCGAAGGCGATGTGGAGCCAGGTCTGGATCTGTATTTCCGCCAGTGCTCGATCCGTGTCACCTGCCGCGATCTGGGTGTCATGGCCGCCACCCTGGCCTGCCAGGGCCGCAATCCGCTCACCGGTGAGCGGCCGCTCGATGCCGAGGCGACGGTGCAGATGCTCAGCCTGATGGGCACCTGCGGCATGTACGACTTCGCTGGGCAGTGGCTGCATGATGTCGGCATGCCGGCCAAGAGCGGCGTCGGCGGCGGCGTGCTGGCGGTGGTGCCCGGGCAGTTCGGCATCGCCACCTACTCCCCACCGCTCGACAGCTTCGGCAACAGCGTCCGCGGCGTCGCCGCCTGCCGCAATCTCTCCCGCTCCCTGGGGCTGCACCTCTACAACCGCAACCCCTCTGACCGCAGCGCCATCAGCCGCGCCTACACCGGCAACCACTGCCAGTCGCGCCGCTGGCGGCCCAACAGCGAAGCGGTGCAGCTGCGCAACCACGGCCAGAGCCTGCGGGTGCTGCACGTGCAGGGCCTGCTCGACTTCTACGCCACTGAAAAGCTGCTCGCCAACCTCGAGCCCGATCTGGCCACCACGCGGGTGGTGGTGCTCGACCTGCAGCAGGTGCAGGACATCTCCCCCCATGCTCTCGGGGTGCTCGCACGGGGGCTGGCCAGGATCGAGCAGCGGGGGATCGCGCTGGTGATTTCGCGCGGGCTGCATCTGCCGCCGCTGCAGGGGCTGGCTGCCGGGGAGGGCCCCACCGCGCTGCAACAGGCGGATGATCTCGACGAGGCGATGGAGCTGGCGGAAGCCCTGCTGCTGAATGCCGTGGCTCCGGGCGTGGATCGGGACGCGCCAGGGCAGGAGTCGATCCTGCAGGCCCTGAAACCCTCCCAGCGGCAGCACCTGGTCGACAGGCTCAGGTCCCGCAGTTTCGCCGCCGGCGAGACGGTGATCCGCCGCGGCGACGATGGCAACGCCATGTACTTCGTGGAATCGGGCCGCTTCACCACCTCCGTCAGCGTGGATCTGGGGGGAGAGAAGCGTCGGTGGTCGCGGGTAGCGACCTTCACCAGCGGCATGTGTTTTGGGGAGGTCAGCTTCCTCAGCGGCCGTCCGCGCATCGCCGATGTGGTCGCCGATGAGGCGGGCCTGTGCCTGGAGCTGCGGCGCGAAGACTTCGAGAGCCTGCGCCACGAGGATCCGGAAGCGGCGATCGAGCTGCTGCTGGTTCTCTCCGATGAGTTGGGAGGACGGCTGGCCCGCACCAGCGGACAGCTGGCGGTGATGGAGCACCTCTGATCGACTGGCGCGGCAGCACGCCACCAGCCGGCGGGCCATGGCCGAAACTGAAGCGATGACCGCCACCACGCTCAGCTCCACCTCCACCACGGCCGACCTGCCGTCCCCAGGCCGTGGCAGCTACTGGATCACGACCTTCGGCTGCCAGATGAACAAGGCCGATTCCGAGCGGATGGCCGGCATCCTGGAGGCGATGGGCTACCGAGAGGCACCGGCGGAGCTGGAGGCGGATCTGGTGCTTTACAACACCTGCACCATCCGCGACAACGCCGAGCAGAAGGTTTACAGCTACCTGGGGCGCCAGGCCCAGCGCAAACGCAGCAACCCCCGTCTCACCCTGGTGGTGGCCGGCTGCGTCGCCCAGCAGGAGGGGGAGGCGCTGCTGCGGCGCGTGCCCGAGCTGGATCTGGTGATGGGGCCCCAGCACGCCAACCGGCTCGACACCCTGCTGGCCCGGGTGGAGCAGGGTCAGCAGGTGGTGGCCACCGAGGAGCACCACATCCTCGAGGACATCACCACCGCCAGGCGCGACTCCAGCGTCTGCGCCTGGGTGAATGTGATCTACGGCTGCAACGAGCGCTGCACCTACTGCGTGGTGCCTTCGGTGCGGGGCCGCGAGCAGAGCCGCCTGCCCCAGGCCATCCGCCTGGAGATGGAGGGCCTGGCCGCCCGGGGTTACCGCGAGGTGACGCTGCTGGGCCAGAACATCGATGCATACGGCCGCGACCTGCCCGGCATCACCCCGGAGGGCCGCCGCGCCCACACCCTCACCGACCTGCTGGCCCACGTGCACGACGTGGAGGGGATTGCCCGGATCCGCTTCGCCACCAGCCACCCGCGCTATTTCACCGAGCGGCTGATCGATGCCTGCGCCGATCTGCCCAAGCTGTGCGAGCACTTCCACATCCCCGTCCAGAGCGGCGATGACGCGGTGCTGCGCGCCATGGCCCGGGGTTACACGGTGGATCGCTATCGCCGCATCATCGAGCGGATTCGCGAGCGCATGCCCGACGCGGCCCTGAGCAGCGATGTGATCGTCGCCTTTCCGGGCGAGACCGACGCCCAGTTCCGCCGCACCCTGCGCCTGATCGAGGAGATCGGTTTCGACCAAGTGAACACCGCTGCCTATTCCCCCCGGCCTGGCACCCCAGCCGCCGACTGGCCCGACCAGCTCAGCGAGGCGGTGAAGGTGGAACGATTGCAGGAGCTCAATGCCCTGGTGGAGCGCACCGCCCGCCAGCGCAGCGCCCGCTACCTGGGCCGGATCGAGCAGGTGCTGGCGGAGGGAGCCAATCCCCGCGATCCCCTGCAGCTGATGGGCCGCACGGGCACCAACCGGCTCACCTTCTTCCCGGCGCAGCGCGCCGATGGCAGCGCCATCGCCCCCGGCGATCTTGTGGAGGTGCGCATCGAGAGCGTGCGCCCGTTCTCCCTCAGCGGCAGCCCGCTCTGAGCGGGTGCTGGTCAGCAGGCCGATCGCTGATACGTTTGGCGCCGGTTCCTGCGCTTCATGACCTCCACACCCCTGCGCGTCGGCCTGGTGTTCGGGGGGGCATCCGGTGAGCATGCGGTCTCGATCCGCTCCGCCGTCACGGTGCTCAAGGGCCTGAGCAGCGGCGCCAACGCCGACCGCTACAAGGTGCATTGTTTCTACATCGACCGGCAGGGCCGCTGGTGGGGCGAGCAGGTGGCCCAGGCCGTGCTGTCCGGAGGACGGCCCGGTGAAGCCGCGGATCTGCCCGCGGCGAGCGAGCGTGGTGGTTTTCAGGGATTCCCTGATAAGGCTCTGGACGTGGAGGTGTGGTTTCCGGTCCTGCACGGGCCCAACGGCGAGGACGGCACCATTCAGGGCCTGTTCACGCTGATGCAGGTGCCCTTCGTCGGCTCCGGGGTGCTGGGGTCGGCCGTGGGCATGGACAAGCAGGCGATGAAGGCGGCCTTCAGCGCCGCCGGACTGCCCCAGGTGCCGTATGTCTGCCTCGAGGCGGCGGAACTGGCGGAGTCCAGCGTGGGCCCCCTGCTCGAGAGACTGGAGCGACAGCTGGGCTATCCCTGCTTCGTCAAGCCCGCCAACATGGGCTCATCGGTGGGGATCAGCAAGGCCAGCGACCGCCCCTCCCTGCTGGCGGGACTGCAGGCGGCGGCGGCCCTCGATCCGCGCCTGGTGGTGGAGCGGGGGGTCAGGGCCCGTGAGCTGGAATGCGCCGTGCTCGGAACCACCAGGCTGGAGGCTTCGGTGCTGGGCGAGATCCGCTTCGACGCCGACTGGTACGACTACACCACCAAATACAGCGAAGGGCTCAGCCACACCGTGATTCCTGCGCAGGTCCCCCAGGAGGTGGCCGAGCAGGCCCGTGCCATGGCGATCGCCGCCTGTCGCGCCGTGGCGGCCAGCGGGCTGTCACGGGTGGATTTCTTCTACGACGAGACCGATGGAGGCCTGTGGGTCAATGAGATCAACACCCTGCCGGGCTTCACCAGCCAGAGCATGTACCCGATGCTCTGGGCGGCGAGCGGATTGGCGCTGAGCGATCTGGTGCACGAACTCGTGCTGGGGGCGAGAGAATCCCGTGCAACCCGGCCCATCACCTCAGACGCGATCCCATGAGCCACGGTTTGATCTGGTTCCCCCTGCTGTTGATCTTCGTGTTGCTCACCGCCCTCGGCTGGCTGGAGCGACGGCGCCAGCAGCTGTTCCGCCAGTGGTCCGAGGGTGCGGAACTGGCCAAGCTCGATTCCTGCGGTGCGGCCCGCCTGCGCGATGGCGTGCTCAGCTGGAGCCGCTTCGAGTCCGGCGACTTCAAGCCGGACGGTGAGTTCGTCATCAAGACGCTCGAACTGGTGGAACTGCTGTCGCTCCGCTCCGGCGAAGCACCGCTGACGGAAGAGAGCCAGGGCGCCTGCCGCCTGCGCCTTGTGGGCGGTGGGGTGCAGAAGGATCTTCCCTTCGCGGATGCGGAGCGGGCACGCCGCTGGATCGGGGAATTGATGTCCCGATCCCGCTGTGAGCTCTGATCGCCCGCTCCTCCACCGCGCTCGACTCCCGCCTGATGGGCCAAGACCGTTCAACCACAACCCCAGAACAGCCCCCGGACCTGGCGACTCCCCTGCCGCCCGGGGCTGCCCGCAGGCGTGAGCTGAGGCAGCAGCGACGGGCGGAACGCTGGCGCAATCTCTGGCGGCTGCTGGTGTTCAGCGGCATTTCCGCAGGCCTGGCCACGGTGCTGCTGCGGCAGGGCTGGATGCTGCGCGATCCCTCCCAGGTGCAGGTGAGCGGCAGCAGGATCGTCAGCCGCGACCAGGTGCTGCAGGCGGGGCATCTGCGTTTCCCCCTGCCTCTGCTGGAACTGCGGCCACGGCAGCTGGGGGACACCCTGGCGGCGGCCCTGCCGGTGGAACAGGTCCGGGTCAGCCGCCTGATGCTGCCGCCCCGCCTGCGGATCGAACTGGTCGACCGCCAGGCCGTGGCCCGTGCGGTGCGCCGCACGCCGGCAGGCACCGAGAGCGGCTACATCGACAGGGTCGGCAACTGGATCGACCTGCATCAGAACAGCGGCGTGCGCATCCAACCGCTGAGCGACCTGGTGGTGATCGGCTGGAACGAGCGCCACAGGAGCTCGCTCGCAGCGGTGCTGGCGCGTCGCCAGGCCTTCGGCCCCGGCCTGAGGGAAGTCCGTTTCGAACCCGATGGCAGCCTCTGGTTGACCACCACAGCCCTGGGCCCGCTGCGACTCGGCCCCCCCGACGGTCGTCTGTCGCGCCGGCTGGAGGTGGCCGCCCACCTCAATCAGACCCTGCCGGCTCAGATCCAGGGCCGGCGGCCCCAGCTGATCGACCTGAGCGATCCGGAACAACCGGAACTGAGCCTCCAAGGCTCGCCAGCCGCAACGGCGGCACTCGCCGAGCCCGCTGCCGCCACCTCCCCAGGCGGCGGCAGGTCCACCAGCCCTCAGCAACCGGCAGGAACCCGTTGAGGGTCAGATCTGCGGAGCCGGCGGCTGCGATCAACCATCAGGTCAGCCTCCAGCTGTTGAGCCTCTTGCAGTTGAGC
>JBAWXG010000041.1:0-23428 GCA_037144195.1 Synechococcus sp. ELA057
CCCTACGACCTGCTCGAGCTGATCTCCAACCGCATCGTCAACGAGGTACGCGGCGTCAACCGCGTCGTGTACGACATCACCAGCAAACCGCCCGGCACGATCGAGTGGGAGTAGGGCCCCTGGGGGGGCCAGGGTCCCGTTCCTCAGGCGCCGCCGGGGCTGGCCCTTCCGCCATGCCGCCGATACGATCGGGCACCTCCAGGTTGGCCCGTGACTGCCGTACCTCCCGTCGTCGGCACACCCTCCAGCGCTCCTGCCGGCGCGTCCTCAGGCTCTGCATCCGGCACTGATCCCGACCCCCAGCTCCAGCGCCGTCTTCAGCAGGACACGATCGTCCTGGGCGGTCGCACCATCTACCTCAATCCCTTTCTCTACTGGCGCCGCTTCGACGCCAACACCGATCGCTGGCTGCGTGAGCCCGGTCAGCTGAGCGAAGAGCAGATCCACGCCAACCGCCAGCGCTTCTATCCCGAGCTCGCCTGGGATCTGCTCGTCGACGAGGAGATCGCCATCAAGGATGGCGCGGTGGAAATGTTCCTCAAATCCCTGGAGCTGATCAGCACCTTCAATCCCGATCTCAGTGCGGGCCATCTGCTCGAGGTGGAACGCAAGATGGCGGTCACCAAGAAGCGGGCCTTCGAGCGCTGGGTGGAGCGGGCGTTGCAGCGTCGTCTGCAGCAGGAACAGCGGGAGCGGCGCCGCTTCGATCGGGAGCGCTCCCTGCGGAGCTGGGGCGAGTGGCTGGCGCTCGAGACCACCCGCCAGGCCCTCGTTCCCTTCACGGCTCTGCTGGTGCTGGCGGTGGGAATCGGCTGGTGGCAGGGCAGTCAGCGCAGCTGTGGGTTGCAGATCGTGGAACCCGGCATCCAGCGCACGGCACCCTGAGGCTGCTCCTCAGGCCAGACTGGTTGCTTCTGCTTCAGGAGCCGCGTCCATGGCTGGTGATCCGCTGGATTCTCTGCGCCTGACCCTGATGCAGGATGTGCTGCCGGTGGGCCTGGCGGTTGTCGATCGGGTGCGGCGCGGTGGCCCCCGGGAGGTGATGGCGGCCTTTGATGGCGCTGACGGGGATCCCCTCAACCAGTTGCGTCAGGAGGGTGAGCCTGCCGCCCGGCAGCTGCGTGATGGCCTGGATCGCCTGCAGCCAGGGCTCGGTAATCCTGTCCTGAGGGTTTCGGTGCGGGATGTGCCCCCGCAGGAGCCCGAGCCATCCGGGCTCACGCCCGATGCCGACCCTCAGGATCCTGCCGAGCTGCAGCAGGCTTTGGCGCGCATCGCCGACCGGGTCAGCTTGCTGGAGCAGCGCCTGGTTGCCGGCGACACGGCAGCTGAAGCACCGACCCTCTGATCCGATGCGCTCCTTCGGCGGCTCCACGCGCCATACCGGTGTCGGCTCCCAGTCAGGCGTGCTGCTGCTGGTGCTGCTGCTGTTCTGCAGCGCCATCGTCGGCCGCCTGGCCTGGTTGCAGCTGCTGCATGGCGAGGAGTTCCGGGCCATGGCCGATGAGAACCGCATCCGCCTGATTCCCCGCGATCCCATCCGAGGCCGTCTGCTGGATCGCAACGGCCGCGTGCTGGCCACCAACCGGCTGACCTACAAGCTGTATCTGCAGCCGCGTCTGCTGCCGACCGATGGCTGGCCTCGTCTGAGGGACAGGCTGGCTTCGCTGCTGGGAATTCCCGCTGCCACCCTGGAGCAACGGCGTCAGCAGGGCAGCAATGCCGAGGGCTACCGCGTTGCCCTGGCGGGTCCGCTGACCCCTACGCAGGTGCTGCGTTTCCGGGAGCAGGCTCCCCAACTCGCCGGCGCAGAGGTCTCCCCTGATGTGCTGCGCTACTACCCCGCCGGCCGTCTGGCCGCCCACCTGCTGGGTTACACCAGCAGCATCGGTGAGGAGGAATACGAGCGCCTCAAGGAGAAGGGGTATCGCCTGCGCGATCGCATCGGTCGCAGCGGCCTGGAAAAGGCCTACGAAAACGAGCTGCGCGGCGAGTGGGGCGGTCAGCAACTGGAGGTCAATGCGGCCGGCCAGGTGCAGCGTGTGCTCGGCGACAAGCCCGCCCGCGCCGGCAGGGATCTGCGCCTGACGATCGATCTCGATCTGCAGCGGGCCGCTGAGCGCGCGCTCGATCGGGTGTCCAAGGGGGCGATCGTGGCCCTGGATCCGCGCACTGGGGCGATCCGGGCGATGGCCAGCCGCCCCAATTTCGATCCGAACATCTTCTCGGAGGGACCCACCACCGCCCAGTGGAGGGACCTCAACCGCCCCGAGGCGCCGATGCTCAACCGCGTCTTTCAGGGCTTTCCGCCGGCCAGCACGTTCAAGATCGTCAGCACCATCGCCGGCATCGAATCCGGCCGTCTCAAGCCAGACGCGACCTTCATGACCATGGGCCGCTTCTGCTACTACGGCCAGTGCTACGGGGATCACGGCTCTTTCGGTGCCATCGGCTTCCCCATGGCGCTGGCGGTCAGCAGCAACAGCTTTTATTACCAGCTGGGCCTGAAGGTGGGCCCGGATGAACTGTTCAAGGCGGCCCGTCGCATGGGCTACGGCCAGCGCACCGGCGTTGAGCTGGTGGATGAGGAGACCCCGGGGCTGCTGGGGGATCCGGCCTGGAAGCGCAAGGTGCTGGGAGAACCGTGGACACCGGTGGACACGATCACCTCCGCCATCGGTCAGGGGGCGGTCACGGTCACCCCCATCCAGATGGCCCGCCTGTACGCCGCCGTCGCCAACGGCGGCACGCTGGTGACCCCCCATCTGGTGGAGCGATCGACGCCGCAGCACTGGATCGGTCTGCATCCGGAGACGCTGCGGGTGCTGCGCAAGGGCCTGCGCATGGTCGTCACCGATGGCACCGCCAGGATCCTCAATGACCCCACCCTGCCGCCCGTGGCGGGAAAGACCGGCACCGGGGAGGATCCTCCAAGGCCGGATCACGCCTGGTTCGGCGGTTATGCCCCGGCCGGCCATCCGGAGCTGGTGATCGTGGCGTTCGGCGAAAATTCCGGCGGCTTCGGCGGCACGGTGGCTGCGCCGATGGTCAAGGAGTTGATGAGCACCTGGTTCCACGTGGGTCTGGCTCGCGCCACGCCCTGATGGCCCGTGTCTGGAACGGCCTCAGGCCGCCAGCGGCAGGTCCTGCGAGCCCAGCACCTGCCGGTAGTACCGCCGCAGCTGCTCGGTGGCGCCAGCCCAGCCCCAGCGTTCCGCCTCCTGCCGGGCTGCGAGCCGCAGCCTGCTGCGTTGCTCCTGATCGCCCAGCAGCCGCTGCACGGCGCTCACCAGGCTGCCCGGCTCATCGGGGTCATAGAGGCAGCCGTTCTCGCCATCGTTGACGATGTCGGGGATGCCGCCGCGGTTGGCACCGACCACCGGGCACCCTGCGGCCATCGCCTCCAGCAGCACCAGCCCCAGGGTCTCGGTGCTGGAGGGGAACAGGAAGGCGTCGCCGCTGGCATAGGCGGAGGCCAGTTCCTCTCCGGCCAGATAGCCCACGAAGGTGGTGGCGGTGCCCTCGAACGCCCGCTCGAGCTGCTGGCGGTGGGGGCCGTCGCCCACCAGGGCGAGACGGGCCTGGGGCATGGCTTCGAGCACCGGGCGGATGCGCTCGATCTGCTTCTCGGCCGAAAGCCGTCCGATGTAGAGCAGCAGATGGCCCTGATCGTCATGGGACCCATGCAGCCGTCGGCGCATGGCTTCGGAGCGCAGGTCCGGCTGGAACATGTCCGTATCGACCCCACGCTGCCAAAGGGCAGTGTGCTGAATTCCCTTGGCAGCCAGCTCATCCACCATGGCGGTGGAGGTGCAGAGATTGAGGGCGGCCTGGTTGTGGGCGGCCTTGAGCAGCTCCCACAGCAGCGGCTCCAGCATGCCCATGCCGTAGTGCTCCAGGTATTTCGGCAGGTGGGTGTGATAACTCGCCACCAGGGGCAGGTTGCGCGTTCGGGCCAGCCAGATGCCGCCGAGGCCCAGCACTGCCGGATTGACCACGTGCACCAGATCCGGCTGGAAGCGCTCGAGGGCCTCGGCCACAGCGGGGCGGGGCAGGGCCAGCTTCAGCTCCGGATAGAGCGGCAGGGGCATGGCGGGAACACCCACCACCTGGGCGCCGCTGTATTCCGGCGGTGCTCCTTCGGGACAGAACACCATCACCTCATCGCCGGCAGCCACCAGGTGCTGCACGGTCTTGGTGAGGCGCGTGACGATGCCGTCAACCTTGGGAAGGAAGGTTTCGGTGAAAAAGGCGATCTTCACGCGGGGCCAGCCTGGGTGGGTCAGGCCGTGGCCTTGATCGCCTGCGCCTGGCGGCTGGTCCAGGCGGAGACGCAGGGGATGCGCGAGCGGTCGCAGCGGTCGGCCCAGCGGCGGGCCACATCGACCACCTCGGCCAGCAGACCGTCATCCAGGGTGGTGGGCTTGAGCCCGAGCTCAATGAAGCAGCGGTTGTCGACGATCAGGTCGTTTTCGATCGCCTCGTTGCGGGGATTGGGCAGATGGTTGAGCTGGGCGCCGGTCAGGGCGGCCACCTTTTCGGCCAGATCGCCGACGCGGTGGCTCTCGGTCATCTGGTTGAAGATCTTCACCCGCTCACCATGGGCCGGTGGGTTCTCCAGAGCCAGTTGCACGCAGCGCACGGAGTCGCGGATGTGGATGAAGGCCCGCGTCTGTCCACCGGTGCCATGCACGGTCAGTGGGTAACCGATCGCAGCCTGCATCAGGAAACGGTTGAGGACCGTTCCATAGTCACCGTCGTAATCGAAACGGTTTGTGAGCCGGGGATCTTTTTCGGTCAGGGCCGTGTTGGTGCCCCAGACGATGCCTTGATGCAGATCGGTGATCCGGATCGAATCGTTCTTGTTGTAATAGAAAAACAGCAACTGATCCAGCGTCTTGGTCATGTGATAGACGCTGCCCGGATTGGTGGGGTGCAGAATCTTCTCGGTGAAGCGGCTGCCATCGGGCTGCGGCACTTCAACCGTCAGATAACCCTCTGGGATGGTGGCGCCGCGGTGGGATCCATAGCCGTAAACGCCCATCGTTCCGAGGTGAACGATGTGAATATCCAGCCCGCTTTCAACAATCGCTGCCAGCAGGTTATGGGTGCCGTTGACGTTGTTGTCGACGGTGTAGCGCTTGGTGGCGCTGCTCTTCATCGAATAGGGCGCCGCCCGCTGCTCGGCGAAATGCACCACGGAATCGGGGCGCTCGCTGCGCAGCAGATTGAGCAGCAGGTCGTAGTCCCGAGCGATGTCGAGATGCACGAATCGCATGGCTCGGCCGCCCACCTGCTCCCAGGCCCGCAGCCGTTCCCCGATCGTGGCGATCGGGGTGAGCGACTCGACGCCCAGATCGATGTCGATCTTGCGTCGGCTGAGGTTGTCGACGATGACCACGTCGTGGCCAGCATCGGCAAGGTTCACGGCACAGGGCCAGCCGCAGAACCCGTCACCGCCGAGAACGAGAACCTTCACCCGAGTCTCCTGAACGAGCCTTTGCCCTGGCGGCTCAAGTTACTACAGGCCTTCATCCCAGGGCCCGTTCAGCGGGTTCAGCTGATCCCCGCGGCCACGGCGATCAGGATCGCCACCAGCACCACGCCGCCCAGCAGCAGGCTGCGGTTGCCGCCGCTGGTCTCGCCCTTCTCCATCACCACCATGCGGGGCTCCTTGGCGAAGGCATTGAGGCGTCCGCCGTCTTCCTGGGTGACCTGCATGGGTGGCTTGGCACGGTCGGCTCACCTTATGGAGAGGCGCTCAGGGCGCAGGCGATCCGGAATGGAACGTCACAGAGGTCCCGCGGGCGGTTGGCCGATCCGTCCCTGCAGCGGGGAACTGGCGCTGGCTTCGGCGCGGATCGGCAGGCGTCCGGCCAGGAAGGCGGTGCGTCCGGCATCGGTGGCCAGCGCCATCGCCCGGGCCATGGCGGCCGGGTTCCCCGCCAGGGCGATGGCGCTGTTGATCAGCAGGGCATCGGCCCCCATCTCCATGGCCTGGGCGGCTTCGCTCGGCACGCCGATCCCCGCATCGACGACCACCGGCACCCTGGAGTTCTCGATGATCAAGGCGATGTTGGCGGCGTTGCGGATGCCCTGGCCCGAGCCGATCGGTGAGCCCAGAGGCATCACCGTGGCGCAGCCCGCCTCCTCCAGATGCCTGGCCAGCAGGGGGTCGGCATTGATGTAGGGCAGCACGCTGAACCCCTCCTTCACCAGCTGCTCGGCCGCCTTGAGGGTGCCGATCGGATCGGGCAGCAGGTGCTTCGAATCGGGAATCACCTCGAGCTTGACGAAGTTGTTGTCCTCCTGGCCGGCCAGCCTGGCCAGCTCCCTGCCGAGGCGGGCCACGCGCACGGCTTCTTCAGCCGTGGCGCATCCGGCCGTGTTGGGCAGCATCCAGTGGCGGCGCCAGTCGATCGCCTCCATCAGTCCCTGATGGCCTGCGGCCTGGCTCTGCACCCGCCGGACGGCGACGGTGACGATGCTGCAGCCGCTGGTCTCCAGGCTGGCCTGCATGGCAGCCAGCGACGGGTATTTGCCGGTGCCGGTCATCAGCCGGCTGCTGAAGCGGCGGCCGGCGATCACCAGCGCATCGTCCGCTGCTGCGACGGGAGACGGATCGGCCACGGACACGTGCGGAATCGGGCAGCTCGCCCCTAGTGTGCGCCCTGGACTTGCGCTCGACGTGATGCCGCTGCCGCTGCTGCTCGCTGCCACACCCCTGCCCAGCGATACCTTCGTTCCCTATGTGCCCCCGGCTTCCGCGGGCTCACAGTCGGAATTTCTGGGGACCGGCCCGGTGCAGACCTTCGATCCGGTGGGTCGCGCCGAGCTTCTGGGCAACAGCCTGCCGCGGCTGTGGGTCGGGGAGTACAGCCCCTTCTCCGGTGCACCGACCGTGCCGGCTCAGCTGCAGATCGACAGCACCACTCCCCTGGGCCAGATGCTCTACATGCGGGGGAGCCTGACCATCGGTGGCGTGCAGACGCCATTCCAGGCCAATCTCAACGCCAAGTCGGATCAGCTCGATCTGCTGTTGCTGGGCGATCGGCTGCCCAGCGGCTTTGAGCCCGGCGGCATGGTGATGGGCCTGCAGGGGTTGAGTCTCAGCGGCTGGCAGCCGGCCAGGCTCACCAGCCTGGGCGGCCGTCTCGCTCTCCAGGCCCAGGTGGCGGCCCCATCCACAGGCAGGAGTGCGTCAGGGTCCGCCGGCAAGGGTTCCAGGGGCAGTGCCGCGGGCGGTCCCCCGGTGCGCGGTCTCTGGTGAGATCCTTGGGCCTTCTGGCCCACGGAACCGCTCTCTCCGATCGATGGATGATCGGATGCATGGCCTGAGTTGATCAACAGCCGCCTGATCGAGACCGATCAGGCGGCTTTGTCGTCGCTGCCCTTGGGCACGGCCAGGGTGGCGCCGGCACGGCGCTCCAGGACCTTGAGGCGCTTACGGGCTGTCTTGTTGCCGTCCTCCAGGCTGAGCACCTGCTCATAGAGGGTTCGGGCTTCGTCGGGCTTGGCCTGCTTCTCGAGAGCGAAGGCGAGGTTGTTGAGGGCCACCGGATAGTCGGCCTTGGCTCGCAGGGCCGCCTTGTAGTGACGCACCGCCTGGGGGTATTTGGCCTGGGCGGCCAGTGCGAAACCCATCGCGTTTTCGATCAGTGCCCTGGCCTCGGCCGGAGACTGCTCGGCATCGGCCTGGCGCAGGGCCTGCTTGAGGGTGTCCCCGGCCTGCACATAGAGACGCTTGCGCAGCTGCACGGAAGCCAGCTCGTACAGGCCGGCCGCATCTTTCGGGGAAGCGGATTTGAGCCCACCCCCCAATTTGGCCAGGGTCTGCTCGTCATGGCGGACCCTGAGGATCTGACGACCCACGAAAAAGGCTGCTCCGCCCAGCAGCGCGATCAGGCCGATCAGGTAGGCCTGCGGCAACAGGTCGTTCATCGGCCGGTGACCGTCAGCTGCCGGCCGCGTTCACCACGCTGCTGAAGCTGGCGGGATCAGCGATGGCGAGCTGGGCCAGCATTTTGCGGTTGAGGCGCACATCCACCTTCTTGAGACCGCCGATCAGGCGGCTGTAGCTGGTGCCGTTGAGCCGGGCGGCGGCGTTGATGCGGGCGATCCAGAGGCGACGGAAATCGCGCTTGCGCCGACGACGATCGCGGTAGGCGTTGCAGAGCGCCTTCATCACCCGCTGGTTGGCGGTGCGGAACAGGGAGCCGCTGCTGCCGCTGAAGCCCCGGGCGAGGCGGAGAACCTTGTTGCGGCGTTTGCGGGCGACGTTGCCCCTCTTGACGCGGGCCATGGCAGGTGTGGGTGATCAAAAACGACAGGGTTGACCGGCAGTCCGGTCGGGTCAGAGGCCGATGGTCGGCACTATCAGGCGTAGGGAAGCATCAGCGCCACGTTGTCGTGGTCGCGTTCATCGACCACAGCCATGGTTCCGAGATAGCGCTTCCGCTTGGGGCTCTTGTGATCGAGCAGGTGGTTGCGGAAGGCGCGCCGGCGCATGAACTTACCGCTGCCGGTGGCCTTGAACCGCTTGGCGGCCGCTTTGCGGGTCTTGAGCTTCGGCATCGGGATCGCGCAGGCGCAAACAATCATTGTACGACCTGCCTGTTCCCCTCCCCTTTCGCAGTCCTCTCCGTGTTCCCTCTGATGCCGATGCAGCGCCGCTCTGCAGCCCGAAGACTGCCAGGGGCAGGTCTGCTGATCCCTGCCCTGCTGGGAGGCGCACTCCTCTGGGGCGGATGCCGTGCCGGTGGTGTCGCCAGCGGTGCGGCCACGGTTGCTGCCCAGCAGCACTGGCCCGTGCCCCCGGCGCCCGCGTTGCAGACCTCCAATCCCGTGCTGTTGGTGGCTCTGGCCGCCCGGCTTGGACCGGCAGCCGGAGTGCCGCCGGCAGAAGCGACCCCGCTGGAGCTGAGGGCGGCAAGCGGTCAGTTGCTGCTTGAAGATGCCGTTGGCCATCGCGCCACCGCCTCTCAGCTGGCGTTGGTCTGGCGCCGTGTGCCCCTGAGCGCTCCATTGCGGATCCATCGGCGTGTTCTGGGGCCGTTTCCCAGTTTCGAGAGTGCTGAGGAGGCCGCGCGCGCCTGGAAAACCCGGGGGGCTTCCGTTTCGATCGCCCGCCCGGGTGACTGGGAGGTCTGGGCTGCTCCTGAGGCCCCCGATCCGCCGGGCCGTCCGGCTCGCCGCGTTGAGCGGCTGGAGACGACTCGACTGGTTCTGGAGCTCTCTCAGCCGGGAGGGGGCGTCCCCCTGCAGACGCCCATCCGGCTGCAGGCCCCCGGTGGCCTTCTCTGGGGGAATGCCCGTTACAGCGGGCCGTTTCTGCTGCAGCCTGATGCCTATGGCAGCTGGAGCCTGGTGGAACAGGTGCCCCTGGAGCGCTATCTGCAGGGCGTGGTGCCGATGGAGATCGGTGCCGGAGCTCCTGCTGCCGCGCTGGCTGCCCAGGCGGTGCTGGCCCGCACCTGGGCCGTGCGCAACCGGATCCGCTTCCAGATCGATGGGTATCACCTCTGCGCTGACACCCAGTGCCAGGTGTATGGCGATCCGGGTGCGGCCTCAGAGGCGGTGCGCCAAGCGATCACCGCCAGCCGAGCCAAGGTGCTCGCCAGTGGCGGCGAGCCGATCCGGGCCGTGTATCACGCCAGCAACGGGGGCATCGGTGCGGGTTTCGATGAGGTCTGGGCGGCCTCTCCGCTGCCCTACCTGAGGGCTTTTGCCGATGGCCCCTCCGGCTTCACAGCCCGTTTCGCGGTGCCTCTGGCACCACCAGCGCTGCAGGCGCTGCTCTCCGGTGAGGCCCCTGCCGCCTGGGGTGCCGACCATCCCCTCTACCGCTGGCAGCGGCTTCTGACGGCGGAGCAGATCCGCTCCGCTCTCGCCACGGCCGGCGGCGGCGTGGGTTCACCCACGGCTCTGCGGGTGCTGGAACGGGGGCCCAGCGGTCGCGCGGTGGCCCTGGAGATTCAGGGATCGGCCGGGGTGCGGGTGCTGCGGCTTGATGCGATCCGCCGCACCCTGCGCCAGCTGCCCAGCACCCTGTTCATCGTGACTCCCGCCGGGCCGGGTACCTGGTTGGTGCGGGGCGGGGGGTTCGGCCACGGCGCCGGCATGTCTCAGGCGGGAGCCATCGATCTGGCCCGTCAGGGCTGGAATACGGATCGGATCCTGCTGCATTACTACCCCGGTAGTGCTCTGGTTCCTCTTCGGAGTTTCGGCGAGGCGCTTTAGAGTTTCCTCCACTTCCGGGGAAGCCATGGTCGAGGGCAGATCCACGGATCAGCAGAATCGGGTTCAGCACAGTGCCGAAAATCGGCGTGGCAAGGCCGCCCTGTTTCTGGCCGTCTGCGCTCTGGCTGGCCTTGCTCCCCATTGGCTTGCCCCCGGGCAGAGCCTGATTCCTTCGCTGGTTCTGGCGGTTTTGCTTGGTGGCTACAGCATCCGCACGGTGCTGCTGGATCCACCAGCCATCGCTTCAGAGCCCGACCCGCTCGATGGCATCGCTTCTGGATTGGCGGCTGAGCGGCCGGCGGTGGATGTGGTGGTCGCCGCCCGCGATGAGCAGGCCGTGATCGGTCGGCTGGTCGACCGCATCGCTTCCTTGCGTTATCCCAGCGATCGCCTGCTGCTCTGGGTGATCGACGATGGCAGCGAGGATCGCACCCCTGACCTGCTCAGGGACCTGCAGACCCGTCAGCCGCAGCTGAGGGTGCTCCGGCGCAGCCGCGACGCCGGTGGGGGCAAGTCGGGCGCACTCAATCTCGTGCTCCCCCAGCTCCAGGGCCGTTGGCTGCTGGTTCTCGATGCGGATGCGGATCTTCAAGTCGATGTGCTCGAGACCCTCATTCCCTGGGCTGAGGCCGGAGGCTGGCAGGCCGTGCAGCTGCGCAAGGCCGTCGCCAATCCCGATGCCAATCTTCTGACCCGCGCTCAGGCCATGGAAATGGCCTTCGATGCGGTGATCCAGCAGGGCAGGCTCTCAGCCGGTGGCATCGCCGAACTGCGCGGCAATGGCCAGCTGCTGCGTCGCGATGCTGTGCTCGCCTGCGGGGGGTTCAACGAAGCCACCGTCACCGATGATCTCGACCTCAGCATGCGCCTGCTGCTGGAGGGTCGACCCATCGGCGTGCTCTGGGACCCCCCGGTGCAGGAAGAGGCAGTGCTCAGCCTGCGGGCCCTCTGGCGCCAGCGTCAGCGCTGGGCGGAGGGCGGCCTGCAGCGCTTTCTGGATTACGCCCCAGGCCTGGTCTCTGACCGCCTCAATCGCACCCAGAAGCTGGATCTGCTCAGCTTCTTCGTGCTCCAGTACATGATGCCCGTGATGGCTGCGGCCGATCTGCTCGGCGTGCTGATCACAGGTTCTGCGCCGGCCATGTGGCCCTTTTCGATCGTGGCTCTGAGCCTCTCCGGGCTGGCCATCGTCAGTGGCTGCAGGCGTCCGAGTCTCGGCCCGCCGCTGCCCAGGGTCTCCCTGCCGATGGTGAGCCTCGGGGTGCTGTATCTGGTCCATTGGTTTGTCGTGATTCCCTGGGTCACGCTGCGGATGGCTCTGCTGCCCAAGCGCCTGGTCTGGGCCAAAACCCTGCATCACGGTGGGGGCCTGGATGACCCGGAAGCGGAGATCGATCTTGACGCGGATTCCGAGGCCGAGCTCGCCGCCGAGGGCGGCCCGCTTTAGGGATTGCGCCTGTCAGGCCGCATCCGGTGTGCGGACCGCCGTTGTCTCTCGGTCGCCCTGCTGATCGTCGCTCAGGGAGATCAGCTCACCATTGAAGAAGTCAGCCAGCTGGCGGGCCTTTTCCTCCACGGCTGAGGGTTGTCCGGGGGCTGGAGCTGGCCCCGCAGGCGCAGCTGGCATCGGCGTCGCCTGGTCGTACGCGCGGCTGGCGGCCTGCGGCTGGGGCTCGATGCTTTCCGGTGCAGCAGGTTTGCCGGCCGGCTCTGCTGCAGTGGTTGTGCCGACAGCAGATTCGATCGCCGCTGGCGCTGGTGCTGTTGCGTTGACCGGGGGCTCGGGCCTGCTGGCTGCTCTGGTGTCCCCTGTTGTTCCGATTGGGTCGGGCCGCTCGAGGCGGGCTGGCGTTGCCGGTGCCACTCCGGGAGCCACTCCAGGCGCCACTCCAGGCGCCATGGCATCACCGCCGGCTTCCAGCACCAGCTGGCGGGCGCCGCCGAGGGCCTGGCTGAAGGCGGCCTCCAGCAGGGTGGCCCTGCTCTGCACCATGGCCATCCAGGGACCGGCCACCCGGACCACCGCCCGCTGGTCGTCGAGCCGCACCAGCTGCGCCTGCTGCGAAAGCAGCATGCGGGTGGAGGGGAGCTGCAGTCCGCCCAGGATCTGCTGCCAGAGCTCAGGCAGGGGAGTGGCGGGCGCCGGCTGCGTTGCGGTGTTGGTCGGCGCCGGTGCGTCCAAGGGCGGTGCCGCAGCCGGCGACGGGGTCGCGGGCCGTTCGGCAGCGACCATGCGCTCGCTGGCCGGGGCTGCCACTGCTGCGCTCGCTGCAGCGGTGGCAGCAGTGGGCGCAGCAGTGGGCGTCGCGGCCGCAGGGACCGGAACGCTGGAGGCTGTCTCGGCCAGCAGCCCCAGCAGCAGCACCTCGAGCCACAACCGCGGTTGCACGCTCAGGCGCAGCTGTTGTTCACTGCCCTTGAGCTGGGCCTGCCACTGCAACAGCCTCGCCTTGCCGATGCGGCGGGCCAGGGGCGACAGGCGCGGCCGCAGAGCCGCCGAGACCGAGGTGAGTTCAAGCCGATCCGGGGCCACCCCGGCCAGCAGCAGGTCCCGCAGCAGACCGGCCAGCCCCTGGAGCACGGCGGAGGGTTCGCGGCCCCGGTCGAGCAGCAGCCGGATCGCCTCCACCAGGGCCACCGGCTCCGCCTGGGCCATCGCTTCGGCCAGGGCCAGCAACTCTTCCTCCGGCACCGCACCGAGCAGCTCCCAGATCGCCAGCGGTTCGATCGGCGCCGGCAGCAGGCTGAGCTGGTCGAGCAGGCTTTCGGCATCCCGCAGGCCGCCCTGAGCGCGCTGGGCCACCAGCTGGAGGGCCTCGGTGGTGATGCCGATCGATTCCTGTTCGGCGATGAAACGCAGATGGCCCTCCAGGGCGTCCAGCGGGATGCGCCGGAAGTCGAAGCGCTGGCAGCGGCTGAGGATCGTGGGCAGCACCCGCTGCGGATCGGTGGTCGCCAGCACGAACACCACCTGGGGCGGCGGCTCCTCGAGGGTCTTCAGCAGGGCGTTGAAGGCGGCGGTGGAGAGCATGTGGCATTCATCCACCACATAGACCTTCCAGCGGGCCTGCACCGGCGCGAAGCGCGAACGCTCGATCAGATCGCGGATGTTGTCGACGCCGGTGTTGGAGGCGGCGTCGATCTCGATCACATCGAGGGCGTTGCCGGCGGCGATCGAGGTGCACAGCTCGCAGACGCCGCAGGGTTCGGGCGTGGGGCCTTCGGCGCCGATGCAATTGAGGGAGCGCGCCAGGATGCGGGCGCTGGAGGTCTTGCCGGTGCCGCGGGGGCCGCTGAACAGGTAGGCCGGCGCGATCCGGCCGGTGCGCAGGGCGTTGCCCAGGGTGGCGGCGATCGCCTCCTGCCCCACCAGCTGATCGAAGCGCTGCGGCCGGTATTTGTGATGCAGGGGCTGGTAGGCCGCAACCATGAGCCCTGATGACGGGTGGAGGACGGATCGCACCGCCGGGCCCGGCGGCTCCTCAAGATACCCGCCGTTCCGGGGAGTCCAGCAGCTTCTCCAGTCGCTCTTCCAGCTCTTCCACCTGGCTGAGCTGGTCGGCCAACGACTGCGCGGCCTGGCGCAGCTTGCGGAAGGCTTCCGACGGCGGGTCGTCATCCCGCGGTTGCCAGCGCGACTCCGCCCGAGCCAGCTCCTCCTCCAGGTGCGTCTGCAGCTTGATGCGCAGCCCATCGAGCTGTCGCAGGGTCTGCAGGGCCAGGTCCCGGCCTTTCTGCACCGGTTCGCCTTCGAGGCTCAGGCCCTGGCGCAGCAGCACCCTGGCTCCGGTGAGCACGGCCGCCGGCATGAACTGCCCCAGAGCCAGGGCGCCAAGACTGCCGGTGTGCAACCAATCCTCCACCTGGGCGCTGCGATGACGGCCGGTCTTGCACCAGTGGGCGAAGTGCTCACAGTTGTTGAACAGCAGGTTGTAGCGCTGCTCCCCGAGCCTTCCCATCGCCCGCCTCAGGGTCACCCCCGCTGGCGAGCAGCTGCCCTCCGGATAGGGCACGACCACGATCGGCTGGCCGCGGCTGAAGTCCTCTCTGGGGCTGCGCAGGATTTCGCGCCCTTCCAGGTAGTGGGCCACCGTGCCATCCCCCAGGTCGATGCCGTGGTGCTTGAACAGGCCGTGCTGGCGGGGGGCCTGCAGGTGATCGGCGGCGGCCAAGGCATCGGAGCGAGACCGGATCCAGCTTCGTCGTTCCGCCCGCGGCACCCAGGTGGGGATTGCCCACCCGGAGGCTTGGCGCGCGGCTGCGCTGCTGAATCCGCCTCAGGCGCTGGCCTGTTCGCCTCGCCTCGCTTCCCGCTCCCCGGTGCCGAGGGGAACGACGTTCGTCTTGGTGCGCTGCTCCACCAGGGCCCGGGTGATCGTGAAGGTCTTCACGTCGTGGCGGGAGGGCAGGTCGTACATCACATCGAGCATCAGCTCCTCGACGATGCCCCGCAGGGCGCGGGCGCCGGTCTTGCGGCGGTGGGCCTCCTTGGCGATGGCCTCGATGGCCTCGCGTTCGAAATCGAGGCGCACGTTGTCCATGCTCATCAGGGTCTGGAACTGCTTGACCACGGCATCGCGCGGTTCGGTGAGGATCGCTTCGAGGGCCTCGGTATCCAGCGGTTCGAGCACGGCGCACACCGGCAGACGGCCGATGAATTCGGGGATGAGCCCGTACCGGACGAGATCATCGGGTTCAAGGTGCTTCAGCACTTCGGCCGAGTGGCGATCGCGGCCGTTGCGGGCTCTGGTCTGGCCCGCCTCGCTGGGCAGGAAGCCGATGGCGTTGCGCCCCATGCGCCGCTGCACCACATCCTCCAGGCCCACGAAGGCGCCGCCGCAGATGAACAGGATCTGGCTGGTGTCGATCTGGATGCAGTCCTGGTAGGGATGCTTGCGGCCTCCTTGGGGCGGCACGTTGGCGATCGTGCCCTCCAGCATCTTGAGCAGGGCCTGCTGAACCCCTTCACCGGAGACATCGCGGGTGATCGAAGGGTTTTCGCTCTTGCGGGCGATCTTGTCGATCTCATCGATGTAGATGATGCCGCGCTGGGCCTGCTCCACATCCAGATCGGCCTTCTGCAGCAGCCGCAGCAGGATGTTCTCCACGTCCTCGCCCACGTAGCCCGCTTCGGTGAGGGTGGTGGCATCGGCCACGGCGAAGGGCACATCGAGCCGCTCGGCCAGGGACTGGGCCAGCAGGGTCTTGCCGCAGCCGGTGGGGCCGATCAGCAGGATGTTGGACTTGTGCAGCCGCGTGGCGGTCTGGTCGGTCTCCCCTTTGCCGTCCCCCTGCCAGGCCAGGCGCTTGTAGTGGTTGTAGACGGCAACGGAGAGCACCTTCTTGGCTTCCTCCTGTCCGACCACCTGTTGATCGAGAAAGCTGCGGATCTCCTGGGGCTTGGGGATGCTGGCGAGGGTCGGGGCGGGTTTGGAGGTCTTGCGGGCTCCACTTTTGCGGCTGTTCTCCTGGGAGGGCCGCGCCGGAGGGTGTTGCCCCTCCACGAGCTCCTCATCAAGGATCTCGTTGCAGAGATCGATGCATTCATCGCAGATGTAGACGCCTGGCCCGGCGATCAGCTTGCGGACCTGCTCCTGGGACTTGCCGCAGAAGGAGCATTTGAGATGGGCGTCGAACTTGGCCATCGGCGAGGGGGGTTGACGGCGAGCGGAGAGCGATGGTGAGGCCCACCATCCAGGATCACCCGGAATCTGCCGTCAGTCCGCTGTCCTTAAGGAAGTCAGCGGAGCTGTCAGGAGTGCACGTCGGCTTTCACACCGCCTGACGGAATCCCCTCTGGAAGGGAATCGTCAGGAACCGGCCGGGAGGCCGGTCTCATCCACGACCCGGTCGATCAGGCCGTATTGAACCGCCTCAGCCGGAGAAAGGAAGTAGTCGCGGTCGGTGTCCTCCGCGATCTTTTCGAGCGGCTGGCCGGTGTGCTCCGCCAGCAGTTCGTTGAGCGTGTCCTTGAGGAAGAGGATTTCCCTGGCCTGGATTTCGATGTCCACCGCCTGGCCCTGGGCGCCTCCCAGGGGCTGGTGAATCATGATCCGGGCATTGGGCAGGGCCAGACGCTTGCCCTTGGTCCCTCCGGCCAGCAGAAAGGCTCCCATGCTCGCCGCCAGGCCGTAGCAGATGGTCACCACGTCGGGAGACACCTGCTGCATGGTGTCGTAGATCGCGAGTCCGGCTGTCACCGAGCCACCGGGAGAGTTGACATAGATCTGAATGTCCTTCTCGGGGTCTTCGGCCTCGAGAAACAGCAGCTGCGCCACCACGGCATCGGCGACGCTGTCATCGATGCCGGTGCCCAGAAAGATGATCCGCTCGCGCAGCAGCCTGGAGTAGATGTCGAAGGCGCGCTCACCGCGCCCCGACTGCTCGACCACCGTGGGCAACACCCCGGGTGAGGCGCTGGGCATCGCGTTCCAGGGGCGCTGTCCCCGCCACAGGTTCTCCACGGGGTGACGACGGATCCCTGCCGTTGCACCGAGCGGATCGGCACCGGTGTTGTGAGCCAGTTCGAACGGCGACGGAAGGGTGGGATCGATCACGCGGGAAGGTTCTGGCCTGAGGCTCAATCTATGGGTTACGCCTCGGCGGCAGCGCCTTTGGCATCGGAGCCCTTTTTGGCCTTGGCGCGGGTCTTCGGCTTCGTGGCGTCGTCATCAGAGCCCTGCTCATCAGCGCCCTCGTCCTTGGCCGGCGCCTTGTCGCGGATGGTGCTGTTCGCCTCCAGCCATTCCAGCAGCTTCTCGCGCTGCAGATCCTCGGCCACCGCTGCCCTCAGCCGATCGGGATCGATGCGGCTGCCGTCGCTCAGTCCCCGGCGCACCTCCCGCAGCTTCGCCTCGAGATCCTCATCGGGCAGGCTGATCTTCTCGGCGGTCGCCAGGGCCCGCAGGGCCATGCTGCGCCGCAGTCGCTGCTCTGCCTCCGGTCGGGAGGTCTCCCGCAGGCTGCGCACCAGATCCGGTGTGAACAGCTTGCGCACATCCATCCCTTGCTGGGCGATCTGGCCGGCGGTCTGTTCGATCAGGGCGCGGGTCTCCTCCTCGATCAGGGTTTCGGGCAGTTCCACCTCAAGCTGGGCCACCAGGGCGTTCAGCAGCGCCTCCTGGCGGTTGCTGCGGTGACGCCGTTCCGCCTCGTCCTTCAGCCGGCCTTCCAGCTCACTGCGCAGCTCCGCGAGGGTCTGCTTGTCGCTGGCCTGCTGGGCGAAGGCGTCGTCGAGAGCGGGCAGCTCCCGGGCCTTCAGGTCGATCAGGGTGATGGCGAAGTCGGCCTTGCGCCCGGCCGCCTCCTGGTTCGGGTACGACTCCGGGAAGCTGCAGGAGACCGTGCGGTTCTCGCCGGTCTTCATGCCCAGGATCCCCTCCACGAAGCCGGGGATCATCCGCCCTTCCTCCAGTTCCACCTCCATGCCGTCGGAGCTTCCGCCCTCGATCGGCTGGCCGCTGTCACTGAACGTTCCCGAGAAGCGCACTTCGGCCACATCGCCCGTGGCGGCGGCCCGGCCCTCCACGGGCACCAGGGTGGCGAGCTGCCGCCGGGCCTGCTCCAGCTGTTCGTCGATGCGGGAGGGCTCGAAGGCCACCGGCTCCGCCTCGGCCTCGAGTCCGCGGGTGGTCTTGAGCGTCGGAGTGGGCTCGACGTCGAGTTCAAGGGTGAAGGTGAGGTCGGCCTGGGGGTCGAACCGCTCCAGCACCGCCTCGAAGCCGCCATCCAGTTCGGGCCTGCCCAGGGCTTCGATCTGCTGCTGCTGGACCGCATCGCGGAAGCAGCTGTCCACCAGGTCTTCCAGGGCGGTGGCGCGGAGGCGCAGCGGGCCGATCTGTTGCAGCAGCACGGGCCGGGGCACCTTGCCCTGGCGGAAGCCGGGCAGGCGGATGGTCCGGCTGAGCTTGGCGATGGCCGCGTCATAGCTGGCCTGGCAGCGGCTGCCGGGCACCTGCACCTCCACCGCGAGCCTGCTGCCCGGTCTCGGGCTGGTGCTGACCTTCAGCGCCTGACTTCCCGCCCCTTGGCCTGAGGTGGACTTCCCAGTGGCGTCGCTGGGGCGGCTGGCGGCAGGACTCATGAAGGGGCCGGTGAGGCGTGGCAGACCCGCGATCCTAGGAAAGGGGGTGCAGGCCGACCCCGATTCGGTTCATCCCCCTGGGTCCTGCTCGGGTTTCGCGTAGTGTTGCCGGGACGCAGAAGCATGAGATAACCCCAACCCGCCCTACAGGCCTACGCGGGCCTGATCCCCCGGCAGGTTGTTGAGCCAAACACCACGCAGAGCCCGCCCTCAGGCCCATCCTGCGACCTCTGAAGCCCAGGCCAGCCGGCCAGGGCAACGAACCGCTCCCGCCCAACCGAGTCCTCCCCTTTTCTTCGATGCCGGTCGGAATGATCGGTCCGAGGCCTCGCAGCAGCTTCCGCTTCACTCTCCCAGCAGTTCTCCAGCCTTGAGCGTTTCCTCCTCCTCACCACCCGCCACGGAACCGGGAGTCCGGAGTCTCGGCAGCGGCGGTCTCCCCGCCAGGCCCCTGCGGCTGGCGGTTCTCGGGGCCACCGGAGCCGTGGGCGAGGAGCTGCTCCGCCTGCTCGAGGAGCGCTCCTTCCCGGTGGCCGAGCTGCGCCTGCTGGCCTCTCCCCGCTCCGCCGGCAGAACGGTCAGCTGGAGAGATGAGCCCATCCCGGTTCTGCCGGTGGAGGAGGGCTGTTTTGAGGGCCTCGATCTGGTGCTGGCTTCCGCTGGTGGATCGGTGTCGCGGCAATGGGCCCCCCGGGCCGTTGCGGCCGGCGCGGTGGTGATCGACAACTCGAGCGCCTTCCGCATGGATCCCCAGGTGCCTCTCGTGGTGCCCGAGGTCAATCCCGCTGCCGCCTTCTCTCACCGGGGCGTGATCGCCAACCCCAACTGCACCACGATCCTGCTGACCCTGGTGCTCGCCCCGCTGGCGGCGCGCGTCCCCATCCGCAGGGTGGTCGTCAGCACCTATCAGTCAGCCAGCGGAGCCGGGGCCCGCGCCATGGAGGAACTGCGCCAGCTCAGCCGCACCGTCCTCGATGGCGGTGAACCCCGCAGTGAGGTGCTGCCCCACTCGCTCGCCTTCAATCTCTTCCTGCACAATTCGCCGCTGCAGCCCAGCGGGTACTGCGAGGAGGAGCTGAAGATGCTCCACGAAACCCGCAAGATCATGGCGTTGCCCGATCTGCGGCTCTCGGCCACCTGTGTGCGTGTGCCAGTGCTGCGGGCCCATTCCGAGGCGGTCAACATCGAGTTCGAGCAGCCGCTCAGCCCCGCTGAAGCCCGCGCATTGCTGGCGGAGGCGCCGGGGGTTCAGCTGATTGACGACTGGCAGGCCCAGCGCTTCCCGATGCCGATCGATGTCACCGGTCGTGACCCTGTGGCGGTGGGCCGCATCCGTCAGGATCTCAGCGAGCCTTGTGCTCTGGAGCTGTGGCTCTGCGGCGATCAGATCCGCAAGGGAGCGGCCCTGAACGCCATACAGATCGCCGAGCTGCTGCAGGCTCCAGTCCCCACCGCCCCTCGCTCCGCTGCTGGAGGTGCTGCGTGAGTCTGTTCACCAGCTTGGCTTCAGGAGCCGGCGCTCCGTTCGGACGGGTGATCACGGCCATGGTCACGCCCTTCCGGGCTGATGGATCCGTTGATGCCGATCTGGCGGCACGGCTGGCGGATCACCTGTTGCGCCATGGATCCGATGGGCTGGTGATCGGTGGCACCACCGGAGAATCACCCACCCTGAGCTGGCAGGAGCAGAGGGATCTGTTTCGGGCGGTTCAGCAGGCCGTGGCCGGGCGGGCGCCGCTGCTGGCCGGCACCGGCAGCAACTGCACGGCGGAGGCCGTTGAGGCCACCCGGGCGGCGGCCGAGCTCGGCGCTGACGGAGCCCTGGTGGTGGTGCCTTATTACAACCGCCCTCCGCAGGAGGGGCTGGAGGCCCATTTCCGGGCCGTGAGCCAGGCCGCTCCTGAGCTGCCGTTGATGCTCTACAACATCCCAGGCCGCACCGGCTGCAGCCTTGCAGCTGAAACCACGGCACGGCTGCTCGACTGCCCGGGCATCGTGGCCTACAAGGCCGCCAGCGGCACCACCGAAGAGGTGAGCCTGCTGCATCGGCTCTGTGGTAATCGCCTGGCTGTGTACAGCGGCGATGACGCGCTCACCCTGCCGATGCTGGCGGTGGGAGCCGTGGGTGTGGTGAGCGTGGCCAGCCATCTGGCCGGCAACGGGATCCGCACCATGATCGAGTGCTTCCTCGCCGGGGACACGACGGCTGCCCTGGCCTGGCATGAGCGGCTGCAGCCCCTCTGCCGAGAGCTGTTCTGCACCACCAATCCGATTCCGGTCAAGGCCGCTCTGGAGCTGGAGGGCTGGCCTGTCGGGCCTCCCCGCCTGCCGTTGTTGCCCGCCGGTCCCGATGTGCGGGAACGCCTGCATTCCGTCCTGGCCGCCCTGCGTCCCACGTGACGGCAAGGATGCGTGCAGCAGTCAGCTGCCTACACTCCAGACCAGACTTCTTGATTTTTCAACAGTAAAACCTTTTCGATGACGAGTACAAACGGAACCAGAAATCATTCGAACATGCCCAACGGTGCTGCCGCCGGCCTGAACGGAAAAGCCGATTCCCCCTGCCTCAAGGTGATCCCCCTCGGTGGACTTCACGAGATCGGCAAGAACACCTGCGTTTTTGAATATGGCGATGAGCTGATGCTCGTCGATGCCGGTCTTGCCTTCCCCACCGATGGCATGCATGGCGTCAACGTGGTGATGCCGGATACCAGCTATCTGCGTGAAAATCAGAAGCGGATCCGGGGCATGATCGTGACCCACGGGCACGAAGATCACATCGGCGGTATCCCGCACCACCTCAAAAACTTCAATATCCCGATCATCTACGGTCCCCGGCTGGCGATGTCCATGCTGCAGGGAAAGATGGAGGAGGCAGGAGTCACCGATCGCACCACCATCCAGACTGTCGGGCCGCGCGATGTGGTGCAGGTCGGACAGAGCTTCAAGGTGGAATTCATCCGCAATACCCACTCGATGGCAGACAGCTTCTCGCTGGCCATCACCACACCGGTGGGCGTGATCATCTTCACCGGCGATTTCAAATTCGATCACACCCCTGTCGATGGCGAGACCTTCGACATCCAGCGCATGGCCCATTACGGCGAACAGGGTGTGCTCTGTCTCTTCAGCGATTCCACCAACGCCGAGCAGCCGGGTTTCGCTCCTCCCGAACGATCGGTGTTCCCGAATCTCGATCGCCACATCTCCCAGTCGGAGGGGCGGGTGATCATCACCACCTTCGCCAGTTCCGTGCATCGCGTTGCGATGATTCTTGAGCTGGCGCTCAAGAACGGACGCAAGGTCGGCCTGTTGGGGCGCTCGATGGTAAACGTGATCGCCAAGGCTCGGGAGCTTGGGTACATGCGCTGCCCGGATGATCTGTTCGTTCCGATCAAGCAGATTCGCGACCTGCCCGATCGGGAGGTGCTGCTGCTGATGACCGGCAGTCAGGGTGAACCCCTCGCCGCACTCAGTCGCATCTCAAGGGGTGAGCATCCTCAGGTGCAGGTGAAAACGACCGACACGATCATCTTCTCGGCGAGCCCCATCCCAGGCAACACGATTTCGGTGGTTAACACCGTCGATCGCCTGATGATGATGGGCGCCAAGGTCGTCTATGGCAAAGGCGAAGGCATCCACGTCTCCGGCCATGGTTGTCAGGAGGATCAGAAGCTGATGCTCGCTCTGACAAAGCCCAAATACTTTGTGCCCGTGCATGGTGAGCACCGCATGCTCGTCTGCCACAGCCGCACGGCGCAGTCGATGGGGGTTCCTGCTGACCATATCCTCATCATCGACAATGGTGATGTTGTTGAGCTGCGCCCGGATTCGCTTCACAAGGGTGATGCCGTCAAGGCAGGAATCGAGCTTCTCGATGCCTCGCGCAACGGCATCGTCGATGCCCGTGTGCTCAAGGAACGGCAGCAGCTCGCCGAGGATGGGGTGATCACGCTGCTGGCGGCGATCAGCACCGACGGTGTGATGACAGCCCCTCCCCGGGTGAATCTCCGGGGCGTGGTCACCACGGCCGATCCCCGCAAGCTCTCGATCTGGGCCGAGCGTGAGATCGGCTGGGTTCTGGAGAATCGTTGGAATCAGCTGTCGCGCAGCTCTGGCGGCAAGGCCCCCGAGGTCGACTGGGTGGGCGTGCAGCGTGAAGTGGAGGTGGGTCTGCAGCGCCGTCTGCGGCGTGAACTGCAGGTCGAGCCTCTGATCCTCTGCCTGGTGCAGCCAGCTCCTGCCGGCACTCCCGCCTACAAGGGGCGCGCTGATGCCGAGCCGGACACCCGGCCCCAGCCCCGTGGCCGCCGTGACCATCCACGCCCGGGTCGTGGCGATCAGGCTCCGGTGTCTCGGCCGCTGACTGCCGTGGGCGCGGCGAACGGCTCTGCCGCTGCACCGTTGCCCATTGCCAAGGCCACAGTTGCCGCTGCCGATGTTCGCAGGATGGCGGAAGAGTCCGAGCCTCAGGGCCGGACCCGCCGCCGTCGCTCCGCCGCGCTGGCGGGCTGAACTCTCAGCCGATCTGAACCCGCAGCAGACCCATCAGAAGCTCGGGATCCTCCCTGGTCACTGGGGCGGGAGGGTTGCGGAACACCCCGACCCCCAGTCCGGCGGTCGGGGTCGATGCCTCTGCCGGCTCCTCTTGGGTGCGGATGACGATGTCCGGTTGTGAGGGCGGCGTTTCAGGCGTCGCCGACGTCATGACCGGTGTGCTGGTTTGGGGGGCTCCGGTTTGGTCATCGGCAGCCGCCAGGCTCTCCCTCACGGCCACCACAACGTCTTCGGCACGCTGGGGATCGGCCTGATGGATCTCGATCAGTTCCGGTTCCTCGATCACCTCAGGAATCAGCCGCTCTCCGATCAGAGGGGCCTGGATGAGAGGCGCTGCAGGGGCTGGATCGGCTTCGCCAAGGTCATCCGGCACCACCGGATCGGCCGCTGCCACCGGCGCCATGGACAGCGTGGTCGGCGCTGCGGGCTCGCTCGTTTCCGGTGCCGCCCCGACGGTTTCGGCGGGCTGGGCCTGGGATTGCACGGCTGTTTGTTGCCCGGTCGTCAGCCAGGGCATCACGGGCTCCGCGGCGCCTGCGTTCGCTGGCG
>JBAWXG010000042.1:0-23382 GCA_037144195.1 Synechococcus sp. ELA057
CCTCCATCGCCCGCACCTCGGCCACCACCACCGAGCGGATCTCCGGGCCCTCCTCGCTGAACAGGGTGCCCTTGGGCAGCAGCAGCCGGAAGCAGTTGATGTCGCGGGGCAGATCCAGGGTGAGGGTTGGCTGCTCGGTCTGCAGGAAAGCCTGGGCCAGGGCGGGCGACAGGAAGCGGGGCTCGGCGCCGATCTCGCGTGCCCACTGGCAGACCATCGCCCCCCACATTCCCACGTGATCCGCAATCGATTCGGACTGCTCCAGGGCCAGCTCGACCGCCACCGCCTTGGCCCAGTGCCCACTCCAGCTGGTGAAGCCAGCCGGCGAGCGGTAGAGCTTCTCGCCCTGCATCAGATCCGGCCGGTGCTGGCGGAGCAGGGCCGGCAGCTGGCGGATCAGCTGCTCATCGCCGCGGGAGCCATCGGAAAAGGAGCGCCGGGGCATGGGGAGGAGCGGATTGTGCCGGGACGTTCCAGGTTGGCAAGAAGCCCCAGCGTCGTCGCGCCGTCGTTCTCGCGCCGCTGGTTGAGAAGGCTCCCGTCCCCCTGGCTACCGTGGCCTGTGCCTGCGCCGGGACCCGGGCCGTCGATGCCAGAGATCAGCCAACCCGGCTTCCGCGAGTTTCTGCCCTCTGCCAACCAGGCCCTCGCTGAGCTGGAGGAGGCCACCGGCAAACCGGTGCAGATCGTGGAGGATCCGCAGCTGAACGTGCTCGCCACGATCCGCCGTGCCGGAGCGGGTGAGGCCAGCCATGTGCTGCGGATCAAGGGCGGTGAGAATCAGGCGGCCGATTACCTGATCGTGTTCGAGTGCCGCATGGCCCTGCCCGATGGCCCGGGTCAGCGGTCGGTGCTGCGTGATAACGCCCCGGTGCGGGAGCAGGTGATCCGCGAGTGCCAGGAGCTGCATCGCCAGTTGCCGCCGGATCGGGCCCAGGAGCTGGGGCGCTTCATCTACCGCGGCCTGATCCTCCAGCTGCGCTCGATGGGCCCGGGGATGCTGGTGGATCGCTGGATCCGCGAGGACTGCCCGGACCTGCGCGATGCCCAGGCTCAGGCGATGGAGGCGGAGATCACCGGCAACCTGGCCGTGCTCAAGCCCAGCACCCGAGGCAACTATCCGGCCGCGATCTACGACGCGAGCGTGGCGATGAATGCGGCTTATGCCATCCACGGTGGTGATCTGCTGGGCAAGCCCTATCTGTCCGTGCCCTATCGCTCGCAGGGTTATGGGGAGACCGGCAGCCGGCTGATCGCTCTGGCCCTGGGCACCGGGGGTGCCAGCGAGGAGCAGACGGACCGGCAGATCATCGATGCCTGGGCACAGGAGCTGGGCGTCGACGGCTGGTATGAGTGGTCCGAGCTGTCCGAGGAAGGGCCTGGCGCATGAGCGAGCCGCAGCCGATCCGCTTCTCGGTGCCGGAGGACGGTTTTGATCTGAGCCTGCTTCCGGAGGGAGCACGCGAGCGGGGCAGCGAGGCCTTCCGCGAGGCGGTCACCCGCTACTACAAGGACGCCTATCGCGAGGCTGGCGGCCGGGTGGATGTGGCGTTCACCGGCGGCGAGATCGAGGTGGCCTGGGAACCCCAAGCGGATCAGCTGCCGGCCAGCGCCACCATCAACGAGCACCTGCAGGCCGGCCGCTACAACGAAGCGATCCCACTGCTGCGCACCCGCCTGCAGCTGGAGCCCGACCACGTCGAGAGCCTCTACAACCTGGGCATGGTCTACAGCGACCGGATGCAGCTCAGCGAGGCCCGCGAGCTGCTGGGCCGGGCGGTGGAGCTGGAGCCCGGCGATGCCAATGCGCAGGTGGCCCTTGGTATTGCAGCCCTGCGAGACAACGATCCGGAGTCGGCCCAGGGCCCGCTGGAGAAGGCGGTGGTGCTGGAGCCCGGCAATCCGTTCGCGTTGCGCACCCTCGGGCAGTTGCACCTGATGAAGGGCGATGCGCCGGCGGCCTTGCCCCATCTGCGGGCCGCAGCGGCGGTGGCAGCGGACGATCCGATCATCCTGTTCACCTACGCCCAGTGCCTGCTGGCGATTGAGGGCGAGTCCAATGAAGCGGAGGCCGATGCGCTGTTCCAGCGGGCCCTGAAGCTGGCGCCCGTCGGTGATCTCGCCGAGAAGATCAAGAACCAGCAGCGTCGCCTGGCTGATCGGGTGATGCGCGCCAATGCCAAGGGCATGCCCCGCATGGATGCGGTGATGTACCTGAGCAGTGCCCTGGAGGCCTACCGGGCCCTGGACCTGGCGGGCCAGAAGCAGCTGCTGGCGGAGGCGGCGGCGGTGGGGCAGAAGGGTCTGGCGATTAACGACCCCCAGCAGATGCACCAGCTGCGGCAGTACCAGGGGGGAGCCACGATCTCAGCCCTGCAGGTCGCCTGCGTCTATTACGTGGGGGTGCAGCTGCTGCTGCCTGGGCAGGACGCGGGGATTGATCTGGCCAGGGAGTACGCGCTGGCAAGGGGGATGACAGGGGAGAGAGAGGCTCAGGAGTGAGAGAAATGATGGTTCGATGCATTCACTTCATTGGAAATCATCTCTACCTCCAGTCAAGACGGCTACTTAAGTCTTGGAGTGGATTAATGACCAGCTTCTGTCTGGTTATGGTTTACGGCTAACTCCCGAGGGGAGTGTCCAATGAAGCACATCCTAATTGCTCCTAGTTGCTATTTTTCTCTGCATTCGCAAGCATAGTGAGCAGAAGCAGTAATCTGGCATTATGTACGCCTACACGCGCATATAGCTCCAGCGAGAGCCATTTGTCGACGTGCTAGAATCAAGGGTTTCTAGTGGCTTGTTGACACATGAATCACGAAGAAGTCATTGAGCTCGCCGCTGAGACCTTGTCTGCATTGGTCCGTGAATTCTCCGGTTTATACTACACGGAGGATGGAGCTAGCTTGAGTTGGGCCTGGATCATTTATCCGGATAGAGATGGGCTTGCAAGGGCATATTCGCAAGGACTTCCCGGACAGCCTCCTCAGCATAGGATTCTTATATACCATCAATTTGTTATCGACCTGTACGAGGACGCCTGCTCCTTCTGCCGATTTGCCGAGAATGGGCTAAGCGCTGAGAGGCTTAGTCAGCTTTACCCAGATTTTGACCCAAGGCCCTCGTTTCCAGCGGGAATGGACCTAAGCGTAGCGATTCACAATATGTTCATGGCTTCATTGACATGGGTCTTTTTCCATGAGCTTGGGCATTGCTCTCAGGAGCATATATTCATTCGAAGGACGCACTCCCTATTGCCCCAGTCAGACTATATTGATGAGAACGAGTGTTCATCATCACTAGCTTCACAAGCTGATTTGACTATGAGGCATGCCATGGAGTTTGCCGCAGATGCAGAAGCTACAGCTTGGTGCGTAACTGAACTGGGGCGCCACTTCCTTGCTCCATATCTATTTAACGAGTTGGGCGATCAGATTCGCCAAGCCGATATTGAGCCTGACAATGAGGCATTTATGGAGTTTCGGGCAAATCTTTTTCTGTTGGTTTGTGCCGTGACGCTGGTTTTCTGCCGATTCCATGGCAGTCGCGAGATGATTTATTCTCCAATGCCGGAATCGACCCACCCTCTCCCTCTAAGGCGACTTGAGCGATGCCTTCCTCAAATATGGGAAATGCTTGACGTTCGAGAGCTTGCAGGCGGGTTTCACGGCCTAACACGTCGGCAGCTTGTTTGTATTGGGATAGGAGCATCTACAAGTGCTTGCCTATTCTGGTTAAATGGTCATTGTCCTTGGCCAAGGGAAGGCGAGGTATTTCTGCCAAGTGGGTTGCCTCAGGATCCCCATTTGGGGACCTATTGGGATTCGGTAATTAATTCTTGGGACGCGATAAAAGACGAAGCAGCTATGAACAGAAGCTACGGCTCCGAACTTGGCCTACTAAGCTTCTCGGATGCCTTCCGCGAGCTTATCCGTGATGCCTGCAATAGAAATTCGGATCGATAGAAGAGCAGAATCACACTTTCTGGGGAAGCTCTGAAAAACTGGTTAACGCTTCAGCCCCATCCTTTTTGCGACTGTGATCTCTAAGCCCCAGGCCGCCGAGCGGCAGGGTTTTTCAGGGGTTCCCTAGCTCAGGTCAATATCGAAAGAGACTGCTCGGCGGTCGCTCGATTCTACTCTTGGTTAGTTGAGACTGAATTGCTTTCGCGATATCGGCCGATTATCTAAAGATGGAGATAGGTCGCGCTCTTGCACCAACGACTTGCCCCCGAAATGTCCAGCAGATAGTCCGCTACCACCTCCTGCTCTACCCAGTCCGGCATCAGGTCCTGGAACTTGCTGAGCCGGTAGTTGGGCAGTGACTCTGCGACATCCTTCCAGAGCTTGTCGTCGACCCAGACCTCCGGAGTGGCCAGGCGCTCGATGGCATCCTGAAAGCGCTCGGGCGTGATGCCCTCCCCTTTGGCCTTGACGAGGATGTTGTCCGTGGTGATTTTCCAGTCTCCGCCGACGGCTTCCAGGCCATAGCGGAGGGTGGCGTTGATCTTGCCTCCGGCAAAGGTCCACCAGCGCACCTCTCCCTCTCTGTCTTCGATGCCACCGCGACCCGATCGGAAGAGCGGCTGGATTGCCTCGCGTTTCTCCTCGAGGACAGCAGCTGCTTGTTCGTCGAGATAAGGGAAGGCTGTGGAGGAGAGCAGGATGTCGCGCATCTTCTGGCACACCTCCAGGCCAAGGAACTGGGGGATGTAGCCACCCCAGGTGGGTTGCTTGCCGCGAGGGGCGGGACCCACGAACACCCGCCGGTCGTCGTGCTGGATGCGCTGCACCACCCAGCCTCGGCCGCCGAGCAGAAAGCTGCTCACTCCATCGACCAGGCGATCGACGAATTCCTGCTGCAACGAGCCGAGGGGCTGCCCTGCTGCAGTGACGACCGTGTAGCTGACGGGGCTGGTGAATACCGCAAAGAGCTCCATGAAGTTCTTGCGGCCAAAGCGCTTATCCGCCTTGGGGCCGATCACCAGCTGACCAGAGGCTCCCCGCAGCCCCCCGTCTGCCAGCAGCCAGCCGATGAGGCGATCAAACTCCGCCCGGCTGATCCCGGCGAAGTCCGGCACCTTGGAGAGGTGGACCCAGGCGTCTTCCTGGATGATGCCACCACCGGCCAGGGCCATGGTCAGCAGCTGGTGGATGAGCACCGGCCAGCAGCGGTCCTGCACGCGCACGGCCTCCACCCAGCCCTGCTTGGCCAGCTCGATCAAGGCCGTGGCCTGCAGCACGCTCTCGCTGGATTCGCAGAAGAAGGTGGTGTTGGCAGCCTGGCCGTCCCGCCTCCCGGTGCGGCCCATGCGTTGCAGAAAGGAACTCACCGTGTCGGGAGCATCGGCCTGCAGCACCCGATCGAGATCACCCACGTCGATGCCCAGCTCCAGGGTGGAGGTGCAGACGATGCAGGCACCGCTGCCATCGGCTGTCCCCCGGTGGAACGTCTCCTCAGCGAGTAGGCGCTCCTCCTTGGAGACGGCGCTGTGGTGCACGAACACCGTGGTGCCGGCCCGTCGCATGGTTTCGGCCACCTTCTCGGTCGTGGCACGGGACTGGCAGAAGAACAGGCTCTTCTGGCCAAGAGCCATGCGGGCGGCATCGCGGGCGAGGAGGCGCAATTCCGGCCGGTGCACCACCAGCAGTTGCCTGCGGCTGTTGGGTTTCGGTGGGTCGACCACCTGGCCTTGACGCTTTGAGGAACCCTGCAACCAGTGGAGGATTTCGTCGGGGTTGCCCACCGTGGCACTCAGACCGACCCGCTGCAGGTCATGGCGCGAGAGCCGGGCGATGCGCTCCAGCACGCTCATCAGGTGGGCGCCGCGGTCGGAGCCGGCGAGGGCATGCACCTCGTCGATGACGACCATGCGCAGATCGCCGAAGAGCCTGGCTTCATCCACCCGTTGGGAAACGAGCATCACCTCCAGGGATTCGGGGGTGGTCATCAGCAGCTCGGCCGGCTCCTTGAGGAACTTGCGGCGGGACGAGTCGTCGGTATCGCCATGCCACACGAAGCGGCGCAGGCCCACCATTTCGGTGTAAAGGCCGAGGCGCTCGGCCTGGTTGTTGAGCAGGGCCTTGATCGGCGCGATGTAGAGGGCACCGACGCCATCGGGAGCCGACTCCACCATCTGGGAGATGGCGGGGAACATTGATGCTTCGGTCTTACCCCCGGCCGTCGGCGCCAGGATCACGGCATTCGCACCGGCTAGCAGAGCTTCACCGGCCTGCTCCTGCACCGGACGAAGACTGCTCCAGCCCAGCCGGGCGACGATCGCTTCCTGCAGCCGGGGCGCCAGGCGGGAGAACGCGCTCATTCTTTGCCTCCAGCCGGCAGCCGAGGGAGCCTCACCACACGTCTTCTGTGAGGATCAGCTCAGGGCCCTCGACTTCGCCATCAAGGGGGGCTGCGTCGGTTGTTCCGTCGAGGCGTTGCTGTTCCTCTGGGGTGAGCGCCGAAGTGCTGATCTGGCTGGGATCGAAGCCATACAGCTCCATCGGCACGTAGTCATCGTGCTCCTCCACCAGGTCGAGCTGGGTTACGAACTCGCGCAGGAACTGGCGCGGCACCACGCCCACATCGCCGCGGAAGCCCTTGGTCACTTCCGCCACTAGACGGTTGATGAAGTCGAGGCTCATCCGCTCCTCGAGCTCAGGGCGCGAGGCTGAGGGGTAGAGCTCCCTCAGGCGCAGGGCTACCGACCGCAGGCGCTCGGCATCGAACGGTGTCAGCTCCAGCTGGGGTTGCCGCAGACTTGCATAGGGGCCTTGTTTGCTGAAGCTGATGCGCCGATGCAGTGGTTCCAGCCCAGCGACCCCGTAGCGGGTGTCGAAGAACTCGGGGGTACCGGTGAACAGCCAGAGCATCCCCGGATAGGAGCCGGCCGCATCTGCAATTTGACGGATTCCGTTGAGCGACTTGTGGCGGGAGTCCGAGCGCATGCGCAGGATCGTTTCCGCCTCATCAATCACGATCAGCAGGCCCTTATAGCCAGCCGCTTTGACGATCTCCAGCACGCCCCGGAGGTAATCGAGTGCATCGCGGCTGCCGATGTCGCCCTTGATTCCGGCCGCTTTCTTGGAGGCTGCAGCGACGTTGCCACTGCCGCAGAGCCAGGAAATCAGCGCACCGGCCTCTGACACCTCACCCTCTTGCTTGAGGCGGAAGATGGTCTGGATGACCCGGATGAAATCCTGCGGCGCTTGGCCGCCGGTGAGGGAGGCCAGGTCGGCTTCCAGCCGCTGCTGCACCTTCTCGTCGAAGTCAGCGGCGTCCTCGTCTTCTCCGGCAGCAATCAGGGCGTCTTCCACCCTTGCGATCCAGCGATCGAGGATGTCGCTGAGGGCACCGCGGGGGCAGGTGGAGGTGCCTAGCTCGGTCATCACCTTGCGGTAAACGTCATCGAAGCGGTGGAACTTGAGGTCGTTGTCGGAGACGACGACAAAGCTGGTGGCAAAGCCCCGCTCTTTGGCATCCAGCAGGGCCAGGCGAGCCATGAAGGTCTTGCCGCAGCCATAGCCACCGCGCAGGAACTTGATCGTGCCCTCGCCGCCACCGGCGAGCTCCAGCTGGCGGTGCAGCTCGCCGCGCTGTTTCTCGATGCCCACGGCGAAGGTGTCGATGCCGCGCTCGGGCACCAGCCCCTTACGCAGCGACTCGAAGACGTGCTCGACATCCTTGGCGGTCAGGGTGCTCATCAGCTCTGCTCCTTCACGTAGCGCTTGACCTCACCCACCACCACGACACGCACCGAGAATGGCGCCCGGCTGGCCAGGTCGTCGACCTGGACGGAGAAGCGCCGGGCCGCCCGGGGAGAGCCCAGCATGGCAGCCACCTCCGGCTCGGTGATCGCGCCGTGGGCCGCCAGGTGGGCAAACAGCTGGCGGATTTTTTCATCCTCGGAAAGGTCCACCAGCCACTGCGGCATCGCGCTGTCCTGCAGGGTCGTCGTCGCAGGCGTTGGGGCCTGCTCCATCACCTCGGATTGACGCTGCGGGGCCGTGGAGAGCGCGCTCACCAGGAAGCGAGCCTCCGGGATGCTGGAGACAACCTGATCCGTGGCGCCGGGGTGGAACACCTCCACCCGCACCTTCTCCTGGCTGCTGCCACTGAGGCGGAAGAACAGCTCGAAGGATTCACCCACCGGGGCCTGGATCACGCTGCCGTTCAGCCGGGCAGTGCCACGGGCCTGGGCCAACTCCACCTGCAGATCGGGGTCGTCAGGGCACTTCAGCGCCAACTCAATGCGGTTGCGGCTGCCAAAGGCCAACGCAAGTTGCTCCACCGTCTTCACTTGGATTTCCAGGCAATGGAGGCCAGCCAGGCCCTGCCGTTGCCGGGCAACAATCTGGAACTCCTGGGTCGAACCACCAGGTTTCTCGCGATGCTCGATCGTGAGCACCGGAATCAGGCGCTCCTGGAGGCTGTTGCCGCCATGCACGAAGCGCATGTCGTGCTTGCCGGTCTCGAACACGGCGGTGTCCTCCGGCATCATCAGCTGCGCTTCTACGCCCTGGTAGCCGAGATCCGCCAGGGCCACGCGCACCTCCCCGTCATGGTTGGCGGCATGGGGGCGGAACACATGGCGGCGGGACGGGGTTGCCTTGGTCCCGTGGCTCCGCACGGCCGGCGGCGCTCCTTCATTGAGCAGGAAGCCGTGGTCCGAGGTGATCACGAAGTTGCGGACGCCAGCGGTGCGGAGTCGTTGCCAGGCCGAGCGGAGGTCGCGCAGCACGCGCTCGAAAACATCAAGGCCTACCCCCTTCTCGCCGGCGTCATCGACTTCGCGGCTGTGCACCATCAGCAGGCGTGCCTGCTCCACCTTCTTCTTGAGGGTGTCGGCCTTGAGGCTGGTGACCTCCTCGAGACTGAGCTTGAGGCAGGTGCCACTGGCAGTGCGGGCCTGCATGGCGCGTAGGCGCGTTTCGGGGTTGGTGACCAGAAATTCGCCAGCACGGAATCCCTGGACAGCGCCGCCATCGTTGGAGGAGAGGCTGGGGCTGAGGCGTCCCTGCGAGACGACCGGCGCCAGCACATTCATCCCCACCGCAGTGATCGTGGGCAGCTCCGCCAGCCGAGCCTTGAGCTGCACAGTCGAGGCCGGGGTGTCCTGCAGCTGCTGGAACAGATCGATCGCCATCTCGTAGCGGAGCGCGTCCACGAGAAACACGGCACAGCGCTGGCTCTCGCGGTTCTGGGCATTGCGCAGCAACGGCTCCACCTCCTCGGCGAAGAGCTGGCGCTGCTGCAGCCCAGGACCGGGCAGGAAGCCATGCTCCTTGCACAGCGCGTTGAAGGCGATCGCCCAGCGATCGGCCCACTGGCGCCAGAGCTGGCGCAGACCGTCGAGTTCCACCAGCAGCCGCTCGAACGCCGGGATCTGGGGCGCAAGGGCTGTGAGACGGCGCTGCTCCAGCAATCGGTGGGCCTGATCAACGGCGGCGCCGCGTTCCACGTACCGATCCACCGCCTGCTGCAACGACGGCAGGTTGCGGGGTAGATCGCCGGCGGAGTGGATGGCCTCGCCGAGGCGGGCGGCGCCGGCGATCAGCTGCCAGGTTTCATGGCGAGCAGGATCCTGTTGGAGCCAGAAGGAATCGCTTTGCTGCTTGCCATCGCTGCTCAGGCGCTGGGCGGCCCATTGGACTGCGCTGCGGAACTGGCGCTGCTGCAGGGCATCCAGCGCGGCCTCCAGGACGGTGCTCTCCTCGAAGCGGAAGGTGTCGATCCGGCCCAGGTCTTCCGCTTTGGCCAGCTGGCGTTCTTCGCTGAGCAGCAGCTCGGCTTCATCGGCGGTGCGCTGATAGAAGGCGGTGTGGCGAGCGCGCAGATGGCTGGCCAGTTCGCGGCAGGTGCTCACCAACCGAGCCGGAACGGCCTTGGCGGCTTCTGCTGCGGCTCCCTTTGGGGCACGCTTGAGATCGTGGACATATTCGACCACCAGCGCCCAGCTGGTGAGGATGAAGGCCAGGTCATCCCGTTGCTGTCGCGTGGCGGGGCGCCCCGATTCCCAGGTGGCCTGGCTGATGTTGGCCTGGGCCAGGGCCGACATCACGGCGTTGCTGATCGCATCGCCGAGATCACCGCTGTCGCTGGATTCCGCTGTGTCCTGCGGAGCAGGCCGGTGCCAGTTTCGGGGCAACCCCAGGGTGGCCTCCATGGCTCGCAGGAACTGATCGCGGGCATCGGCCGAGTTGATCTGCTTGCAGAGAGGGCCATCGCTGAGCAGCTGCTCCACCACCTCCAGCACGGGGGTCGAGCGGATCTGCTCGTAGAGGCCACCGCCATCGGTCTGAAGCTGGGCTTGCAGCCAGGTATCGGCCATGGCCAGGGTCTCAGGCTCCGTGGCCACGAAGGCGTCGATCGTCTCCGTCGGCACCTGGCCTGCGGCCGCCTCGCGTATCAGGGTGCCGAGTGCCTTCCGGAAGCGGGTGCCACTGCGGTAGAGCCCGAGCACGGGGGTCTGGGTCACGGTGTCTTCCGTGAAGCCCGGCAAGTGAATCACCAGCCGTGGTGGGTCGGAGCCGGCGGCCACAGCGTCGAGTTCCAACATCAGCGCCAGATGGCTGCCGCGGAAACCATTGACCGCGTAGGGCAGAGCACCCTCGGCGCGAAGGGCCTGAAGCTGATCCACCAGCGGGGTGTAATGGCCATCACGATCCAGCCAGATCACGATGCCGTTCTGTTGTACCCGCTGGCGTAGCTCGGCTTCCAGAGCTGCAGAGATCGGCCCCAGTGCACTCATGCACCCGCCCCCTCTGCGCCACCCAGGGCGAGGGCCAGCCCCACCTGCACGGACTGCTCACCATCGGTGCTGGCTCGGCCCTCGGTCTCATCGGGTGCCCGCAGGCTGAACAGCTGGCCTTGGCGGTCGCTGAGGCGTTGCTCCATGGCAGACACCTTCTCAGGGATCACCGACCAGAGGCCGGACTCGAGAATGCGCATCTCGTTCACCACCTGGCGGTTGTCACCACGGCCCATGCGACGGGTGGCTTCCTTCTCCACGGCGGCGAGGGCTTGGCTGGGGTGTTTGGCGAGCCAGGTCTGCCGGTGGCTGAGGTCGCCCTGATCCCCAAGATCACGGCCACCGGGGCGGTATGGCGCTTCTTCAATGCGGAAGTCAGGCCCAATCTCCTGCTGCAGGCGCAGCTCCCAGGCCCAGGCTCGTTCGGGGTGGTAGCGCCAGAAGCAGCCATGGGCCACGGCCAGAGAGGGATCCTCCTGGCACTTCTCATCCACGCGAGTGGGCCAGTAGCGCATCGCCAGATGGGCCCAGTCATAGTCCTTTTTGCCCTGGGCGCTGGCGAGTTCCTTCCACCACTTCTTGGGATCCTTCCATTGCGGCTCCAGCAGCGGCCAGAGCGCCGCGGAGCTGATCATCACGCCGTCATCTAGGTCGGGGGCATAGACGGCGTCCTGTTTGCGGGCGGGGCAGCGGCCATCGGTGGGTGGTGCCCCGTGGTCGGCGCATTGCTCCACGGCTGCGATGAAGTCCTGAAGCTCCTCGCGCCAGCGGCTGAGCTTGCCAAAACGGCTGTCGGCCTCACGGGCGGCCTTGCGGTCCTCGGAATCGCGCACCTGGCGCAGGACATCCAGCTCGCCATCGATGCGGGTACGGACTGGAATCAGGTGTTCGGCCAAGAGCTCCTTGAGGGTTTTCTCATTCATGCGATGGATATTGACCCAGGCCACAAAGGTTTTGCCGGAGGAGCTCAGCGGCCAGTGGATGGGCCGGTTCTCGTACATGCTCTTGTGCACATCTTTGAAAAAATCCAGGCGCAGCCAGTCGCGCAGGGTGCGGTTGCTGCCGATCGCTGCTCCATGCCGTGCCCAGGCCTGATGCAACGATGCGGCCGCTGGCTGGCCGAGGTCATCGCGCTGATCGCTCTCGGCCAGGGAGCCATCCAGAAACAAGATGCCAGCTGGTAAGGCGTGGGCGAGATCGGCGCTGTCGGGATCGAGGATGCCGGCTGGATTGCTGGTGGTGGGCTGGCCCTGCTCGTCCACCGGTGCGAAGCGACCGAGGGCGACTCCGAAGGCAAAGCTCAGGTGATCTGTGGGAGGCTCGGGATCGAGTTCTTCTGTGTAGTCAGGGAGTGGGGCGCCTTCTGGGCGATCGACGGCTTGCTGGGCCCAGTCCTGGGCGTGGCGCCAAGGGGAGGAGCCAGGGGCCAGAAACTCGACAGAAGATTCTCGCCGTACTTCATGGGAAGTAAAAGCTACGCGGATTCGGTCAAAGATCTGATTGCATCCCGCGATGTACACCATTGGAAGTCGATTAACATCTCCGATCTCGAATCCCAAAGTTGGATTGAGCGAAGAGAGTACAGACCGAGCGTATCGCGAGTTAAGCAAGCAGAGGATGAGGGGTATATCCTCTGGAAACACGGACGAACCCTTGTCGCCAAATGTTCCCAAATGGTCATAAGCCCGTGCGCAAAATTCGGAACCAATCCTCGAAAATGCTATTCCTGGGCGAAAGTAGTAAGACTCTCCGGCTATCCTCTTGGTGTACGAGGAGTATGACATCTCATGAAAGATCTTGAGATTTAATCCATTATATTTCCAGTTCAGAAGTGAGCCCAAAGAGTCGAGCCAACTGGATCCCTCTGCACCGGCAACATGCGGAATCCACGCCTTTTCTAGAGCTGGGATCTCTTCTCTAGATATGTCACAGCTTGTCGCATGGGGCTCCCACGGCTTTCTGATCCATCTTTTGTCATCGGATGTGGCGAGGCCTTGCCTAGCACTAATTTGATCCCCAAGGAGCTGGCTCGATTCGTAGCGCGCAAGCTCTTCAGAGTCCCACCAATAAATCAGTGGCCATTGCGGGATTACCTTGAGTCCCTCCACGCAGAACCGATGGAATCCTTCCTGCGCGAGAGTGGAGGCGCACTTGCGGATAGTTTCACCTGTTGATGTTACTGTGTCATCATTAAAAACTTTCAGTGCTATCGCCAAGCCTTGCACTTCTGGCACGCGCATGAATATGCTAGACGCTACAGAAACGACGACTTGCGCCGCGGAGATTTCCTCAAAAGCACCAGAAGAAAGATCATGCATTGCCCTCAGGTTAAAGGAGCTCAATAGAGTCTGCCTAAGGTCTGAATACTGTTTCAGGAACATCCAGCTCCTCATCGTCAGCATGGCTGACAGCCCCCCTGACTTCACCAGCTCTAGTCCTCTCAGCAGAAAAGCGGCATAAAGGTCAGCTTTGCCAAGGGGATAGTGGAGTTCCACATAGCCTGTTGAATCCATTTTGCCCGTACCTTGATAGGGCGGATTGGCAATCACCAGGTGATAAGAAGATTCCTTCAGTAGTCGAACAAAGCGGACACCCGACGCCAGCTGTTGGCCGCGTAGTCGAAGCCCAAGGTCATCGCCTGATGAGTGGTGCGAGAGAAATCCCTCAAGCAACGACTGAATGCTATGCCGAGCCTCGTCGGCAGAAAACAACAGCTCTCCATCTTCTGGTGGCCCAACGGCATCTCTATCAAGAGTTAGCTGTAAACCTTCTGTTCGAAGCTTTTCTATTCTCTGTTCTTGTTGCTCGATTGCTGCATCAATCGCCTGATCAATCTTGAGCAAGCTGCCAAGGTGATCGGCGCCACGTAGGCCATGAATAATGTTTTCAGTAAAAGCTTGAGGAATCTCAGTTTCAGCTTCGATCTCTTGATACAAGCTCAATAGCGCCGGATCGTCATTGGGAAGATCAGCGAGCCTCAGGTTGGGAGCCACCAAATTCAGTTGTTCTGGATCAATCTCAGGGCACAGCGCTTTGCCTTTCAGCCAGAGCGATGCAGCGGCAATCTGCACCGCCCGGGGATCAATATCAATTCCATTCAGGGTGTGGGCCAGCAGGTGCTCCACAATCGCCTGCTCGCTCCATTCCTGTTCGCCTGCCTGGCTTCGCTGCCTGGCTTCCTCCTGGAACAGCGCCAGCAGCAGGCCCAGCGACACCACAAGAAAATGGCCCGATCCCACAGCCGGATCGAGGATTTTCCACTCGCGAACGGATTCGGGAGCCAGCTCGACGGCTTCACCAGGGATCTCCTGATCCGGAAGGAAGTAAGCCCAACGGCGTTCTTCATCCGTTTCCAGCGGCATCAGCGCTGTCAAGCTCACCTCGCCCGATGCACGCTTGGCCCGCCAATCGATGCGGCGTTCTTCCAGCCGCTGCAACGTACCATTGGCCTGCACCTCTGGGGTCCAGCCGTTCTTCTTGCAGAGCGTGAACCACATCAGGCCTAGGCTGTTCTGCAGCATCCAGTCCACCATGTAGCGCTCGGTGAACATCTGCGTCTTACTGGCAATCTCATGCGGCTCGATCTTGCCGCCGTCGTTGATCTTGGCGTCGAGCCGTTCCCGCTCTGGATCGTTCCAGTACTGGTACACCCAGCCAAGGGTCATGTCGTCGGCCCAGCAGCTGTTGCTTGCTTTGCGCTGTTGTTCATCCAGCGGATCTTCCTCGCTCTCTTTGGCTGGATCGTTCGTTGTTGTTGGTTCTTTTCCGTTGAGTTCTGGTTTATTGAGCTCCTCGATCACATACCGCAGCGTTGCCGGTGGGATTGGGATCAGATCGGCGATGCCGGCCGAACCAAACAAGCTCGGCAGATCTTTCGCCAGTTCCTCAAAGACGAGTTGCAGCAGGAAGCCAAAGCCTTCGGTCGGGTCATCGCGCACCACACCCCTGGCCAGGTCGCGAAAGTCCTGATAGGCCGCACTGCCCCAGCCTCCCTTGATCAGGGCACGTTTTCGCAAGGCTTGCCCGGAGGGCCCGGGTTCCTCCATCAGCCGCAGGATCACCAACCGGTTAAGCAGTGTGTAAGCGGCCTGTTGTTCGGCCTCTCTCAGAAAGTCGTCCTTCTTCCGGCTCCGGCCACCGGCCGCCTGGGCCCGGAGCTGTTCATCGAGCCAGTCCTCCAGGCGCTGGCGCTTTGTGGTGGAAGCTTGATCGAGCCCGGCATCCTGGATCCGCTTCACCGTCAAGCGGTAGGCCGACTCCGTCGCAAGGCGCAGATCCTCAAGCAAACGCTGCCGCAGCCCGCGGATCGTGCTGGAGAGCGCCTTCTTGGCTTCGGGGGTCATCGCCATCGCCGCTGTCCTCACAGAATTCGCACGCGGCCGCCCTGTTGCACCAATGGCAGCAGGCGGCTCTCGATCTCCCGAGCCAGGGCTTGCACTTCCTCCTCGTTGGTCAGCTCACGGTTGTGCAGCCCTAGATCCACCTGTTGTGTCAGCTGGGTTGCTTTGCCAGTCACCAGCAGCATTCGATCCAGCGTCTCGCACGCCTCCCGATACGCCCGTTGCAGCCGCGCCACAAAAGGATCCTTCAGGTCCACCAGACTCGGGGCGATCGCCTCCTCGTCCGTCTCCGTACGGCTAGCCGTGAGGGGAGTGAGCACGGAATGGCTCTGCTCACCGGTGAGGGTGCTGAATCCCTGTAAGCCACGCACTTTCTGCTTGCTCGCTTCAATCCGCTGCTCTTGCTCCAGCAACAGCCGGCTGCGCTCACTGCGGTAAGTGACTCGGATCTCCTCAAGATCGCCCTCCAGGTCCGCCAGGCCCCGCCAGGGCTCCTGGCTCTCGAGCTTGTCGCGCACCCGGGTGGTGGCCGCATCCACGTTTGTCGCCCTTACGCCCAAAGCCTCCAGTTGGCTGGCCATGCGCGACATCACATTGTGAGCTCCCGCAAGGGCCTCCACCGTGGCGTCGTTCACCTCGGCTTCTAGCACCTGCAGGGTGGTGAGCCCATCGCGCAGGGCGTCCAGATGGCGCAGAACGGCCTGAACCGTCGGACGGGTGAGCCTCGGGTTGCGTAGGCACTGCTCCAGAGCCGTCTGCAGCTTCTCCAGAGATGCAGGCCCTGGGCAGTCCCAGGGCAACTTGCCCAGGCGGGTTTGCACCTCCCGCAGGCGCTTCGCGATGCCTGGGAACAGGTCGGCCACCGCATCGGCAATCGGCCCTTCCTCCCGGTCGAGATCCCGTTTCAGCAGTTCGTCGAACAGCTTGCAGATCCGCGCCCGATCCTGTCGGCTGGTGCCGCCATCACCGCCCTTACTGAAGCGCCCCTTGCGAAAGCTGCGGTCCTTGTCGAAGAGGTCCTGCACCCCGGCATCACGGCGGGCGGTGATCTCGGGGCCGGTTTCCGGTTGGATCGCAATCTTTCCGTCACGCAGCAACCCCGCTACGCAAGCCTTCACCACACCCGGCGCATAGCCGTAGGGAGCGGAGCCGAGGGTCTTGAGCAGCTCGGCGCCTTCCTGGTCTTCGTTGTCTTCGATCGTCTGAAGCACCCGCCGCGGGATTTCGCCGCTGCAGGCGGGCACATAACGGCCGGTGTCCAGCTCCAGGATGCCCAGCCCCTCCGGCAGGAATTTGGTGGACGCGCCAGTGAGCTCCGGCTGCAGCAATTGGTTCAATTCTGTGGGCAGGATCTGAATTGCCCGGAAGTAGGGGTAGAGCAGTGGCAGGGCCTGGGTACCGGCCACCAGCAGCGCCGCCCCGAAGCTTTGACCGCAATCCTTGGGATTGAGGCTGCGGCCCTGGAAGTAGAGCGTCCCCTCCATCCAGTTCTGGGCGATCGCCTGCTTCAGCTGGGGGATCAAGGCGTCGCGGCGGGTCTGCTCATCTAGCAGTAGCCGCTGCCTTGCCGCAGGCAGAGATTCGCGACGCGTCTTGTAGCGCTGGATGATCGCCTCGGATCGGTGCAGCTCCCGGGCTAGGTCTTCCACCGCATCGCTGTTGGCCGCAATCCAGAGCAGCCGTTTCTTCAGTTGGGGATCCTCCGCCGAGCGGCGCACCCAGGCGCTCTCCACCCGCTCATCCAACGGCAGGCACCGCAGATCAAGAGTCAGGCAGGCGTCATCGCGGGGATCAAGCAGCTGGGCATCGTTGGCATGGCGGCCATCCGAGTAGTGCACCTCCCACGGGAAAGGCCGCCCTTCCAATTTGGGCCGTTCCGTGCCGGAGACATCGCCCATCAGTCCATTGAGGCTCTCCTGCAGCTGCTTGCTCAGCTCCTGCCGGCTGAAGGGGAAATCAGCCCGCTCCCGTTCCCACTCCTCTCCGGCGGAGGATTGGATCTTGAAGCCCGTCTTCTCCGAATACCCCAGCAGGTTCCGGCGGCGCAGCTCCTCGAGGGCCTGGCGCATCGCTGCTTGCTGGTTGCCCCCATCCATCCGCTCCGCCAGGCAGCGAGCCACGAGCTCTTCCGTGGTCGGGTCCGTGTCCTGAATCAGCTCCAGCAGCGCCACCGCCTTGGCGGCCCGCAGCATCAGCTCGCTGCCTTCGCCGGTGCACTGGGCCTGGATCCGGGCCATCGAGGCCTGGGTGTCGGCATCGAGGGCGGTGTACTGCACCTCGTAGACCCGATCGAGGCTCACGAGGGTGCCGATCGGCGCATCCGCCAGTTGCTGCCGCCGGAACAGTTCACCGAGCAGTTGCAACAGGCCGCGGATCGCCTGGTCATCCCCCTGGGCACGGCTGGAGCGAGTGCGGAGTACCGATGTGAGCCGCAGGATCAGTTCAATCTGCCCCGGCAGCAGAGGGTACACATCCACGAACTCATCGGCGGTGGTGTCCTCGCAGCCGTAGGCGTAGAGCTTGAGATCGGCCCGGTGGCGATCAAACAGCTCCCGGAGCTCGGCCGCGCCCTCTGCGGTCTTGGCGAGGATGCGCTGATGCACCACATCGCGGATGTTGGTGGGCGCCAGGTGCACCTGCAGTTGGGGCGGGAAGCGATCCTTCGCCCACGACAGGAACGTGTCGCCAGCGGCCTCATCGAGCTTCTGCTGACCCAGCGCCAGCAGCCAGGCCTTACCCCGCAGGGTGGATCCCAGCGCCGAGGCGAAGGCCCGCAGTCGGTCGGTGCGGTCACGGTTGGTCAGCACATACTGCGATACCTCATCGATCACCAGGAACAAGGTGGTACTTGGCTGGCAGCGATGTTTGAGCATGTCGCGGATCGCCTTCACCACCTCTTCCGGGGAATCGCGCCGCTGATGGGTGCCTGCCCGGCTCTCAAACCATGACATCGGATCCCGGTAGAGATCCGGGAACAGTTCCGAGAGCACCAGCGAGAAATGCTCCTCGGCGAGTTGCTGATCCTTCACCGCACTCCAGGGTTCCCCGAGGGTCTGCTCCGCCTTCTCGAGGAATTGCGGCCAGAGCCCATCGCGCTCCAGCTTGAGCTCGAAGTCGGCCACCAAGGGCTCGGTGGAGCAGTAGCCCAGGCGCTTCTGCACCTGGCCAAGGGCGACGGCATGCACATGCTCGTTGTCGCGGGCGACGCTGCCGATGTCAAACACCACGGCCATCGGGTCGATCTTCTGGCGCAGCGTCTTCCAGGCATCCCTGAACTCACTCGCCTGGGGTGAGCTGTCACGATTCAGCCAGGCCTCAGACAGCGACGTGCCATCCGGCAGCGTCATGCCATCGAGGGCCAGGCCGAGCAACTTGGCGAAGATCGACTTCCCCGATCCAAAGAATCCCGAGATCCAGGCGGTGGGCAGCTCCGGGCCACCCGGTTTGTCCAACTCACGGCTGATTCCGCGCAGCAGGCGCACGTACTGCTCATGGATGCCATCCGGCACGCGCTGGCGATTCGGGTGCCCCTCTTTCCACCCTCCGGTGATGATGTATTCGCTGACCTCCGCCTGAACCTTTTCGGGGGTCTGCTCATGGAAATACACCACCGGCGAGATATCGCGGGTGACATCCCGTTTGAACAGGGTGTGAAGTGGTTTGGATGTCATGGCGCTCGTCAGGGGTAGATGCGTGGGCGGTAGTCGCTGTCGGGGCTAAGCACGCCCATGAACGACAGGGATGTCGGTCCCTGTTTCGTGCCCGGGTAGAGCAGCACCACAGGCACATTCCCTGTCTGCCCGTCGAGGTGCCGCAGCAAAGCCGAAGACCGAAAGAAGGGATAGAGGCCGCCTGCCCGGCCGATCAGAACCAGGGTCTGATCAGCTTTGTAGGGATGGTTCCGCACAAACTCCTGAATCAGGCGCCGGCAGTCGCCTGCCAATCCCTCTGGCCCCTCCACCAGGGGGAGAAGCTTGCTCTTGAGGTAGTTCAGGCCACGATCCAGCTGCCGATCCGCCATCCGGGTCTCCATGGCGATCACCTTCTCCTGCCAGTCATCGGGTTGGGAGCGGATGCGTTCCAGCAGCAGTTTCTGGAGATCGATCGTGAGCACAAACCACCTTCGCGCCATCAGATCAGAGACCAACCGCTGTACCTGAGCGCGCATCGCGTATTCGTATTCCGGGTTGTACTGAACGATCGCAAACCGGTAGTTGCGCATCGTGCTGATGCGGGGGCCGTCATCCCTACCGATCAGATCGTTACGCAGAGCATCCATGGCCTCTTTCACAGGCGCATCGCTTTGGTTGAAAAGTGGAAGTGTGCTCGTCATGCCACCGCCAGCTCCCGCTGTTCAGCTCCGACAAGCCCGGTGTGGGTCGCCCAAGCCACCAAGTCGCGGTGTTTCCAGCCCATATCCACCAGATCACCCTGGCGGGCGTAGCTCAGGTCCGGCAGGCGCTTGAGCCGATCGTTCAGCAGGCTTCCCTCCAGGCCCACGGAGCGCAGATAGGAGTTCGCCAGCACCGTCCCCTCGAAGTCCACCTCCCGCAATAGGTGCAGCAGATAGCTCAGAGCGTCATCGGGCACCAAGGGGAGCACGATCGGCCGAGGATCCCGCTTGCCCTGGATCAGGCCTACGCTGTTGGCCGTGGACAAGAGCTTGCTGGCCAGCTGCAGGCGCGTGCTCCCCGACCAGCGCCCACCGCCGGCCTCCCCCAACCAGGTCACCACCTGCTGCTTGCTCACCGTGGGCTGTCCCTGCAGCAGCCGCTCCGGCAGGAAAACTCCACTGAACTGGCGGTAGAGCGAATCACTGAGCTGCAGGTGCCAGTGGCAGATCAGCTTCTGGGTATCGCCCCCCATGCCCTTCCAGCTGCGGAGCACCTGGAGTGCCGAAGGAAAGGCTTCATAGCGGGCGCGCAGATTCGTCAGCAGCTCCCGCAACCGGGTGAGGCTGCGGTGGCCGAACCACCCCTCCTCGAACGCGGCCTCGGCCTGCATGGACTGCTGCGCGACACTCTCCGCCCAGAAGATGCGCGAGTTGGCGGTCTCCAGCGTGCACTTGAGCACGCGGGTGTGGAGTCGGCCTTCCTCCCTGGGTCGTGCTGGTGGCTTGGCAGGTGGGGTCCGGCGGGCCCTTGCCTTCCGCGGCGCCGGCTGAGCAGTAGCAGCTGGCTTGCTCGCTGCCGCCAGGCTCGTCTTGCTGGCGATCTTCTTGCTGGTGGCCGCCTTGCTCATGGCATCACCCGGAAGTGCGGCAGGGGATAGCTGTCGACCAGAGGTGCCAGGGCTGCCAACAGCTGAGCAACCCTGCGGTCCAAACCTCCGGGCGTTTGCCCCTTGATCTGGCGGCCTGTAGGCATCGGCTCAGCCTGCACGGGCGTAAAGGCCTCCAGCCATTCCTGGAAGTCAGCCTTGTCCCAGCCCTGATGGAGCGTGGTCCCGAGAACCTCCCCAAGGCCCGGCAAGGCTTCCACAGGCGAGAGACCACTGCGCTTGTGGAACTGCAGGCGTTCTTCGATCTGCTCATCCAGCACGAACCCGATGCGGAACAGGGTCACCAGCTGGTCAGGATCACTGGCCTTGCCCCGCATCTCCTCGTCCTTGCGGCGAGCGGCCTCACGTACGGCCTGGAGCATCGCCCAGGGCCAGGTCCGCGGCAGGAGCTCTTTGAGCAGGTCTCCCCCGCCGAACTCCGACACAAGATCCGTCTGCCACCACCCCAGGCGAGGTTCTTCACCGCCCTCACCGGCCCAGGCAACGACGACCTGGGCAGTGAGGGCCAGGTCCAGATCCGAGGTGGTTACGGCTACTGCGGGGCGTGTCCCAGAGAGGGATTCGTCCAGCCCTACTCCTTCAGCAAACGGGTCCAGCTCTAGGAGGCTCACAGGTGGAGGGAGGCTGGTATGGGGACCGTTCTCTTGGATTCTGCTGCCCAGCCCCACAAAACGCAGCGATCCGCAACGGTTTGGCAGCAATTGCCTGATAAGCAAGGTGGCCCAACCCCGCAAACTATGCATTACTTGCATAGATAAGTTCAGGGGAGCCGGCCATCGCTGCAAGGGTGGATCAGCGCAGCTTCATTGGCTTCGCAACCCCAAGAGCCTTGGCGATCATTTCAAATCCATCCTCATTCTTGAAGGACTGGATTTCGGATTCTAGTTTTCTAAGCCTCACTTTTTCCCAGCTTGAGCTGGGTTCATGATGCTCACGGATATACGACTGGGATAGCGTGAAGTACTCGGGTTCTCTGCTGCCGCTACTGCCGTCATTCTGGCCATAAAAGGTGCCAATATTGAGAAAGACCACGATCAGATAGTCAAAGGCATCCAAGCTCTTCGCCTTCACTGGAAAGCCCCGATCGCAATCGGTGGCATAGCGGCTCTTGACCTGCACCCGGATCTGAGCTTTTTCCTCTGGCCCAGGCTGGGGTCGGGGATCGGGATGAATGCAGATCAGGTCATAGCCTTCATTCCCCGGTGGGGCCTTGTAGGTGAGGATGTTGCGCCGCATCAGGTGCCCCATCACCAGGTGCTCGGAGCCGGCAGTCACCACAGGCAACCTGAGCCAATCTCTTCCGCCTTCAGCCATCACGCCTACGCCAGCCTCCTTAGGTTGCAAGGCCATGCTCCTCGCGTCAGCCTGTCAGGTGCGTTCATAGCGCGAAGGGCCGATTACTGGGAGGACTCCCAGCCGCTCCCACACTCCGCCCCAAGCCCACCGCAATGTCGGTGTCGAGGCCGGCCTATGCCGGGCCAGGATTAGGGCCTGCCCCAGCATTGCGATGGTTCAGTCCCTGCAAGGAGCTGCCTCAGCCGTACGAACCATTGCCCTACAGATGCTCGAAGAGCGCGGTCGAGGCGCCGTTCTGGTGGGTGTTGCTCGTGTGGATGCGGCCCTGGAGCGTCTCTTGCAGGCCGTGCTGCTGCCTTCCCCAGGTCGGAGCGATTCCCTGTTTCAGGCAGATCGCCCGCTGGGATCCTTCGGGGCGCGCATCAGCCTGGCCCACCGCCTTGGGCTGATCGAGACCCCGGTGGAGCGGGCCCTCCACACCCTGCGGCGCGTGCGCAATGCCTTTGCCCACTCCAGCGATTCCGCCTACCTGAGCGACCCCGCCTATGCCGAGCGACTGAGCCAGTCCTATCGCGATGCCCGCGCCAATCCACTCTGGGCACCCCTGGAGTCGGTGCTCTCCAAGGCAGGCGACACCGAAGGATCACCCGTGGATCCCGCTCTGCGGGACTACATCCTGCTGATCACGATTCTGGTGGCCTTCCTTGAAGCCGCTGCCCAGCAGCTCGCGCCCCAGCCGCCGGCGGTGGTGATGGGCTTCGGAGGAGTTCGGTTACCTAGTTCAGAGCCCGCCGAACCGAACTGAAATGCTCGCCTCGATACCCATTCGGCACTGAGATCATCCAGGCAGGTTGGTTCACACGGGCTGGGCTCGGCATGCCTGGAGACGAGGCAAGAGGAAGCAGCCTCATCTACCCCCAATGCCCCCCCTCACGCGGCTGGCCACTGCCGCTGCCTCCAATGGCCTCCTAACCGGCCAGATCCTGTTCTCCCTTGCGTTTGTGGGCAGTTGCGAGCTGCCCAACTGGATTAGCGGGCCCAGGGATGTGAATGCCTGCCTGGAGCGCTGGATGACGGTCAGCGCCCTGTTCTTCCCCTCCGGCATGCAGGCCACCATCGGGAAGATCCAGCCGGCCCTGGCGCCCGGCCGGCGGGGGTTGTTCCGATGAGCCGCCCCATCCCCGCTGGCGACTACGTCGAGCACTTCGATCCCGACCTGCCGCACCATCGGGCCTGGCTTTTGGCGGTGTTGGAGCATCTGGTGGCCCATGAGCCCCAGGCCCTGGAGGAGGGAGGAACCCTGCGGCGGCTCTGGAACGCCGATCAGGCAACGGTCGCTGCTTCCCCGCCACCAGCACTACCGCTGCCAGCACCACCGCCAAAGCCCCCCGGCCAAGCCAACCCGCTGCCGGTGCCCTGGTTCGCCCAGCTCGATTCGGCCACCGATGAGGGCCGACGGATGTGTTTCTCCTCCAGCTGCGCCATGCTCCTGGCCTTCCTCAAGCCCGGCGTCCTCACCGGGCCCAACGGGGATGACCAGTACCTGACCCGGGTCCAGCAGTTCGGCGACACCACCGATCCGGCGTCCCAGATCGAGGCCCTGTCCAGTTACGGCATCAATGCCCGCTTCTCGAACATGGCCAGCTTCTCCACCCTGGTAGAGCAGATCGCGGCCGGCATTCCCGTGCCCTGTGGCTACCTGCACCGCGGCCCGGT
>JBAWXG010000043.1:0-23142 GCA_037144195.1 Synechococcus sp. ELA057
TGGATCAGAGCCACTGGCAGGCGATTGACTCATAGCCGCTCAGTGTCGCCGTCAGAGACGCTGCACCAGGCCGCTGTCCAGATCGAGCACCGCCGAGGCGATCGTCAGCCGTCCGGCGGCCACCGCCTCCGCCAGCAGCGGGCTCTGGCGGGACAGGGAGGCGGCGCTGGCCCGGGCATTGGCCTGCACCGCCTCATCGAGCTTCATGCCCGGCTTGAGGCAGGCCCGGATCGGATCCACCAGCTCCTGCAGCAATGGCGTCAGCGCTGTCTCGGAGAGGGCCGCACGGACGGCTCCGCAGCCGCTGTGGCCCAGCACCAGGATCAATGGCACCTGCAGCTGTGCCACCGCGTATTCCAGGGAGGCCACACCGGCAGGAAAGGCCGTGTTGCCGGCGCAGCGCACATCGAACAACGCCCCAGGCCCCACATCGAACAGCCATTCCGGCGCCACCCGGGAATCGGCGCAGGCGAGCACCGCCGCCCAGGGCCGTTGGCCCCGGGCCAGGGAAGCTGGATCCGGCTGGCAGTTCTCGCTCCACAGAGCCGCAAAGCGCTGCATCCGCTGCCGCGGATCCAGATCGCCGCGGGTCTGACGCCACACCTGGGCAAAACGTCGGTTGCCGGCCAGCAGGGCCTTAAGCGGATCCCCTGCCGGATGGCAACGGCTCAATTGCTCGGCCAGACGCCCCTGATCCGCTTCAGCCATCTCGCCGGCGGCCAGGGCCTTCCCGGCCGGAGCGCCGAGGGCCATTCCCAGCAGGGCCCCCACCCCGCCGCGCAGCAGCAGGCGGCGCTCACAGGGATCCTGCAGCAGCTGCTCGAACGCTGATCGCCTGCCCCTAGTCACGGAGTCGTTAGGGGCAGGGAGGGAAGGCTGCTCGGACATCCCCGGCGGCATGACAGGTCTGCCAGAACCTTGGCCGCTGCCGCCCGGCTTGTCAGCTCCGGCAGAGCGCTGGAACCGGGGATCAGTCTCAGTCCTCCGCCGGCTGATCGCGACCTCTCCGTTGCCGTTTCACCGTGCCGCGCCGCTGCTTGGCCTCCAGGCGCCGCTGCACGGCCGCCCGCGTCGGCCGGGTGGGCCGCCTGGGCGGCGGCGGCGGCAGCAGCGCCTCCTGCAGCAGAACCACCAGACGGCGCTGGGCGGCCATGCGGTTCTGCCACTGGCTGCGGTGTTCACTGGCGGAGATCACCAGCACCCCCTCCACCAGCCTGCCCTCCAGACGCATCAGCGCCCGCTCCCGCAGAGGGGGCGGCAGAGACGGCGTGGCGGCCAGATCGAACAGCAGTTCCACCCGCGAATCGGTGGTGTTCACGTTCTGGCCACCGGGGCCGGAACTGCGCGAAAAGCGCCAGCGCAGCTCCGCCGCCGGAATCACCAGCCGCGGGCTCAGCCGCAGATCGCCGGGGGGAAGCTCTGCCATCGCCTGAGGCTGTCATGGGCAACACAGGGCCCATGCGCAAATCTGGAGACAGCAACCGCGAGGCCATGGCCGTGAGCAGCAGCCCCCCCGAGCCGACCCCCGGCTGGATCGATGAGATCTTCGATGGCGTGCGCTACGGCCTGGCCGGGCGGGTGATCGCCGAGGAGCAGTCGCCCTTCCAGCGGGTGACGATCATCGACAGCGATCGCTATGGCAAGGGCCTGCTGCTCGATGGCTGCTGGATGACCGCCGAGCGCCAGGAGCGGCACTACCACGAGGCGATCGTGCATCCGGCCCTCTGCAGCGCGGCGCGCATCGAGCGGGTGCTGGTGATCGGCGGCGGCGACGGCGGCACCGCCCGTGAGTGCCTGCGCCATGCGGGCGTGATGCACCTGGACATGGTGGAGATCGACGGGCTGGTGGTGCGCTGGAGCCAGGAGCACCTGCCCTCGATCGGCGGCGGCTGCTGGAGCGATTCGCGCTTCCACCTCACCGTGGGCGATGGCATCGCCTGGGCGGCCGAGGCTCCCGAGGCCAGCTACGACGTGGTGATCGTCGATGGCTCCGATCCGGCCGGACCGGCTGAGGGTCTGTTCAACCGGGCCTTCTTCAGCCACTGCCGCCGCATCCTGCGGCCCGGCGGGGTGTTCGCCACCCAGAGCGAATCGCCCGAGGCCTTCCGCCAGGTGCACCTCGACACGGTGAAGCTGCTGAGGGAGGTGTTCGGCCATGCCGACCCGATGTACGGCTGGGTGCCGATGTACCCCAGCGGCTGGTGGAGCTGGACCTTCGCCGCCGTCGACGCCCCCCGCTATCTGCAGCCCGTGCCGGAGCGGGCTGCCGCCGTGGCGGACGGCTGCCAGATCTGGAGCCCGCGCTGGCAGAAGGGCGGCTTCGATGCCATCCCGGCGGAGATCGAGCGGGAGCTGCGGCGATGAGCACACTGTTCGACAGCGACGGCGCCATCTACATGGCCAGCCGCCGCGATCCGGCCGGCTGCCGCGTCGGCCTGTTCGGCGTGCCCTACGACGGCACCACCTCCTTCCGCCCGGGCACCCGCTTCGGGCCGGCGGCGATCCGCGAGGTGAGCAGCGGTCTGGAGACCTACGACCCGCAGCTGGACATGGATCTCGAGGATCTGGCCTTCGCCGATCTCGGTGCGGTGGACATTCCCTTCGGCGCCCCGGAACCGGTGGTGGCCGCCGTGCAGCGGGCCACCGAGGCGGTGCTGGAGCTGGGGTTGAAACCGCTGATGCTGGGCGGCGAGCACTCGATCAGTTCAGGAGCGGTGGCGGCGGTGGCCGCTTGCCATCCCGCTCTGGCGCTGGTGCAGCTGGATGCTCATGCCGATCTGCGCCAGGAATGGCTCGGAGCCCACCACAGCCATGCCTGCGCCATGCGTCGCTGCCTGGAGGTGCTGCCCAGCCAGCAGCTGCTGCAGATCGCCATCCGCAGCGGCACCCGCGAGGAATTCTCCGAGCTGCGCCAGAGCGGCCGGCTGGTGGCGATCGAGCGCATGGCCGAGGCGCTGAAGCCCCTGCGCGGCAAGCCGCTGTATCTCACCGTTGATCTCGACTGGTTCGATCCGGCCGTGATGGCCGGCACGGGCACGCCCGAACCGGGCGGCTTCCACTGGAAGGATTTCGCCGCCCTCGTGGAGGAGCTGCGCCACCACAACCTGGTGGCGGCGGATGTGGTGGAGCTGGCGCCCCAGCTCGATCCCAGCGGAGTGAGTGCCGTGCTGGCGGCCAAGGTGACCCGCAGCCTGCTGCTGTTGCTCGGCAGCGACTGAGCTGGTCAGGGAGCTCAGTAGCAGCAGGTGCCGCTGGTGCGTTGCTCCCTAAGGCGCTCGTGCTGCTGCCCGATCAGCAGGATCGCCAGGGTCGGATGGTTGTGAACCATGTTGAGGAAGCGCAGCCGATCGAGACGGATCACCTCCACGGGCGTCAGAGCCACGGCATCGCTGCGGTGCTGCCCCTGGTGCCAGACGATATCCCGGTAGCTGAACAACTCTCCCGGCCGATAGCAGATCTTCTCGCCCTGCTCATCCTGGAGCTCGATGATGCCGCGGCGCACGCCGTAGATCGCATCGGCGGCCGAGCCGCGCTTGAACACCTTGGCACCGGTGGGGAGGGTAAAGCTTTCGCTGTCGGTCTGGGCCGCCATCAGCTCGATGGGGGACACCAGAGACGGGGTCGCTACCAAGATCCGTCACCTCCGGATGAGAACTGCAGAAGAGTTATCTACACCCGGAAGCCCCCGGGGGGGAGTGCCCTGAGCTGCCGAATCAGGAATCCTTCTGTATGGCGGATCCGGGGCGAACGGCTCCGCGCTCAGCTCTCGGGGAGCACCGAGCCGAAGCTCAGCTGCTGATGGGAGGCCTCAGCTGTCTCCCCTGCCTCGGAGAACACCGGCAGACGGGGCAGACGGGCCATCCAGTGATGGCAGGAGAGCTCCCCGGCCAGATCGGGATGGATCGCCAGCTGCCGCAGCTGGCACCAGCCCAGCCCGGCCCCATTGGGAGCCAGGCAGTGACGGCAGCTGCGGCAGCAGGGGCGATTGCCCATCCAGTCGGCGTTCCCACAGATCTCAGTGCAGACACCGTAAGCACGCGAAACCGTTATGAGAAGCATGGGGCGCGGGAAGTACCGGCTTTCTTCCGGGTTGCGCCGCCGTGCAGCGAATCCCTTGCCCCGCCTGCATTCCCACGGCTTCTGGCCGGTCGGCGGTCCCCCTCCATAGGATCCAGCTCCATCGCTGCCTGCGTCCATGGCCGACCCCAGCCCCGCCGCCGGCAGCCTGCGCGCCACCCCTCTGGCCGAGGCGATCCGGGCTGCCGGCGGTCGACTGGTGCCCTTCGCCGGCTGGGAGATGCCGGTGCAGTTCGCCGGGGTGATCCAGGAGCACCAGGCCGTGCGCCGGCACTGCGGCGTCTTCGACATCTCCCACATGGGTGTGCTGCGGCTGCGGGGCGAAGCCGTCAAGGATGCCCTGCAGACGCTGGTGCCCAGCGATCTGTTCCGCATCGGGCCTGCTGAGGCCTGCTACACCGTGCTGCTCAATGCAGAGGGGGGCATCCGCGATGACCTGATCGTCTACGACCGGGGCCACCGCTCTGCCGTCGACGATCCTCAGAGCCGCGATGAAGTCGTGCTGGTGATCAACGCCGCCTGCGCCGACGCCGACACGGCCTGGCTGCGCAGCCAGCTGGAACCCGCCGGCATCGCCATCACCGATCGCAAGGCCGATGGCGTGCTGCTGGCGCTGCAGGGGCCGGAGGCCCAGGCCCAGCTGGAAGCGCTCAGCGGTGAGGAGCTCTCGGGCCTGCCCCGCTTCGGCCATCGCGATCTCACCCTGGCCGGGGCCGCCGCCGGCGAGGCCGCCGGAGCCACGGCCTTCGTGGGCCGCACCGGCTACACCGGGGAGGATGGCTTCGAGCTGCTGCTCTCCCGCGCGGCCGGTCAGGCCCTGTGGGCCCAGCTGCTGGAGCGCGGGGTCGAGCCCTGCGGCCTGGGCGCCCGCGACACCCTGCGCCTGGAGGCGGCGATGCACCTCTACGGCCAGGACATGGACGCCGAGACCACGCCCCTGGAGGCAGGTCTGGGCTGGCTGGTGCACCTGGAGATGCCCACAGGCTTCATCGGCCGCGAGGTTCTGGAACGGCAGAGCGCCGAAGGCCTCAGCCGGCGGCTGGTAGGGCTCAAGCTGCAGGGTCGCGCCATCGCCCGCCATGGCTATCCGGTGCTCCAGGACGGCGTGGAGGTGGGCACGGTCACCAGCGGCAGCTGGTCTCCGACCCTGGAGCAGGCGATCGCCCTGGCCTATGTACCTGCCGAGGCCGCCCGTCTGGGCACAGAGCTGGCGGTTCGCATCCGGGGCCGCGACGAGCCCGCCGTGGTGGTCAGGCGTCCCTTCTACCGGCGCGGCTGATCCGTCTCCAGCCCGCAGCACTCAGCGGCAGGCCCCGGCGGTGCCATGGGAAAATCCGCGATTCCCCTTGAGACCCCCATGCGCAGCCACGGGTGCGGCGATCTGCGTGCCGATGACGCCGGCCAGGAGGTGCAGCTCTGCGGCTGGGTGGATCGCCGCCGCGACCACGGGGGCGTGATCTTCATCGATCTGCGCGACCGCAGCGGCACGGTGCAGGTGACGGTGGATCCGGATCAGACGGAGGCCTTCGCCGTCGCCGAGCACCTGCGCAACGAGACCGTGCTGCAGGTGAGCGGCCGGGTGCGGCCCAGGCCGGCCGAATCGCTGAACGAACGCCTGGCCACCGGTGCGGTGGAGGTGCTGGCCGCAGGCCTCAGCGTGCTCAACACGGTGAAGGGGAACCTGCCCTTCCCGGTGTCGATCCACGACGAGGAGAACACCCGCGAGGAACTGCGGCTCCGCTACCGCTATCTCGATCTGCGGCGCGAGCGCATGGCCCGCAACCTGCGGCTTCGTCACGCCACCACGCGGGCGATCCGCGGCTTCCTCGAGGCGGAGGGCTTCATCGAGGTGGAGACCCCGGTGCTCACCCGCTCCACCCCGGAGGGCGCCCGCGACTACCTGGTGCCCAGCCGGGTCTGCGGCGGTGAGTGGTTCGCCCTGCCCCAGTCGCCGCAGCTGTTCAAGCAGCTGCTGATGGTGGGCGGCATCGAGCGCTACTACCAGATCGCCCGCTGCTTCCGCGATGAGGATCTGCGGGCCGACCGCCAGCCGGAATTCACCCAGCTGGACATGGAGATGAGCTTTCTGGATCAGGAACAGATCCTGGCGCTCAATGAGGGCCTGATCGCCTCGATCTGGCAGGCCGTGAAAGGAGTGGAGCTGCCGCGGCCCTTCCCGCGCATGACCTGGCACGAGGCGATGGAGCGCTACGGCACCGACCGCCCCGACACCCGCTATGGCATGGAGCTGGTGAACGTGTCCGACCTGGTGGCGGACATGGGCTTCAAGGTCTTCTCCGGCGCGGTGGCCGCCGGTGGATCGGTGAAGGTGCTGCCCGTGCCCGGCGGCAACGAGGCCCTCTCCAACGTGCGCATCAAGCCCGGTGGTGACGTCTTCGGCGAGGCCCAGAAAGCGGGCGCCGGGGGCCTGGCCTTCATCCGCGTGCGCGAAGGCGGCGAGATCGACACGATCGGCGCCATCAAGGACAACCTCTCCGAGGAGAAGAAAACCGAGCTGCTGGCACGCACGGGAGCGCAGCCGGGCACCCTGCTGCTGTTCGGCGCCGGTGACACCGCCACGGTCAACAAGGCACTCGATCGGGTGCGCCAGTTCCTGGCCCGCGAACTGGGGCTGATCCCGGCTGACCGCGAGAACGACCTGTGGAACTTCCTCTGGGTGGTCGACTTCCCCATGTTCGAGTTCAACGCCGACGAGAACCGGCTTGAGGCCCTGCACCACCCGTTCTGTGCCCCCAACCGCGAAGACCTGGGCCAGGACCCGGCCGCCTGGGCCGACACCCTGCCCCAGGCCCGAGCCCAGGCCTACGACCTGGTGCTCAATGGCCTCGAGCTGGGTGGAGGCTCGCTGCGCATCCACGACTCGGCCCTGCAGCGCCAGGTGCTGCAGACGATCGGCCTGCCCCTGGAGGAGGCCAACGCCCAGTTCGGCTTCCTGATGGAGGCCCTCGATCTGGGAGCGCCGCCCCATGGCGGCATCGCCTTCGGGCTCGATCGGATGGTGATGCTGCTGGCAGGTGAGGAATCGATCCGCGACACGATCGCCTTCCCCAAGACCCAACAGGCCCGCTGCCTGCTCACCGGCGCCCCTGGCGGGGTTGCCGAGAAGCAGCTGCAGGAGCTGCATGTGGCCAGCACCTGGGTGGACGAGGAGAGCTGAGGCACCGGCACCGATCGACGCCCCCCGCCCGGATCAGCTCCTCCGTGCTGCCTGTCGCCGCTTGACGCCCAGCGCCTTGTAGACGCTGTCGAGCAGCAGGATGACCACCGGCGCCAGGGCCATCCAGCCGAGCCAGCGCAGTGGGAAGGGGCCCATCCCGAAGATCTGCCCAAGGGCCGGCACCAGCAGCAGGGCCGCCAGCAGCAGCAGCTCGCTGGCGATTCCGAGCAGCAGCAGCGGATTCGGCTCGCGCAGCAGGGCCCACGCGGGTCGCTCCTCGCTGCGGCAGGCCAGCAGCACCCCCACCTGCCCGAGCACGATGGTGGTGAAGGCGGCGCTGGAGGCCTGCTGCTGCACCAGGCGTACCGCCGCCGGCGCACTGCCGTGTAGCAGCGCGGGCGCCCACTGACGCAGGGAGGCCAGGTCCACCCCCGCATGCCTCCAGACCAGGAGGTAGGCGAGCATCGCCAGCAGCGCCTCCGCCACGCCCAGATACAGATAGGAGCGGCGCATCACGGCTGCATCCATCAGCGGTGCCTGGGCCGACCGCGGCGGATGCCGCATCAGCCCCGCCTCCGGCTGCTCGGCACCCAGCCCCAGGGCCGGCAGCACATCGGTGCCCAGATCCACCGCCAGGATCTGCATCACCCCGAGGGCCGGTGGGATGCCGAAGACCACCATCGCCAGAAACGGCATGGCCTCCGAGAGATTGGCGACCAGGATGTAGGCGATGAACTTGCGGATGTTGGCCACCACGCCGCGGCCGTAGCGCACCGCCTGCAGGATCGTCGCGAAGTTGTCGTCGAGCAGAACCATGTCGGCGGCCTCGCGGGCCACATCGGTGCCGCTTCGGCCCATGGCCACCCCCACATCGGCCGCCCGCAGGGCAGGGGCGTCGTTGACACCATCACCCGTCACGGCCACCACCTCGCCGAGGTCGCGGTAGGCCTGCACCAGGCGCAGCTTCTGCTCCGGAGCCATGCGGGCGAACACCAGCCGGGTGCGGTATTTGAGCAGCCGCCGCAGGGCCACATCGTCGATGCGGGCGAGGGTGGTGCCATCGATCACGCGCACGGGATCGCGGGCACTGGCGGCGCCGGCCTCATGCACCGAAGGATCGATCGGATCGAGCAGTCCGATCTGGCGGGCGATCGCCTCGGCGGTGAGCCCATAGTCGCCGGTGACCATGGTCACCTTGATGCCGGCCTGTCGCGCCAGACGGATCGCATCGGGCACCTCGGGCCGCGGCGGGTCGTAGAGAGCCACCAGGCCGAGGAACACCAGCTCGCTCTCCAGCTCCGCCGCCGAAAGGTCCAGAAGCGCCTCGCTGCCGAAGCGCAGGGCCACGGCGATGACGCGGAAGCCACGAGCCGCCAGCCCATCGTTGGCAGCCTCCACCCGCTGCCGTCGCTCGACGCTGAGCGGTTCGATCTCCCCATCCCGCTGCCAGGCGCGACACAGCGCCAGCACCTCCAGCGGTGCCCCCTTGGTGATGGCCAGGTGATCCGCACCCTCCGCTGCGGTGAGCGCACGCCAACCCTGACGGGCCTCGATCACCACCGTCATGCGGCGGCGATGTGAATCGAAGGGCAGCTCCCGGCGGCGCGGGAACCGCTCCCGCTCCTCGCCATGGATCAATCCGGCATCCGCCGCGGCCAGCAGCAGGGCGGTCTCGGTGGGATCACCGCTGGCCCGCCAGGGCTCGGATCCACCGGGCTCATGTTCGAGCCGGGCATTGGAGCAGAGGCTGGCGGCCAGCAGCAGGGGTTTCACCAGCTCCTCACCGCTCTGCGGCAGCCAGGTGTCCTCCACCGCCATGCGGTTGCAGGTGATCGTGCCGGTCTTGTCAGAACAGATCACGCTCACCGACCCCAGGGTCTGCACCGCCGAGAGGCGCCGCACCAGAGCGTTCTGCCGGGCCAGGCGCTGCACGTTGAGCGCCAGGGTGAGGGTGACCTGGGGCAGCAGGCCCTCAGGCACGAAGCCCACGATGATCCCCACCGCGAAGATCAGGCTCTCCAGCGGCGAGAGACGTTCGACGAGAACGCTCAGCAGGAAGGTGATCAGCCCCGTGCTCACCGCGATCAGGGTGATGCGGTGCACGATGCGCTGCACCTGGAGTTCCAGGGTGCTGGTGGCGCGGGCCGTACTGGCCGTCAGGTGCGCCACCTGGCCGAATTCGGTCTCGCTGCCCGTCGCATAGACCAGCCCTTCGCCGCGGCCTGAGGCGATGGTGCAACCCGCCAGCAGCAGGTTGGAGCGCTCCCGGATCGGCATGGTGCCATCGCGCTGCACCGCCGCGTCGCGGGCCACCGGCAGGGACTCACCGGTGAGCACGGAGAGATCCACATAGATCTGATGGGCCTCGATCAGGCGGCAGTCGGCAGGTACCCGATCCCCCTCCTCGAGCACCACCCGGTCGCCCGCCACCAGCTGGTCGGCCCCCAGCCGCCGGGGCGCGCCATCACGCCAGACCAGCACCATCGGCGGCAGGTTGCCGGCCAGAGCCGCCAGGGTGCGTTCGGCCCGGAACTCCTGGCCGAAGGAGAACAGGGCATTGATCAGGATCACGGCCCAGATCGCCCAGCCCAGCTGGGGAGAGCGGGCGACGAAGGCCAGCGCACCGGCCACCCACAGCAGCAGGGCCATGAAATGGAACAGCTGATCGCTGAAGCGCAGCAACAGGGGCCGACGCTTCAGGGGCGGCAGGCGATTGGCACCGAAACGCTCCAGCCGTTGCTGGGCTTCCGTCTGACTCAGGCCCTCAGGGTGGCTCTGCAGGGAAGCCAAGGCCTCCGGCAGCGGCAGAGACCAGATCGGCTGGGCGGCGGAAAGCTGCACGCTGGATCCAGGGGCTGGCCCCATGCTGTTCATGATCCCGACGGTGTGGATCCCGGCCCCCCCTTGGGACAGCGTCCCGGCGCGGTCCTTAGGATCCGGCCCTCCCCACAACGGCATCCGTGTCAGCCCTGTTTGAAATCCGCCATCTCGGGCCGGATGCCGCCGACCGCCAGCGGATGCTCTCCGAACTGGGCCTGCACTCGCTTGAGGATCTGGCGGAGGCGGTGGTCCCTGCCGACATCCTGCTGCCCCCCGAGGAGGCCGAGCGGGATCTGCCGCAGGGTTGCAGCGAAGCCGAGGCCCTCAGCGAACTGGCTGCCATCGCAGCCGCCAACCGGCCCGGGCGCGCCCTGATCGGCCTGGGCTATGCCGGCACCGCCACCCCGGCCCTGATCCAGCGTCACGTGCTGGAAAACCCCTGCTGGTACACCGCCTACACGCCCTACCAGGCTGAGATCGCCCAGGGGCGGCTGGAGGCCCTGCTCAATTTCCAGACCCTGGTCAGCGAACTGACCGGTCTGCCGATCGCCAACGCCTCGCTGCTCGACGAAGGCACCGCCGCCGCCGAGGCCATGGCGCTCTCCCTGGCGGTGAGCAGCCGCAAGGGGGCCCTGCGCTATCTGGTGGATCAGCAGCTCCTGCCCCAGACCCTGGGGGTGCTGCAGACCCGCGCTGAGCCCCTGGGCATCGAGCTCTCCCTCGTGGATGCCGAGGCGCTGAGCGCCTCCCTGGCCCGCGGCGCCGATCCAACCGACGTCATCCCCAGCGATGCCTTCGGGCTGCTGCTGCAGCTGCCCGGCACGGCCGGCCGCCTCTGGGACCCCTCAGCGCTCCTGACAGCAGCGGCGCAGGCCGGCGTGATCAGCACCGCGGCGATCGATCCCCTGGCCCAGGTGTTGCTGGCGCCTGTCGGCAGCCTCGGGGCCGACATCGCCGTCGGCAGCCTGCAGCGCTTCGGGGTGCCGATGGGCTTCGGCGGCCCCCACGCCGCCTTCTTCGCCACCCGCGAGGCCTACAAACGCCAGATTCCCGGCCGGCTGGTGGGCCTCTCCCGCGATGCCGAGGGGAACCAAGCCCTGCGGCTGGCGCTGCAGACCCGGGAACAGCACATCCGCCGCGACAAGGCCACCAGCAACATCTGCACCGCCCAGGTGCTGCTGGCCGTGATGGCGGGTTTCTATGCGGTCCACCACGGCCCCGAGGGCCTCGAGGGCATCGCCAGCCGGATCCTGCTGCAGCGCCGCGCCCTGGCCCTGGCCCTGGCCGCTGGCGGGCTTGCAGTCGATCCCGGCCCGGGCTTCGACACCCTGGTGATCCGCTCGCCGCGTGCTGCCGAGCTGGTGGAGCGCGCCGCCGCGGCCGATCTGCTGCTGCGCCGCGGCGTCCGCGGGGACGGAAGCGACGCAGCGCTCGCCATCAGCCTCGATGAGTGCAGCACCACCGCCGAACTCGAGCAGCTGCTGAGGCTGCTGCTGGACGACAGCCCCGCGGAGCATCGGGATCTGGCACGGGCAGTGCTCAACCGGGAGCTCGATGACGCCTCAGGTTCAGCGACCGGCGCGCTGCAGGAGCGGATCAGCGATGCCTGCAACGGCGTTCCGCTGCGCACGGAGCCCTGGCTGCGCCAAGCGGTGTTTCACCGCTACCGCAGCGAGACCGAGCTCCTCCGCTACATCCAGAGGCTCGCCAGCAAGGATCTGTCGCTGGTGCACGGGATGATCCCGCTGGGCAGCTGCACGATGAAGCTCAATGCCGCCAGCGAGCTGGCACCGGTGAGCTGGGCAGCCTTCAGCCAGCTGCATCCCTTCGCCCCGGCCGAGCGCAGCAGCGGCTACCGGCGCCTGGCCGCCGATCTGGAAGCCTGGCTGGCGACGATCACCGGCTTCGCCGCGGTGTCGCTGCAGCCCAATGCCGGATCCCAGGGGGAATACGCCGGGCTGATGGTGATCCGGGCCTGGCACCAAAGCCGCGGCGATGGGCACCGACGCATCTGCCTGATCCCCACCAGCGCCCACGGCACCAATCCCGCCAGCGCCGTGATGGCGGGATTGCAGGTGGTGGCGGTGAGCTGCGATGAGCAGGGCAACATCGATCTGGCGGATCTCGAGAACAAGGCCCGCGCCCACGCCGATGATCTGGCGGCGCTGATGGTCACCTATCCCTCCACCCATGGCGTGTTCGAGCCGGGGATCCGCCGCATCTGCGCGCTGGTGCATGAGCACGGCGGCCAGGTGTATCTCGACGGCGCCAATCTCAATGCCCAGGTGGGCCTGTGCAAACCGGGGCTCTACGGCGCCGACGTCTGCCATCTGAACCTGCACAAGACCTTCTGCATCCCTCATGGGGGCGGTGGGCCTGGGGTGGGACCGATCGCGGTGGCGGCCCACCTCGCTGCCTACCTGCCCGGCCATCCGCTCGCGCCGGCCTGCGGGGGGGAACAGGCCATCGGCCCGATCTCAGCAGCGCCCCTGGGCAGTGCCGGCATCCTGCCGATCAGCTGGATGTACATCCGGATGATGGGTGGATCGGGGCTGCGGCGAGCCAGCCAGGTGGCGCTGCTGGCGGCCAATGTGATCGCCCAGCGGCTCGATGACCACTTCCCCGTGCTGTACCGCGGCCCGGGCGGCAGGGTCGCCCATGAGTGCATCCTCGACCTGCGGCCGCTGAAGCGCAGCTGCGGACTGGAGGTGGAGGATCTGGCCAAGCGGCTGATGGACTACGGCTTCCATGCCCCCACGGTCAGCTGGCCCGTGGCGGGCACGGTGATGGTGGAACCCACCGAAAGCGAGAGCCTGGTGGAGATCGATCGGTTCTGCGCGGCGATGACGGCGATCCGCGCCGAAGCGCGCGCCATCGAGGAGGGATCCGCCGATCCGCTCGACAATCCACTCAAACGGGCACCCCACACGCTCGAGGCCGTCACCGCCGATCGCTGGGACCGTGCCTACAGCCGCAGCGAGGCCGCCTTCCCCGCAGGGGAACAACAAAAGCAGGGCAAGTTCTGGCCGGCCGTCGCACGCATCGACAACGCCTATGGCGATCGCCAGCTGATCTGCACCTGCCCCTCGGTGGAAGAGCTTGCCCTCAATCTTCCAGTTTCAGAACTGGCGGCATGAGGCTCAAAGCGATACCATGCGCCGCAACCGTGGCTGTTCACATCCACGGACACTGCCAGCGATGGCAGATCCTGCCTTTCATCAACATGGGGACCATGGACGGCAACGGACCAAACGACACCAGAGCCGGCAACGGCCCCAAGGAATCGCTCCAGCGCACCATTCAGGTCGAGGGGACCAATGTGGTCCGGGTTCCGTTCGGCATCCGTCAGTCCCGTCGCCAGCGGCCCCAACGCCCCGATCACTGGGCCACGCTGGTGCTGCCGTTCCACAGCGGCGGCTCCCACCCCACGCCCCCTCAGGCAGCCTGAGGCCACAGCCCTGACGCACAAGAGCCATGGCGCCCTGAGCGGCGTCATGGCTCTTTGTCTTAAAGGCAGCTTGTCGACGATGGCTCGTGCCGTCTCCCCGTAGAAACCGGCCCCCCGAGCCTCAGGATGGCCTGGACGAAGACCCATCAAGCCGCCAGTCCACCAGCGCCTTGACATCGGAGAGCGAGATGGGCGGGGTACGGAAAGGCAGCACGGTCATCGGGCTGCGCTCCGGCCGCACGAGCCAACCGAGATCCTTCTGGGGCAACAGCACGAAGCCGCGATAACGCACGGCGGCCTGGACGGGTTCGGCCGCTGCCAGCGCCGCCAGCAGGGATTCCTCCGGATGCCGCGGCGCCTGAGACCTGGACGCTGACCTGATCGTTCCTCCGGCGTGGGTCTCGGCTGCAACGGGAGCACTCACGTGCTGACGACCTTGATGGGACCCCTGCTGAGAAATCTGGGCAGCGTGAACCATGGAACCTGTGTGAGCAAGACGCGATCGAAGGCGTTCTAAGCAAGGGATCACCGACAAGCGGAGGGTTCCAGCTTTTCTTCATCCCAATGCCAGAAGGACTGCAAGCATCCGCTGACCTTAACCTGGATGGTGATCACGAAACATTGCAAGCCCGCTGACAGGTGAACTTCGTTATCCAGCGAACAGACGAAAGGGACGGACTGCACTTCGATTAGTAGCGGGAGATACAGGCTTAAGGTTCAATCCAGCATCGACCCAGGCGCCATCAACAGAGGCAGCCGCCCAATCCACGCCACGCCTCAGTAGCTGGCCCCGCTGCGCCGCTGATGCACGGCGGTGATGCCCTCGGCATCGAGCAATCCACCGTGATCCACCCGCGCATAGAGGAGCCAATGATCGCCGCATTCCATCCGCTGCAGCACGGTGGCCTCCATCCAGGCGAGGGCCTCCGGCAGGATCGGCTGCCCCTGGGGGGTGCTCTGGAGCTCAAGACCGGCCAGGCGGTCAGCGCCGGGGGGGAAGGGCTGCAGGAAGCGCTTCATCGGGCCGCTCTGTCGCCCTTCAGCCAGCACATTGAGTGTGAAGTGATCGCCGACATGGAGCAGCGTCTCCGCCGCCCGATCCCTGGCCACCGCCACCGTGAGGCCCGGCGGGCTGAAGCTCGCCTGGCTCACCCAGCTGGCCACCATGGCGCTGCTCAGGCGCCCCTCTCCCTCGCCGCGCACGGTGGTGAGCACGCACAGCGATCCCACCACCCTGCCCAGGGCCTGGATCGCCGGTTCGCTGCGGCTCTCCTGCAGGCCACCGGCGGCGCGCCGATCGCTGCGGCGCTGCTCGGCCTGCAACTGACGGCCCAGAGCGGTGCCGGTCTCCTCGATCGCCTGGATGCGACCGGAATCGGGGCTGAACTTCACCTTGATCGGCTCGAAGGCGAAGCGGAAGCCCCCGTCGCGCAGCTTGCCCTCCAGCAGATCGAGCGCCTCACCGCTCCAGCCAAAGCTGCCGAACACGCCCACCGGCTTGGCGCGGTCACCCTCGGCCAGCACCGTGCCCAGGGCCGAGACGATCGGGGTGGGGGCGTGCCCCCCCAGGGTGGGGGAGCCGATCAGCAGGGCATCGCTGCCGCGGATCGCCTCGATCAGCTGCTCGGCAGGGGCGAATTCGCAGTTGAGGCTCTCCACCCGCACGCCCGTTCGCGACACGCCGCGCGCCAGGGCGTCGGCGATGGCGGCGGTGTTGCCGTAGGCACTGGCATAGAGCAGGGCCACCGACAGGCGTGAGCGGCTCTGGCCCTCGCCCCAGCGGCGGTAGTCGGCCAGCAGGCTGCGCCAGCTGCCGGCGATCGCCGGCCCATGGAAAGGCGCGATCGTGCGGATCGGCAGCTCGTCCAGCTTGTCGAGCACCGTCTCCACCTGGCGGGCCATCGGCGCCATCAGGCAGTCGTAGAACCAGCGGCGGTCCTCCTCGGTGCTGCTGCGGTTGGCCTCGTCGAAGGCCTCGGAACAGATGTGGGCGGAGAAGAACTTGCTGCTCATCAGCAGGCCGGTGCTCTCCTCGAAGGCCATCAGGGCCCCAGGCCAGCGGGGGGTGGGCGCCGGGATCAGGCAGAGGCTGAAGCCATTCGCCAGGCGGCGGCAGACGTCCTGCTTGACCACATCGATGGGCGGCAGGGGGGGCAGCGGCGGCAGCTCCGGGGCGCCGTCGGGGGCGGGACGGCGCTGATCCCACAGTTCGCGCACCAGCTTGGCGCCGGCATTGGAGGCCACGAGCGCCAGGTTCGGCCAGTGCTCCGCCATCGCCCGCAGCAGCTCCACCCGGTTGGGGTTGACCACCCCGACCACCACCTTGAGGGCGGCGTCCACGGGAACCCGCTCCGCCAGGGCAGCGAAGAAGGGCTCGGCGTAGGTCATCCCGGGTGGATGGATCAGCACAGGGGGCACCGGATGGCCATCCGGTGCCGTGCCGCCCTCGAACAGGAAGCTGTTGGCGGTGGTGCCGCGCTCAAGGCCGTACTCCACCTCAAAGCGCAGGCGACGCGGACTCAGCCCCCGCAGGCAGATCAGGCCCGGCTCAAGGGGCAGGAGGATCACACGGCGGTCGCCGCCGGAGGACTGGCTCATCGACGGGCGCCTCAGTAGTGGTTGCCCACCTTGCGGTGGTGCACGGCGGTGCGGGCGGAGGCGTCGGAGACGTTGCCCTGCTCCACCTCGGCATAGACGATCCAGTGATCCGGAACCTCCATCCGCTGCGTGACGCGGCAACCGAGGAAGGCCAGAGCGTCACCCAGCACCGGGCCACCGCTGGCGACGCCTTCCAGCACGTTCACCCCCGCGAAGCGATCGGCACCGGGCGGGAAGCGCCGCAGGAAATGGCGCAGCAGCGGCTGGTGGTTGTCCTCGCGCAGGATGTTGAGCACGAAGCGATCGCCCACCTGCAGCAGCGACTCGATCGCCCGGTCCTTGGCGACGGCGATCGAGATGCCCGGAGGATCGAAGCTGGCCTGGCTCACCCAGCTGGCCACCATGGCGCCGCTGCGCACGCTCTCGCCCTCGCCCTGGCGAGCTGTGACGACATAGAGACCGCCGGAGAGACGGCCGAGGGCCTTGTCGAGATCGCCATCCAGCGACTTCATCGCGGCGATCGCCTTGTCGCGGGTGAGCAGCTGGCCAAGGTCGGTGCCGGCCTCCTCGCAGAGCTGGTAATCGGCGGCGCCAGGCACCTGGCGGATGCGCAGCGGCGCGAAGGCCTGCTTCTGTCCGAGGCTGCGCAGCTGGCTGGCGACGGTGTCGATCGGCTGGTCGTTGCCGCCATAGGCGTCGTAGACGGCCACCCACTGCTTCGGCTTGAGGGCCGCCAGCAGGGTGCCGACCGAGGCCTGCAGATCGGCATCCACCTCCGCAGGCCAGGTGGGAACCACCACGGCGCTGGCCTCGCCGACCAGGGCACTGAGCTCCTGGGCGTCGGTGGCGCGCAGATCCACCAGCTGCACCTGGGCCTCCGTCTTGCCGATGCCGCGGGCAATGGCCTGGCTGAGCCGATCACAGAAGCCGTACTGGCTCACGTAACAGACCGCCGCGTAGGCCTCGCCCTGGCTGCGATCGCTGCTCCAGCTGCGGTAGTCGCCGGTCCAGAGGTCGAGGTGGTGACGCAGCAGTGGGCCGTGGCCCACTGCGATCGTGGTGATCGGAGGCAGCGCGTCCATGCGCTTCATCGCCTGCAGCACGCTGCGGGCGTTGGGGCCCATCAGGCACTCGTAGTAGAAGCGGAAATCGGGGGCGATGGCGCCGGGATCACTGTCGAACAGCTCATCGCTGCAGTAGTGCAGACCGAAGGCATCGCAGGTGTAGAGGATGCCGGTGCCGTGGTCGAAGGAGAAGATCGTGTCCGGCCAGTGCAGATTCGGGGCGCTCAGAAACTCGAAGCGGTGCTGCACGCCGCTCTCGGGGTTGGTGCCCAGATCAAGCTCCTCGCCGCTCTTCACCGCCCGGCTTTTGAAGGGACGGTGCACCTGGTTCTCGAGGAACTGGATCGCCACCTTCGAGCCCACGATCTCGATCTCAGGATTGAGGTCGATCAGGTGGCCGATCAGACCGGAGTGATCCGGCTCGGTGTGGCTGACGATCAGGTGGTCGATCGCCCTGGGATCGATCTCCTGTTGCAGCAGCGGCAGCCAGGTGGATTCGAACTTGAGATGGCTGGTGTCGATCAGAGCCGTGCGTTCGCCGCGCACCAGAAAGGCGTTGTAGGTGGTGCCATTGCGCAGACCGAACTCGATGTCAAAGCGGCTGCGATCCCAGTCGAGCGAACGGATGGCGGTGGTATCGGCAGCGATCGCCTGCTTCTGCAGGCTGAGCCGCGGCGTGGCGGAGCCGGGGCCGGTTGCCGCGGCCGGCGTCGGTGGGGTGGAGACGGTCATCGCAGTCCAGCTCCGCAAACCAGGGCCAGGACTGTAAGCAGGGCTACGGCAGGGCGGCCGGTCGCGGGGGCGGCTGCGTTGCTGCCTGAGCCTGCGGCCGACCCACCACAGTGCTGATCAGCACAGGGATTGCGGCACTGCCAGCCCGCGGCGGGATCACAGCAGCCAATGGGGCCGATCCGGAGCGCTGATCGATCCAGGCCCAGGTCGGGAGCGGCGCCCTAGAGCCACCACCAATCGTCGAAGGCGGCGGCCTGCCCGCAGGGGCTGCCATCGGGCTGGATCAGGCTCCAGATGCGTGCCCCCTGGAGACGGAAGCGGCGGCCGTGGCTGTCGATGCGGATGCCGCCGTATCCCCTGATCCCCCCGCCGCCCTGCGTCCGGGCCTGGGCCAGAGCCTGGGCCCGGGAGGCACGCTCCTGCGGCTCTGCCGTCAGCCGGCTGGGCATCCCCACCATCTCGGCCCAGGTGCGACGCCATAGCCGCAGCGCATCGCGGTTGGCATAGACCAGATGCGGGTCGCTCTTGCCGTCGTGGGCCAGCACCACCTGCGGGGCGACAAACAGCTCCTGGGCCCGCTCCCGGGCCGCACGATCCTCCCCACCAGGCAGCAGCGAGCAGGCGAAGGCCTGGCGGTGGCCCCGTTCCATCGCATCCAACAGATCGAGCACCGCCGGCATCAGCCAGGGCGGCTCCTGCGGCAGAGCCGCGCTCATGGCGTGGCGGATGCTGCCGCTGCGGCCTCCTCCTCCGGCTCGGAGCCGGCGGCCATCGCCCGCGCCATCGCCAGCTGCGCCAGGGTGTTGCCGTGCTCCCGCAGGCGCTCCAGGAAATGAACGTTGGCCTGGGGGAAGCGAGGCTCCTCGGCCAGTGGCAGGGGTCCGGCGCCATCGAGGGCGGTATCGCCCTCCAGCGCCGGGGTGATCACCACCAGATCGGAATCCAGCGGCGCGTCATACCGCCACCAGCGGGCTGGATCGACCAGGGCGGGATGGAGCGGATGGGGAGCCTCCTCCGCGCCGCTCAGGTCCACCCCCGCCCGTCGCCGGGCCGCCAGCTCGGCGAGCAGCTGCGTGCGGGTGCGCCCGCGCAGCTGGAAGAGCACGAAGGGATCCTCGCTGAAGCGATCCCCCATCAGGTAGTAGACGGCGCTGACGTGCTTGCAGGGATTGGCCTTGTCGGGGCAGCTGCACTCGCTGCGCACCTCCTGCAGCTTGAACGGGAACAGACGCCTGCCGCTGGCGGCGAAGGCCCGCTCGATGTCCTCCGGCATCACGCCGGCCAGCAACTGGGCCGACCAACGGGCTTTCTGGCTCAGCGCCTCCAGCACGTAGTCCCAGTCTTCATCGCTGAGCACATCGAGCCAGAGCTTCACCTTGTAGGGGTCGCGATCGCTCCCCTGCACGCGGGCATGCACCCGCCGTCCCTCGAAGCGGATCGAGAGCACATTTCCTGAGCGCACGTACTCCCAGGCCCGCTCGAGTCGCTTCTTGAAGCGGTAGGAGTGGATCAGCTCCATCCACTGCAGCACCCACCAGGGCTGCTGACCCAGCCCCTGCTGGCCCAGCTGGGTGGTGATGGCGGGAGTGGCGGTCATGCTCGCGGTTGTCGGACCTGGGGACCGGCTGGGGCCCTGGCGGAGGCACTCCCGGTGCCTGGCACCCAGGACGGCAGGAGGACTCAGGCGATCCATCCGGTCAGCGAGGCCGATCCGGATTGCCGCACAACACAACTTACTGCGCCTGCAGAAGGCGGCCAGCATGCGGGGCGCAGCCCTGACCCTGCACCTGAACCAGGGTGTCATCGCCGCGCCACTCTCGATGCCCAGCCCGGCGCAGACAGCCGTTTCCAAGCCCGCCATCAGCCTGGTCAGCAGCAGCCTTCTGGCGGCGGTGGCCGGAGGCCTGGGAGGCGGCCTGGCCGCCCTGCTGATGCTGGGCCTCGATGGGCTGCAGAGCTGGGTCTGGGGGCAGAGCGTCAGCCAGGGGCTGGCCAATCAACGGCCCCTGATCTGGTGCCTGGCGGTCCCCGCGTTGACGGGGCTGCTGCTGAGCCGGCTGGTCTGGCAGGGGCAGCGCAGCCTGCTGCCGGAATTCGCCGAGACCATGGCGGCCCTGCGCCGGAATGAGCCAGCACCCCAGCGCCCCGGAAGCGGAATCCGGCCGATCCTGGGCAGCGTGCTGGCCCTGGTGGCAGGCGCCAGCCTGGGGCCGGAAGCCCTGATCACTTACGTGGTGACGCGCGTGAGCCGGCTGATCTGGCGCGGCCAGGATCAACGCGTCAGCGTCGCGGCCATCAGCGGCAGCCTGGCTCTGTTCCAGACCCCTCTGGTGGGCCCCTCGGTGCTGCTCGAGCAGCGGGGGCAGCTGCTCTGGCGCTGGCTGCCGGGAACGCTGGCGGCGGTGGCCGGCTTTGTCTGCTTCCAGGGCCTGCAGGCCCTGGGCCAGGGGCTCGAAGGGGTGCCCTACGCCCTGCCGCTGGCCGATGGGCGCGCCCCGACCGCGCTGCTGAGCGCCCTGCTGGGTGGCCTGCTGGGCTGTGGCTTCGGGGCGCTGCTGCGCCTGTGGCGAGGCTGGCTGCATGGGCTGCTCGAGCGTCGCCGCTGGCCCTGGGCACCGCTGGGCACCGGCATCGTGCTGGGGCTGGCGCTGTGGGCGCTGCCGCTGGCGGCCTTCTCCGGCGAGCATCAGATCCGCCCGCTGGTGCTGGGGCAATGGTCCCTCAGCCCCGGCCTGCTGATCCTCTCCGGCGCGGCCAAGCTGCTGCTGGTGGGCCTGTGCCTGGAGACGGGTTGGCGCGGCGGGCAGATCTTTCCGGTGATCCTCGGGAGCGGGGCCATCGGTCTCGGGCTGCATGCCCTGCTGCCCCAGCTGGGCACAGCCGCCATCTGGGGAGGCAGCGTGGTGGGGGGCTGCCTCGGCCTGGTCATCCCCTCACCGCTGGTGGCGCTGGTGCTGGGGCTGACATTGCTGCGCGGCCATGGCGCCATCGCCCTGCTGGTGGGGATCCTGATCAGTCAGATCGCCCGGCGGATTCACGGCCCGGCCATGCCCTCGAGGGGATCCAGCACGCCATAGGGGCTGTAGGCGCGCCGCAGCCGCACGCTGTCGTCCGGCTGGTGCTGCCACTGCAGCTCCACCCAGCCGGCGGCAGCCCGCAGCTCGAGATCGTCGCTGCGCCAGAGCCAGCAGCCCGCCTCCTGCAGCCGCGGCAGCCGCAGCGGTGGCGGCAGGGGGACCTCCACCCCGGGCCTGGCCTCGAGCACCAGCACCGCGCTGATCAACCGTTCCCCCTCCAGCCGCACCACCGCACGCCTGCGGCGATCACCCAGCGTGAGGCAGAGCTCACTCACCCAGGGCCAGGCGCCGATGCGATCCGGCCCGAGGCTCCAATGACCGTCGGGATGAATCTGCATCTCCGGCGGTGGATCGGCGAAGCGCATGCTGCGCACGACGCCGCTGGTGAGGTTGGTGAGATCGGCGTTGATGAGCCCTTGGCGCTCCTCCACCAGCAGACGGCTGGGGAAACGGTCGCGCTCCACCGCCTCGCCATCGGCCGCGCCATCCAGCTGCAGAAAATGCCCGTCCCAGAGGCCGGCGTTGCGGGCCAGCAGGGTGGCGCGGGGATCGAAGGCAGCCATCGGGATCAGCGGGAGACGGGAGCGTCATCGCCGCCATCCTCAGCGGCCGAGGAGGGCCCACGATTCACTTGCATTTCGCAAGTCAGCCAATTAGCTTTCGGTTTGCAAGTCACAGGACGTGACTCCCGGAGCGAGGCATCCCCATGGCTGAACGCGTTCTTCTGACCGGCATCACCGGCTACATCGGCCAGCACTGTGCTGCCGAGCTGCTGCGGCAGGGCTTCGAGGTGGTCGGAACGATCCGGTCCCGCCCCAAGGCCGAAGCGACCCGGGAGGCCCTGGCTCAGGCCGCATCGGTCGAGCGCCTGCGCTTCGCCGAAGCCGACCTCCTCGGCGATGACGGCTGGGCCGAGGCCATGGAGGGTTGCAGCTACGTCGTGCATGTCGCTTCTCCATTCGTGATGACGGAGCCGAAGGATGAGAACGACCTGATCGCCCCCGCCGTGGAGGGAACCCGGCGCGTCGTTGCCGCAGCGCAGCGCGCCGGCGTCAGGCGCCTGGTGCTCACCTCCTCCACCTTTTCGATCGTCGCCGGGAAGGACAGCGGCACCTACGGACCCGACTCCTGGTCCGATACCGACGCCGCAATCGGCGCCTACGCGAAGAGCAAGACCCTGGCGGAGCGTGCCGCCTGGCAGGCCGCAGAAGGCGGCGCGATGGAACTGGTGGCCATCAACCCGGGCGCTGTGTTCGGCCCCTCGCTCGGAGCAACGATCGATGGCCAGAGCGTGGCGATGATCACCAAGATGATCGCCGGCCAGATGCCGATGATTCCCGACGTCGCCATGGGCATGGTCGACGTGCGCGATGTCGCGCGGCTGCATGTCAGGGCGCTGACCGCCCCGGGCGCGGCAGGAAAGCGCTTCATCGCCGCCAGCGCCGAACCCGTCGCCATGGCCACCGTCGCGAGCCTTCTGCGCAGCGAGGGCTACAGCAAGGTGCCGTCGCGGCGGGCGCCGAGCATCCTGCTGCGGCTGATGGGCCTCTTCGACCGGGAGGCCCGGGGGATGGCGCCATTTCTCGGCAGGAAGGCGGCGTTCGACAACCGCGCCACCTACGAGCATCTGGACTGGCAGCCGACCCCCATCGCGGTCTCCTTCAAGGACATGGCCCGGTCGCTGTCCGTCTGAGCCGGCCAGGCAGCGGAGGGATCAGCACCCCGCAAGACTCCTGCAAGGATGCGGCATGGAGAGAACGCCAGGAGAGAAGAAATGGCCGCCCAGACGATTCACTGGCGATCCATGTGCCCGATCAGCTCCGCCCTCGATGTGGTCGGCGACAAATGGACGATCCTGATCATCCGCGACCTGATCATCCATGGAACGCGCACCTATTCGGAGTTCCTGGAATCGCCTGAGAAAATCTCCACCAACATCCTCGCCGATCGCCTCAGCCTGTTGAGCAACCTCAAGCTGATCGAACGGATCGAACCGGATGCTGCCGCACGCAACAACGCCTACAGACTCACCCCAAGCGGAGCGGCGCTGCAGCCCGTGCTTGAGGGCCTGGGCCGATGGTCCCATGCCCACCTGAAGGCTTTTCATGCCGGCATCGTCAAGATTCCCGAGCCATAGGGCAGGGGACA
>JBAWXG010000044.1:0-22801 GCA_037144195.1 Synechococcus sp. ELA057
GCGCAAGACGGGAGAGGCTGCTGTAACGCGCCATTGTGGCCAGCCACAGCGCCGGCGACCAGCGGCAGCCCGGTCCAGCAGCATTCCGATCCGGGCATGGCAGCATGCGGCTCAGTCGGCGCCGGGGCGTGCAGGTCACCTTTCTGGGCACCAGCTCGGGCGTGCCCACCCGATCCCGCAATGTCTCCGCCGTCGCCCTGCGGCTGCCCCAGCGTTCGGAGCTGTGGCTGTTCGACTGCGGCGAGGGCACCCAGCACCAGTTCCTGCGCAGCGACCTGCGGGTCTCCCAGCTGCGGCGGATCTTCATCACCCACATGCATGGGGACCATGTCTTCGGATTGCCGGGTCTGCTGGCCAGCCTGGGGCTGGCGGGCGCCTCAGACGGCCTGACGCTCTACGGACCTGACCCCCTTGCCGCCTACCTCGAGGGCGTGCTGAAGACCTCCTCCACCCGCATCGGCTACCCCCTGCAGATCGAGCGGGTGCGGCAGGCGGCCGGCAGCGGGGCAGCCGTGTATGAGGACGAGGAGCTGACGGTGCGCTGCACTCCGCTGACGCACAGGATCCCCGCCTTCGCCTACCGGGTTGATCGCAAGCCGCGCCCGGGCCGGTTCGATGTCGACAAGGCCAGGGAGCTGGGAATCCCCCCCGGACCGATCTATGCCCAGCTGAAGGCAGGCCGCAGCGTCACCCTCGAGGACGGGCGGATCATCCGGGGCGCAGCGCTCTGCGGGCCGCCACGACCCGGCTGCAGCGTCGTCTACTGCACCGACACCGTGTTCAGCGAGGCGGCCGTGGAGCTCGCCCGGGGCGCGGACCTGCTGATCCACGAATCCACCTTCTCCCACGCCGAGGCCGACCTGGCGATCGCGCGTCAGCACTCCACCAGCACCATGGCCGCCCAGACCGCCCTGGAGGCGGGCGTGAAGCGGCTGGTGCTCACCCATCTGAGCCCCCGCTACCTACCCGGCAATCCCACGGGCCCGGACGATCTGCTGGCCGAGGCCCGCGCCATCTTTTCCCAGACCGAGATCGCCAGGGATTTCCTCACGATCGAGGTGATCCCGGACGAACCGACGCAAGCCGAGGCTGAAACGACCCGGGCCGGTTGAGCCTGCAACAGTTCACGCGATTCCACACCGTGGGGCCCATCGGCCGTGATACAAGGTCTCCGACGCGGTCTCACAGACCTTCTCCCGGCTTTCTCCATGGCCCCCTTCCTCCGCTCCGCCCTGCGCGTCGCAGCCCGGCTGCTGCTGGTGCTGCCCCTGGCGCTGATGGTCTGCTTCGCCGGCCCGGTGCAGGCCGCCCAGTGGACCGCCGAGCAGCTCACGGTGCCCTCAGGACCGGATGGAGCCCTCGTCACCTTCAACGAGCAGGAGGTCAAGGCCGGCCGCAAACTGTTCAACACCAGCTGCGGCACCTGCCATGCCGGCGGCATCACGAAGACCAACCAGAACGTGGGCCTCGACCCCGAGACCCTGGCGCTGGCGACTCCGCCCCGTGATTCGGTCGCCGCTCTGGTGGACTATCTGAAGGATCCGACCTCCTACGACGGCGAATATTCGATCGCTGATGTGCACCCCAGCCTGCGCAGCAGCGACGTGTTCGTGCAGATGCGCAATCTGGATGATGAGGATCTCCGCCTGATGGCCGGTTACATCCTTGTTGCTCCCAAGGTGCAGGGTCAGCAGTGGGGCGGCGGCAAGATCTACTTCTGATCGCTCACAACCGCTCACCCGAGCGAGCAAACCCCTGAACAGCCCCGGAGGTGCCCAAGCACCCCGGGGCCTTTTCGTGATGCGGCCTGCGGTGCTGGAGCACAGGCGGCTTCAGGCCGCCAGAAGCGATGCGTCAGGCGGTGCCGGCGGCAGCGCATCACCTCCATTGGCCTTCTTGCTGTACCACCACTCCTGCAAGGCCGGAGCCAACCGTTGCGGGAAGAGGGTGATCACCGTGAGTGTGGGTCTGGCGCCGGGCTGGAGCAGCTCCACCACATAGGAGGGGCAGCGACGCGCAGCCAGATCGGGAACAAAGCGGCGGCCGATGCGGCGCCAGCTGGGCTCCTTGCTGCGCCAGGCCAGTCGGCAACAGGGCCAGGGCAGCTCCTCCCGATCGAACAGCCGGCAGCAGGGACCGAGAACCCGATAGCTGTACTGACCGCCAGGACTGGAATGCTCACTACCGAAGGTCAGAACGGAGTGCACCTGGGAGGTCATGAAAAAGCCACCCCGAAGGGTGGCGCAGAGACGATTTGGAGGCCAGAGGGAGCTGTGCGTGAAGGGCTGACGCGGCAGGGGCGCAGGCCGTCGACGGAGAACGGCCCTCTGGCCAGAAGGAAGGCGCTCAGTAGAGCTCTTCTTCAGCGTGGGTCTTGATGGTCACATCCGAGGTGGGATAGGCCACGCAGGTCAGCACGAAGCCCGCCTCGATCTGGTCGTCGTCGAGGAAGCTCTGGTCCGACTGATCCACGGTGCCGGAGGTGAGCTTGCCGGCACAGGTGGAGCAGGCGCCGGCGCGACAGGAATAGGGCAGGTCGATGCCCTGCTCTTCGGCGGCGTCGAGGATGTACTGATCGTCAGGAACCTCGATGGTCTTGTTGAGACCTTCGGCCTCGTTGACGAGGGTGACCTTGTAGGAAGCCATGGAAAGGACAGGGGCTTACAGGGACCTCCGTTGCCAGAGTCCTGCAGGACCGAACAGTCCTACATCCGACCGGGCGCGTTCCAGTGCATCCAGGGCCTGCAGGCCGGTAAGGCCAATCAAACTCTGGGCACAGATCAGCGTGCCTTATGCAACCATCCCCACTCGGCGGATGCGCATCAGGCCCCAGGGCTCCTGATCGCCGATCAGCTCCGCCTGCCAGCCGCAACCCTCCAGGGCCCGCGTCAGCGCTGGCACCTGATCCACCAGCAGACCGCTGAGCAACCCCTGGCCGGAAGGGCTCAGGATCCTGTCGAAGGAGGGCGCCAGAGCCTCGATCACCGGCGCCAGGATGTTGCAGACCAGAAGATCGGCGGGGCGGCCTTGCAAGGCCTCAAGAGCCTCCACCGATCCCAGCGTCACCGGCAGGGACAGGGCATTGAGGCCGGCGTTATCGGTGGTAGCGCGCACCGCCAGCGAGTCAATGTCGGCTGCAGCCGCCTCGGCAGCACCGAGTCGCAGAGCCGCCAGCGCCAGCAGACCGCTGCCGCAGCCGAGATCGGCCACCCGCAGACCCTGCAGCTCGCCGGCGTCCGCCAGCGCCTCCAGGGCCTCCAGACAGAGACGGGTGGTGGGATGACTGCCGGTGCCGAAGGCACTGCCGGGATCGATCCGGATCACAAGGCGATGGGCATGCTCGGGCGGGCAAGACAGCCAGGCGGGCAGCACCAGCAGCCCGCGGCCCACCGGATCGGCCTGCCAGTGCTGCTTCCAGCTGTGGCTCCAGTCCTCATCGTCCTGGCTGTGCCACTCGAAGCCGGACAGCTCCAGCGCGAAGGGCTCAGCCAGAGGGACGAGGGCCGCCTCCAGGCGCGGAAGCTCCGATTCAGGCCAGTCGGCCTTGGGCAGCCAGGCCTGCAATCGGCGCTGCTCAGGGGCCTCAGGGCGATGGCGCAGCGCCACCCGCTGAACCCCGAGGGCGTCGAGCTTCCAGAGCAGCGAGTCCTCCAGCTCGGGCGGGCAGGGCAGTTCCAGCCGCCACCAGGAAAGGGTCATGGGCCGGGTGCGGCGGGGTGCATGGGCTCAGAGGGTGACCGGATGGGCCTCCTGGATGCCGGTGATCTGATGGATCGTGGCCAGCAGGGTGGGGGGGATCGGGTCGTCGAGGCTCAGCACCATCACCGCATCGCCGCGCACGATGCGGCGACCCACCTGCATCGAAGCGATGTTGACGTTGTGCTCACCGAGCACCGAGCCGAGCTGACCGATGATGCCGGGCATGTCGCGGTGCCGGGTGAACAGCATGTGGCGACTGGGTGCCACGTTCACCGGAAACTCATCGATGGTGGTGATGCGCAGCTCGCCATCGCTGAACACGGCGCCGGTGACGCTGTGGCGCCCGCGACTGCCGCTGCAGCTCAGCTGCAACGAACCGCCGGCGAAATCACGGCTGGCGTCGTCGCGCACCTCGAGCACATGGATGCCCCGCTCCTTGGCCTCGAGGCTGGCATTGACGTAGTTGATCGAATCACCGAGGGCCGTCGACAGCAGACCCTTGAGCGAAGCCACCACCAGCGGCTGAGCCGGATGGGCGGCGAAGTCCCCCTGCAGGCGCACCTCCAGATCGGAGATCGGGCCGCCGGCGATCTGGCTGAGCAGCTGGCCGAGGGTCTCGGCCAGCTGCAGATGGGGCTTGAGCTGCTCCATCAGCTCGGCATTGAGGCCGGGGATGTTGACGGCGCTGCGGGCGGGCAGACCGAGCAGCACGTCACGGATCTGCTCCGCCACGTCGATGGCCACGTTCTCCTGCGCCTCCTCGGTGGAGGCCCCCAGGTGGGGCGTGAGGATGAGGCGCTCCTTCACCTGCCGCAGAGGCGAATCAGCCGCGAGGGGCTCCTTGGAGAACACATCGAGGGCGGCGCCGCCGATGACGCCATTGCGCACCGCCTCGGCCAGGGCCGCCTCGTCGACGATGCCGCCGCGGGCACAGTTCACAAGGCGAGCACTCGGCTTCATCGTGCGGAGCAGCTCCGCATTGACCAGGTTCTCGGTGTCAGGAGTGCGCGGCAGGTGCAGGGTGATGTAGTCGGCCTCGGCGAACAGCTGGGGCAGAGGCAGCAGCCGCACCTGCATCTGCTGGGCGCGCTCGGGCGAGACGAAGGGGTCGTAGGCGGCCACATCCATGCCCATGGCGCGAGCCACCCGGGCCACATGGGAGCCGATCTTGCCGAGGCCCACGACGCCGAGAACCTTTTTGTAGAGCTCGTTGCCGACGTAGGTCTTGCGGTCCCAGCCGCCCGCCATGGTGCTGGCGTGGGCATGGGGCACATGGCGCGAGAGGGACAGCATCAGCGCCAGGGCGTGCTCGGCGGCGGCGATGGTGTTGCCTTCCGGTGAATTCACCACCAGCACGCCCCGACGGGTGGCGGCGGGAACGTCGACGTTGTCGACCCCCACGCCGGCCCGGCCGATGATGCGCAGCTTGGTGGCGGCCTCGATCACATCGGCCGTGACCTGGGTTCCCGAGCGGATCATCAGGGCCTCGTAATCGCCGATGATCGCCTTGAGCTCCTCGGCGGGAAGCCCGGTGAGCACATCCACCTGGGCCACCTGGGAGAGGATGTCGATCCCTGTCTGGTCAATGGGATCGGAAACCAGAACCTTCGTCATGACCCGGCTTGAAAGGAAGCGCCCAACGGCGCAGGACTGAGGGGATTGCCCCGCAGGGCAGGCCGGCGGTGCAGTGTAGAGAGCGACGATGGGGTTGACCCGAGGCAAGCGATGACGCTGACCGTGGTGGTGGTGCTCGACGATCGCGAGCGGCTGCAGGCTCTGAAAGAGCGGCTGGAGGCGCACCAACCGGCGCCATTGCAGCTGCTGACGATCGGCGCGGGCGATACCGCCTTCAATGCCGTCGACCGGCTGATGCCCGCCACCGCCCGACGCCGGCGCCAGCGGTCGATGGCCCGCTGGCTGATGCCCTTCGGCTTTCTGGCCGGGGTGACCTTCACCCAGATCACCGATCTGCACACCTTCGATGCGGTGGGCTCCTGGGGGGAACCGCTGATCGGGGGGCTGCTCGGGATGATCTCGGGGCTGATGGGCAGCTTCGCCGCGGCCGCGAGCGTCAGCTCCGAAGAGGACGACCGGCTGCGCATCCTGCGCAACCGGGTGGATGAGGGGAACTGGCTGCTGCTGGTGGAGCCGGCCAGCAGCCAGGACATGCCCTGGCCGTTGGTGCAGCAGGCCAGACCCAAGGCCGTGGTGCGCCTCGGAGAGGAATGAATCCGCCGATGGCAGCCGATCTGTTCCTGGACCCGGCAGGCTGATGCCGGGCCACCAACCATCCAACGCACTCCAGCCTCTGCTGGCGCTGGCCGAGACAGCCCTGCGCACCTGGGAGCCCCAGTGGAGTCCCCTGATCGATGGTGCCCTGCGGGAGGAAGTGGAGCAGCAGCTCAACGGCCTCAGCGATCTGACGCTGGACAGCTGGGGGGGCTATGGATCAGCGGAACGTCGGCGTCTCCTGCTGCAGCGCAGCGAGGCCGCCCAGCCGATGCAAACGCTGGATGCGGCTCTGTGGGGCCTGGAGATCAGCGGCAATTTTCTGTTCGATCCGATCGACGCCTCCGACCTGCGGCAGGCCCTTGGGAACGCCGGCGCCAGCGCGCAGGAACTGGGTGATCTCTGGATCCGGGGGGATCGCGGCGGCCAGGGCATCGTCGACGCCGCCCTGGCTGAGCGGCTGTCGGGACAGCAGGGCCGGGTGCGCACGGTGGATGTGCGCTTCGAGGCCCGGGCGATCCAGGAGCTGCAGCTGCCGGCCCCGCGGCTGCCGAAGCGGTTGCAGTCGGTGGAGGCCTCCCTGCGGCTGGATGCGGTGGGATCCGCGGGCTTCGGGATCTCCCGCTCGCGCATGGTTGATCGCATCCGTCAGGGGGCGGTGCGGGTGAACTGGCAGGTGGTCACGAGCCCGAGCCGGGAGCTGGCCGTGGGTGAGCGGGTGCTGCTGGAGGGGCGCGGCGAGCTGACCATCGAAACGATCGATCCCACCCAGCGGGGCCGCTGGCGGGTGGCGATGCTGAGGCGCTGATCCCAGCCGGGGAGGAGCCCCGGGGCGGGGGATCGCGCCCAGGCTGCTAGGTTGCCGATGAACGGTTGACCCCACGGGATTTCCCCCGGGCACAACCCTTCTCCCAGAAACACTGTTGGAGCCACCTCTTGGGTCCCGCTTCAGCTGATGCTTTCCGGGGCGATTAGCTCAGAGGTAGAGCACTACCTTGACACGGTAGGAGTCACTGGTTCGATTCCAGTATCGCCCACTTCAATCGGTGTTCTCGATGTCTGGAGACTTGAGCGACATCCATGGCGCCATCGAGATTCCGGCGGTTACTGATCTTGCGCCGGGATCAACCGTTGCCGTCTTCGGCATGGGACGAACAGGCATGGCGGCCTCCCGGTTGCTGAGCGCCATGCAGCACCGCGTGCTGCTGCTGGAGAGCCGCAACGACGCCGAGCAGGAGCGGCAGGCCCAGGAGCTTGAGAAGGAAGGCATCACGGTGGTTCTGGGGGCCCCACTGGCTCTGGCCTCCCTGCCGAGGCCTCTGCCAGCGGCCGCCCTGGTCAGCCCGGGGATCGCCTGGGACCATCCCGAGCTGCAGCGGATGCGGAGCGAAGGGATCGCCGTGATCGGCGAGATGTCCCTGGCCAGCCGTGCCACCGCTGCCATCCCCTGGGTGGGCATCACCGGCACCAACGGCAAGACGACGGTGACCCATCTGGTGCACCACCTGCTGCAGCACGGAGGGCTGAGGGCACCGCTGTGCGGCAATGTCGGCATCCCCGCCGCCGCGGAGGCTCTGCACAGCCTCCAGAGCGATCAGCCACGGCCCGACTGGCTGGTGGTGGAGCTGAGCAGCTACCAGATCGAACAATCGCCGGAGCTGGCCCCCGCGATCGGCGTCTGGACCACCCTCACACCGGATCACCTGGAGCGCCACGGCAGCCTGGACCATTACCGCGCGATCAAACGCCGCCTGCTGGAGAACGCCGCGGTGCGCATCCTCAACGCCGATGACGCCGATCTGCGCAGCCGCGCCGGCAGCTGGCAGGACGCGACCTGGGTGACGGCCGGCCGCCCTGAGGACCTGCCCGCCGCGATGCAGCCGCGCCTCTGGATCACCGAAGGCCAGGTGCAGGCTGCCAGCGGGCCGCTGTTCGGCGCCGATGCCCTGGCCATGCCAGGGGCGCACAACCGCCAGAACATGCTGATGGCGACAGCGGTGGCCCTGGAGGCCGGGCTGACGGCAGACACCATCGCCGAGGGCCTGCGCAGCTTCCCGGGCGTTCCCCACCGGCTGGAGCGCATCCGCCTGCGTCAGAGCGTCCTCTGGACCAACGACAGCAAGGCCACCAACTACGACGCTGCCGCGGTCGCGCTGAGGGCCCTTGAGGGACCTCTCGTGGTCCTGGCGGGGGGCCAGGCCAAGCAGGGCGATGCGAGCGACTGGATCGAGCAGCTCAAGCGCCAGGCCGCAGCCGTTGTGCTCTTTGGCGAGGCCCGGGAGCGCTTCGCGACGCTTCTGGACCAGGGCGGCTTCAGCGGGCAGGTGCATCGCTGCGAAGGCATGGCAGAAGCCGTCCCTCTGGCGGCCGCCCTGGCAGCTACCCACGGCTGCTGCGGGGTCCTGCTCTCACCCGCCTGCGCCAGCTTCGATCAGTACCGCGACTTCGAACAGCGCGGTGATCACTTCCGCCAACTGGTGGAGGCGCTTGCGGACTGAGCGAAGCTGGCCACGGGCCATCGCCAGTCAGCGCAGACGCTTGCGGGCGCGGTTCACCGCCAGGCCGGCTTCCACGGCGGAACCCATCCCCACGGCGAATACACCTGTGTAAGCCCCGAGAAGCGCGGCGCCTGTCGTCCATTCAGCCCGCCCTTCGGACGTCTCCGGGCTTCCCGGCAGCGACAGGGTGTTGACGAGAATCGCAGAACCGGTGCCCAGGAGCAGAGCCGCACCGGAAGCGGCCAGGCCGCCGATCCAGAACGCACCCCAACGCCTTTGGTAGACATAACCCCACCCCTGACAGCCAAGGTTGAGGGAGACGGCCAGCCAACCTGAGGAGGCGGCCACAAGCTGGTCGCGGCTGAGGCCTGCCAGAGGCGCGGAAGCGGGGGGAACAGACGGAACCATGGGCGATGGCCTGAACACGATCCCTCCAGAATGACCACAGCGAACGCATCTGGCAGCGTTAAGCTCCCGCAGCCTGATGATGCCGCCGTGGCCTACTGGCTGATGAAGAGTGAGCCCGAGGTGTACGGGATCGACGATCTCGAACAGCAGGGCAGCACCCTCTGGGACGGCATCCGCAACTACCAGGCCCGCAATTTCATGCGTTCGATGGTGGTCGGTGATCAGGCCTTTTTCTATCACTCCAACTGCAAGCCACCCGGAATTGTGGGCCTGATGGAGGTGATCGAAACGGTCCAGACTGATCCGAGCCAGTTCGATCCGGATTCCAACTACTTCGACCCGGCCTCACGGCCGGAGGCACCCCGCTGGGAGTGCGTGCGGCTGAAGTACAACCGCCGCTTCCCTCACCTGATCAGCCTCGATGATCTGCGGCAGCATTTCGATGCCGAAACCCTGCCGGTGCTGCGCAAGGGCAACCGCCTATCCATCCTGCCGGTGAGCGATCCCAGTGCCGCCCGGCTGCTGGCCCTGGCGGAAGGATCCGGCCACTGAGCAGCAGGCGAGACCGCCGCTGCTGCGTGCAGCAGCACCTCCGTGCAGAAACACCTCAGTGCAGCATCAGTGGGAGACGCTCCAGTGCCGCTGCCAGCAGGGATGAAGCCGGGGCACTCCAGCCCCCCTCCACCGCACGGCATCCCGGAGCTGGCGTCAGCACGAAACGCAGGGCCCATTGCCCCCCGTCCCCACTGAGGGCCACGTGCAGGTTGCCGGGATGTCGATCGTCGGGCCCGGCCTCCAGCATCAGATCGACTTCGAGATCGACCTGCTCCTCTGGCATCAGGCTGGATCGCAGCTCGAGCCACTGCTGCCGCAGGCTGAGGATGGCGCGCCTGATGGCTCCAAGCTCAGGAGCACTCAGCTCGACCGCCCAGGTGTCTGAACCGATCAGCGCCGGGAAGTGGGGCCGGGCCGGATCCGTCTGCAACCGCCAGCCAGGGCCCTCGCAGATCTCCATGGCCGCCGTCCGGTTGGGATCGCCTCAGCGCCTACGGCTCAGCCGGGAAGCAGGTCAGGCTGGTCCTGCTCGTCGCTCAGCTCGATCACCGCACGCTGAACGGGCTTGATCGGCGAATCCTCCATCAGACCGTCGAAATCATCAAAACGGCGCTGCTTGGCCCGGTAGGCGATGCGCACGGTGGTGAGATAGCGGTTGCTGGATTGGCGGATCAGGCTTTCCGCACGCTGGGCCAGTTCCTTGGGATTGATCTCCGTCCGGCCATGCAAGTCGAAGCGGTTGAGGGAATCAAAACGGCTGTACATCGCGACTTCGCCTACCGAAACCAGAGTCTTCAGGGTTCACCCTAGGCCACGGCGGCGGCATCAGAAGGCGGGCTGGCCGCTAGAACGGCCTCCCTGCAGCCGAGCGGAGCCATCACGATGGGCGGCACCCTGGCCCTGGACCTGGGCAGCAGCAGCACAGTTCTGGCCTGGCAGGGCGCCGGCGAACCACCCAGGCTGCTGCCCCTGCCCCCCTTCAGCAGCGACAGTCCCTGTGTGGTGCCGAGCCTGCTGTGGTTGCGCCAGCCGGGCGACCCCCGGCCCCTGATCGGCCGCCAGGTGATCGATGCCGGGCTTGTCGAGTCGGAAGGCCCTGGGCTCTGCCGCGATTTCAAATCCAGGATCGGAGCGCACAGCGGCTGCCTCACCCCTGAAGCGGGGGGCTGGCTGAGTCCGGAGCAGGCGGGAACCCTGCTGGTGCAACGCCTGTGGCAGGCCCTGCCCCCAGAGATCACCCCCAGCCGCCTGGTGCTGACGGCTCCGATCGAGACCTACCGCGGCTACCGGAGCTGGCTGCGGCAGCTGAGCGCGATGCTGCCGGTGCCGGAGGTGGCCCTGGTGGATGAACCCACCGCCGCCGCCATCGGGGCGGGCCTGGCCCCGGGAAGCCGGGTGCTGGTGGTCGACCTCGGCGGCGGCACGATCGACCTGTCACTGGTGCAGCTGGAAGGAGGCCAGGGGCGCGCCGCACCGATCGCCCAGCTGCTGCGTTTCGCGGGGCGAGATCTGGAACCGGGCCGCCAGGTGCTGCGCACCGCCCGCGTGATCGGCAAAGCGGGGATGGCCTTCGGCGGCCGCGACATCGACCGCTGGATCGCCGCCGCCCTGGCCCCCGATCTGGCGGCACAGGGAGCGCTGCTGCAGGCCGCCGAACGGCTCAAGTGCCGGCTCAGTGGGTTACCGCGCGACGACGAGCAGATCCTTGAACTGGTCAGCGAAACCGATGGCAGGCCGCGGGAGCTGCGGCTCGACCGCCGCGGCCTGGAGCAGCTGCTGGAATCCCGCGGGCTGATGCGACAGCTGGATGGGCTGCTTGAGGAGGTGGGAGCCGCAGCGCGACGCCAGGGGATGGAGCTCGAGACCATCGATGCGGTTCTTCCGGTGGGGGGCAGCAGCTGCATGCCCTGCATTCAGGACTGGCTGCGGCAGCGGCTGCCGGGCGTGCCCCTGCGGGCGGAGCGCCCCGTGGAAGCCGTGGCCCTCGGAGCCCTGGCCCTGACCCCGGGGGTGGAACTGAGGGATGTGCTGGCCAGGGGTGTCTCCCTGCGCTGCTGGGACCACCGCAGCGGCTGCCATCACTGGCACCCGCTGTTCCTGGCGGGCCAGACCTGGCCGAGCGAGAGGCCCCTCGAGCTGGTGCTGGCCTGCCGCGAGGACGGGCAAGCGGACCTGGAACTCGTCCTGGGAGAACCGCTTCCCGACAGCCGCGGCGAGGTGGTCGTGGTGGAGGGAATCCCGGTGCTGCGGCAGCGGCCCGCAGGAGCGACCGGAGTTGAAGCCTGGCCGCCACCTGCCCTGCGCCTGCCCCTGGAGCCCCCGGGGCAGGCCGGGGAGGATCGGCTGCGGCTGCGTTTCAGCATCGATCAGGAGGGTCAGCTCCTGTTGGAGGGGGAAGACCTCTGCAGCGGTGCGCCCATCAGCCGACGCCCCCTCGGGCCCCTGCGTTGAGACCGCCTCGGCGCGCGATCGGCTGATGCCGCGACAAGCGCCCCCATCGCTGGCACCATGCAGCCCTGTAGAAGGGTGGGGATCGCCCTGTCTCCCTTGGCGCTGCGCCAGCACCGACTGCCCAGATTCTGGCTGGCCCTGACGCTCGGCTCGGTGGCCTTGGCCGTGGGTGGCGTCTACTGGTGGGAGCGGCAGCTCCCGGGGCGCATTCAGGCCGCCGTCAGCCGCGGCGACGTCGAAAGCTGTCTGCGCTACGGCGAACAACTCTCAGCGCTCAGCTGGCTGCCTGGGCGGGAACCCCTCGAACAGGGACGCTGCCGGCGCGAGCGGGCCCGGCAGCTGTGGCAGAGCGGTCGCTGGGAGGCGGCACTGCAGTTGCAGCGCCAGCTGATCCACTCCCCTGCAGGCCTGCCCAGCGACCAGGAAAAGCTCAACCGCTGGCGCAGCAGCCTGCGCAACGAGGCGCTCGCGCGCTTCCGCAACGGCGATCTGACAGAAGCGCTCAAACGGCTGGAGCCCATCGGCGAAGGGATGAACCTTGGCGATGCTCTGCGGCAGAACTGGGAGCGCAACAGGCTGACGCTGCAGCGCGCCGAGCGCCTCAGCCGCGAGTCCCGGTTGTGGGAGGCTCTCGACGCGCTCCACCGCATCGACCACCCCTGGTGGCGCCTTCAGAGTGCTTCCCTGGAGACCCGGGTGAAACAGGCGATCGCCAGGCTCCCGCCCGACGAGAAGGAGCACGAAGGGCATGGCAACCTTCCCCACACGGTCGACACGGCCCAGCTCGACGCTCTGGTCAGACGTCACATCGCTTCAGGAATGGAAGAGGGCAGGGCCTTCGAGCTCGCCTGCCGCCAGAGCGGCGGCAGGATTGTGGAAGCGGGGCCCGACAGCGCCTGCCAGCGAATGCACTGACGCACGGCGCCGGGCGGCAGGTTCACGGCGGACGTGACAGGATGCGCCCCAAGTGGAGCGGATGTTCATGCAGTCCGGTGATCAGGTGGTCGTCAGCGAGAGCGTGGTGGTGTACAACCACCCGCAGCACCGGGGTGAAGCCTTCGATCTGCAGGGCCAGCAGGGCGAGGTGGTGCATGTCCTTCACGACTGGAAAGGCCGGCCCATCAGCCCCACGCTTCCCGTCGTGGTCGCCTTCGGCAAATTCCGGGCCCACTTCCGTGGCGAAGAGCTCCGGGCGATCTGACCAGCCCGGCGATGCCGCCGGCGGCAGCCGCGGATTTCAGGCGAGCGGCTGATCCGTGACGACGGGAGGGCGCAGCAGGAACACCCCCTCCTCGCCATCGATTGCCTGAAGGCAGACCTGAATCGATTCCTGACGGGTCGTCGGCACGACGCGACCGCAGAAATCCGGCTGAATCGGCAATTCGCGATGGCCTCGATCGACCATCGCCACCAGGTGCACACGCCGCGGGCGCCCCCAGGCCTGAAGCGCCTCCAGCGCCGCACGCACGGTGCGGCCGGTGAAGATCACATCGTCGACCAGGACCACCTCCATGCCTTCGAGGGGCACAGGCAGCTGGGTGGGGGTGACCATGCGGGTGCCAACACGCTCGAGATCGTCGCGGTGAAAGGTGGGATCGAGGCTGCCGCAGGGCACCGGATGGCCGCAGCGCGACTGGAGGTGCTCGGCAAGCACCCTCGCCAGGGCCACCCCCCGTGTGGGAATGCCCACAAGAACAAGCGACTGGCTGTCGGAGACCCGCTCCACCACCTGCGAAGCCAGCCGATCGAGTGTGCGCCGCAACTCCGGAGCGCCGAGCAGCTCATGCCGTTGAGGATGCGGCGGCAATGGATGGCCTGCCATGGACGCCACGGTTCTCAGCTGAGATTAATCGGCCGGGACGGGGATGGGACCCAAGCCGCGCCGCTTGCGTCCGGGAGCAGCGTTTGTGCCCGAAAGCTGACTGGGGTGGACCCACTGACGGGTCCTGGTTCCCGGTGGGCTGTAAGTTGACCAAATTCCAGGTTGTCGTCACGACTGACGGGATGATCGCGTGACCGCCATCTCTTCATCCCATCCGGCACCGACGGATTCCCCGCATCATTCAGGGGCAGCTCCTTTCGGTGATTCCACGCCGGTGGCTCCTGTCGTTCTGGCGATTCTCGATGGCTGGGGCCATTGCCCGGGCGGCGCTCACAACGCCATCGATCAGGCCAGCACACCGGTGATGGATGCCCTCTGGCACGCCTATCCCCACACAGTGATCGCAGCCAGCGGCGGAGCGGTGGGACTTCCCGATGACCAGATGGGGAACTCGGAGGTCGGGCACCTCACCATCGGCTCCGGCCGCATCATCCGTCAGGAGCTCGTGCGCATCAGCCAGGCCGTGCGGGACGGCAGCCTGGCCACCAATCCCGCCCTGCAGAGCCTGGCCGAGACCCTGCGGCGGGATGGCGGAACCCTGCATCTGATCGGGCTCTGCTCCAACGGCGGCGTCCACAGCCACAGCGACCATCTGGCAGGCCTCCTCTCCTGGGCAGCCGCGCAGCAGCTCAGCGATGTCGCCATCCATGCGATCACCGACGGGCGCGACACACCTCCCAATACCGCCTCGGACGACCTGCAGCGTCTCGAGCAGCAGATCCAGGCCAGCGGCATCGGACGCATCGCCACGGTCTGCGGGCGGTACTGGGCCATGGATCGCGACAACCGCTGGGAGCGGACCGAGAAGGCCTACCGGCTGTTCACAGAGGCCGGCAGCGTCGATGGGCGCAGCATCGCGACGATCCTCAGCGACTCCTATGCCGACGGCATCAGCGATGAGTTTTTCGAGCCTGTGCGGCTCACCTCCGGTCACATCAAGCCGGGTGATGGGCTGATCTGCTTCAACTTCCGCCCGGACCGGGTGCGCCAGCTGATTCGCGCTCTGGTCGTCGATGACTTCAACGCCTTCGAGCGCACGCAGATCAGACCGCTGCATGTGGTCACCTTCACCCAGTACGAACTGGGATTGCCCGTTCAGGTGGCCTTTCCGCCCGAATCCCTCGACGGTCTGCTCGGACAGGTCGTGTCGGAGAAGGGTCTGCGCCAGTTCCGCACCGCGGAGACGGAAAAATACCCCCACGTCACCTACTTCATGAACGGTGGCATCGAGCAGGCCTTCCCCGGTGAGGATCGCCATCTGGTTCCCTCGCCACGGGTGGCCACCTACGACCAGGCCCCGGAGATGTCCGCCGGGAAGCTCACCGAAAGCTGCATCGCGGCGATTGAGAAGGGCATCTATTCGTTGGTCGTGATCAACTACGCCAACCCCGACATGGTCGGTCACACCGGCCAGATCGCAGCGACCACCCAAGCGATCACCACGGTGGATCAGTGTGTGGGCCGTCTCGTGGAGGCCACCAATCGCATGGGGGGCACCCTGCTGATCACCGCGGATCACGGCAACGCCGAGGTGATGCAGGGACCGGATGGCCGCCCCTGGACCGCCCACACCACCAATCCGGTGCCGGTGATCCTGGTGGAGGGCGAAAAACGCAAGCTTCCGGGTCATGGCACCAACGTGATCCTGCGCGAAGGCGGCGGCCTGGCCGACATCGCACCGACGCTGCTCGAGATCCTGGGACTGCCCAAGCCCGAGCGCATGAGCGGCGAATCCCTGGTGGTGCCCGCCACCGGTGAGGTGTCGGTGGCGCACAAGCTGGTCGCCGCCCACGGCTGAGCCCCTCAGCTTGAAGCGCGAGCCGGAGCCGTGTTCTGTCGCGAGACCACGCTTCTGGCAGCCATCTCTGAGGGCTAGCCTTCAGATCCCGCAGCCTCCTCCATGGTCAAGACAGTCCTCTCCGCCATCTGGATGCTCAGCGGTGTGCTGCTGATCCTGAGCGTGCTGCTGCACAGTCCCAAGGGTGATGGGATGGGTGGCCTGGCTTCGAGCGGCGGTTCAATGTTCACCAGCGCCCGCAGCGCCGAGAACACCCTCAACCGCATCACCTGGACCCTGCTCACCACGTTCATCGGCCTGGCCGTGGTGCTCAGCGCCGGCTGGGTGAACTGAGCCCAACCCCATGATCCTGTCCCGCCGCCTTCTATTGCAGCGCTGCATGCGTCTGATCCCTCCCTCCCTGGCAGCTCTCTTCTCCCTGGGAGCCGCCGCCGGAGCCGATGCGGCCAGCAGCGGCAACGATCCTGCCTGGCAACTCTCCGATGCGGAATGGCGCCGCCGACTCAGCCCTGCCGCCTACGCCGTGCTGCGCCGCGAAGGCACCGAGCGTCCCTTCTCCAGCCCCCTCAACAGCGAGAAGCGCACGGGAACCTTCGCCTGCGCCGGCTGCAACCTGCCCCTGTTCGCCTCCAGCGCCAAGTACGACAGCGGCACCGGCTGGCCGAGCTTCTGGCAACCCCTGCCAGGGGCCATCGCCACCAGAATCGACTTCAAACTGATCATCCCGCGCACCGAATACCACTGCCGACGCTGCGGCGGCCATCAGGGTCACGTCTTCGACGACGGCCCGCGGCCCACCGGCAAGCGCTACTGCAACAACGGGGTGGCCCTGGTGTTTCTGCCCGCCTGAAGGCAGCTGAGCCGGATCATGGGATCACGGTCCGGAGATGCTCAGCGCCTGACCAGATCACGCACCCCTGGAACGCCGTCCACGATCTCGCCCACCAGCACCTGATCGGTGAGGTTCACGAACAGGCCGTTCTCCAGCACGCCGGGGAGGTTGTTGATGTCCTTCTCCAGGCCCTGGGGATCGCTGATGCCAGCTGCGAATTTCACATCCAGCACCAGATTGCCCTGATCCGTCACCACCGGCCCGGCCTTGCGCACGGCCATGCGCAGCTGGGCATCCCCGCCCATCTCCGCCAACTGCCCCTGCACCTGACGCCAGGCTCCAGGCAGCACCTCCACCGGCAAAAGGAAACCCAGGTTGAGGGTGTCCACCAGCTTGGTGGAATCCACCACCACCACGAAGCGCTCAGCCCGGCGGGCCACCAGCTTCTCCTGCACGTGGCAGGCGCCGCCGCCTTTGATCAACTGAAAGGAAGGGTCGACCTCATCGGCGCCGTCGATGGCCAGATCGATGCGGGTGATGGCATTGAGGCTCTTGAGGGGGATGCCGAGTTCAGCGGCCAGCACCTCTCCCTGGAAGGAGGTGGTCACACCGGTGATGTCGCGCAGTTCACCGCTCTGAAGCCGGGCGCCCAGCCCTTGAATCATCAGCGCCGCCGTGGATCCTGAGCCGAGGCCCACCACCATGCCATCGCGGATCTGCTCAACGGCAGCCGCTGCCACGGCCTGCTTCATCTGGTCCTGAAGTTCGGCCATCCCACAGCAGTGAAGGAGCCAGACCGTAGCAAGCCGGGGCGGAGGGCTCAGCCCGGCCTGGGCAGGGCAGCCGGGCGGATCGAGAGCCGCAGCTCCCGCTGCCCCCGCAGCACCGTGAGCGGCAGCGGCTGGCCCACAGTGGAACCCTCCACCTGCTGCAGCAGGGCGGCCGGGTTGTTCACCTCGCGATCCGCCACGCTCACCACCAGGTCCCCGCGTTTGAGGCCGGCGGCCTCAGCCGGACTGTCGGGCAGCACCCGCTGCACCAGCGCGCCGTCCCGTTCGGGCAGGGTGAGCAGGGCATCGGGATCGCGGTTGTTCTGCCGGGCCACGCGGGCCGTCAACGGCACCAGCTGCAGGCCCAGATAGGGATGGACGACCGTGCCCCCATCGGCCAGCTGGCTGGCGACCCGGCGGGCCAGATTGATCGGGATGGCAAAGCCGAGGCCTGCTCCGGGGCCTGAACGCACAAGGGTGTTGATTCCGATCACCTCGCCGGAGGCATTGATCAGCGGTCCACCGGAATTGCCGGGATTGATCGCCGCATCGGTCTGAATCAGATCGAGTCGCTTGTCGGAGAAACCCAGGCTGTTGATGTCGCGGTGCAGGCTGCTGACGATGCCCAGGGTGACGGTGCGCTCAAGCCCGTAGGGCGTGCCCAGGGCAATAGCCCAATCGCCCACCTCCAGCTGCTCGGAATCACCCAGCGGCGCCGGTCGCAGCCCCTTGGGCTCGGCCAGATGCACAAGGGCCAGATCGGTGACCGGATCGGCGCCCAGCACCGAGCCATCCAGCTGGCGTCCATCGGCAAGGGTGACCGTGACCCCATCGACCTGATCGACCACATGGGCATTGGTCAGCACCAGGGCGCGGCCGGCGTCGATGACCACCCCTGAGCCCTGCCCCCGCTCCCGCAGTCCGGCCCCCGGATCGCCGAACAGATCCCGCAGGAGCGGATCGAGGATGGTGGGATCAAAGGGATCCCGCGCCACGGTGCGCTCGGTATCGATCCGGACCACCGATGGAGCCACCTGGCGCACCGCCTGGGCCACGAAGCTGTGGGGCACGGCTGAAGCGGATGCTGCCGGGATGGCGGCAGCGGCGGCCGGAGCTTCCGCAGCCAAGGGCCCCGGGGGGGCGACCATCTCGGGGCCGCTGAGGTCGGAGGCCAAGGCATGGGCCGGGGCCGCCGGCAGCAGCAGGGTCAGCAGCAGCAGGCCTGCCAGCAGAATCCGCCCCAGATCACGCAGTAGTGGCAGCACAGGGGAGGTCAGAACGCAAAACGCGCTGGGCACACAGGCTAGGAAGCCTGGGGCAGGGACCAGCGCAGCAGGCTCTGGCGGATCTCCCCGCCGGGCAGCAACTCCAGAAGCCGGCCGCCCGGATCCTGGGGACGGCCCAGGGGACAGGGCTGCACAGCTGGAAACGGGCAGAGGGTCGAGGGGCAGCCCAGCAGCGGTAGCTCCCTGCCGCCACTGCGATGGCAGCCGCTCCAGTGCTGATGGATGTGGCCGAAGACCACCGCCCGGCAACGGTCACTGGCGGCCAGCAGATCGAGCAGCGGGCCGCCGTCCTCGAGGGCGATTCCATCCAGCAGCGCATCGCCGATCGGGCCGGGGGGATGGTGCAGGGCCACCAGCAGCGGCAGGGAAGAGCCCGCGAGGACGGCGCTGATCCAGGCCAGCTGCCGCGTCCCCAGTCGCCCGGAGACCGCACCGCTGCGGTGGCTGTCGAGCAGCAGCACCTGCCAGCCGTCGGTCTCGATCGTCCGAGGCGCCACCAGGGCCTGGCGCCCCAGGGCGGCCCGCAGCAGCAGAGGGTGGTCATGGTTGCCGCACAGCAGCCAGGGGGGCGGCAGATCCGCGAACGGTGAGGCGGCCAGCAGCTCCTCCAGGCGCCGATAGCCGCCCCAGCTCTCGTCCTGGCAGAGATCACCGCTGATCAGCAACCGATCCGCCGGCGTGCCTGCCGCCTGCAGCTGGTCATGCGCCTGACGCAGTGCCTGCTCCAGCAGCCGATAGGGCTGACGGCCCCGGCACAACCCCTGGGGATCAGCCAGGAGATGGGGATCACTGAGCTGCAGCAGACGCATGAAGAATTGGGAGCGCTGGACGCCAGCCAGAGGGTTCTGGCGGTTGCAGCCCGGGCGATCGGCTTAAGTTTCCCAGAGCTCCAGTGCCTCTCCATGCCAGCGATTCCGCCGGGCTCGCGCCAGCGCTGCCACCTCTGCAAGGTGGAGATTCAGGGAATGGTGGGAGGCGCCGACCTGGTGCACTTCAGCCAGGGTGCTCCCGGCACCAGGGCCAAGCTCTGGGCACGGGTCTGCCAGTACCTGCGCACCCCGGAACAGTGCGGCCAGTGCCTCAACCAGGACCCCAGTCTGCGGGGAACGGTGCAGACCAGCGACTACTACGCCGAGGCGCCGGTGATGGATGTGGCGGCAGGGCTGACCAACGGCGCCCTGCCGCAGGACCCGGTGTAAAGGCCTGCATCGGCCTGTAGGGTGATCGTTGTGCCCCGCGGGCACCTCCCGTCCAGACCCATCTCCCTGGCTGAGCCGATCGCGCCGTACCGACGCAAGGCTGAGCGGATTCAAGGCTCTCGGAACCCAGGTCCCGACGCGCCGAAGGAGTGGTCAGGGGCAGGGGCAGTTTCACGACTGCAGGATCGGCGGGGCGTCCCTCCCGCGCATCCGGCATCCCGCCGTGACCCTTCCCCCCTCTGAAGCGATCGAACATCTGGCCCGCCAGACGGCTCAGCCGCTGGGCCTCGAGGTGCGCGGCGTCCAGCTGCTCTGCCACCGGCTGCCGATGACGGTTCAGGTCTTCGTGCAGTGCGGCGACGGCAGCGATGTGAGCCTCGAGCAGTGCGCCTCTCTCAGCGGCCCTCTGGGCGAAGCCCTGGAGGCCTCCGAGCTGCTGCAGCAGGCCTACGTGCTCGAGATCAGCAGCCCAGGCATCGGCGAGGAGCTTCTCAGCGACCGCGATTTCAGCAGCTTCCGCGGCTTCCCGGTGCGGGTGCTGCGGCGGCGCGATGACGGCAGCGAACAGGCCGCCGAAGGCCTGCTGCTCAGTCGCGACGCCGCAGCCGTTCTGCTCAATGTGCGCGGCCGCACCCAGCGCATCCCCCGGGAATCGGTGCTGCGGGTGCTGCTGGTGCAGCCCCACGACGACAGCTGAGTCGCCCGCCATCCACCGCCTGTCTCACCGCCACCTGCTCCGCCTTCCTTCCGCAACCCTTCAAAGCCATGGCTCTCGTACTCCTGCCCGGTCTCAATGCCCTGATCGAGGACATCAGCGACGAGAAGAAACTGCCCCCTCCCGTGGTGGAGGCCGCGCTTCGCGAGGCCCTGCTCAAGGGCTACGAGCGCTACCGCCGCACCCTCTATCTCGGCATCAGCGAGGACCCCTTCGAGGAGGACTATTTCAGCAACTTCGATGTCGCCCTCGATCTCGATGAGGAGGGCTACCGGGTGCTGGCCAGCAAAATCATCGTGGAAGAGGTCGAGAGCGACGACCATCAGATCAGCATCGAAGAGGTGCGACAGGTGGCGGAGGACGCCCAGATCGGCGACACCGTGGTGCTCGACGTGACGCCGGAGAAGGACGACTTCGGGCGCATGGCGGCGTCCACCACCAAACAGGTGCTGGCCCAGAAGCTGCGGGATCAGCAGCGCCGCATGATCCAGGAGGAATTCGCCGACCTCGAGGACCCCGTGCTCACCGCCAGGGTGATCCGCTTCGAGCGGCAGTCGGTGATCCTGGGCGTCAGCTCAGGACCGGGGCGACCGGAGGTGGAGGCCGAGCTCCCCCGCCGCGACCAGCTGCCGAACGACAACTACCGCGCCAACGCCACCTTCAAGGTCTTCCTCAAGGAGGTGAGCGAAGTGGCCCGCCGCGGCCCCCAGCTGTTCGTCTCCCGTTCCAATGCCGGCCTGGTGGTCTACTTGTTCGAGAACGAAGTCCCTGAGATCCAGGAGGGCTCGGTGCGGATCGTCGCCGTTGCCCGCGAAGCCAATCCTCCCTCCCGCTCGGTCGGGCCGCGCACCAAGGTCGCGGTGGACAGTGTGGAGCGGGAAGTGGACCCGGTGGGTGCCTGCATCGGAGCCCGCGGCTCCCGCATCCAGCAGGTGGTGAACGAGCTGCGGGGCGAGAAGATCGACGTGATCCGCTGGTCCCACGACCCGGCCCAGTACATCGCCAACTCCCTCAGCCCAGCCCGGGTCGAGATGGTGAGGCTGGTGGATGCGGAAGGCCACCACGCCCACGTGCTGGTGCCGCCGGACCAGCTCAGCCTCGCCATCGGCCGGGAGGGCCAGAACGTGCGCCTGGCGGCCAGGCTGACCGGCTGGAAGATCGACATCAAGAACGCCCATGAGTACGACCAGGCCTCGGAGGACGAGACCGTGGCCGGTTTGATCGCCCAGCGCCAGGCCGAGGAGGCCCTCCAGGCTGAAGCTGAAGCGCGACTGGCTGCCGAGCAGGCCGCCCGCGCCGAGGAGGATGCACGGCTGCGGGAGCTCTACCCCCTGCCCGAGGACGAGGAGGAGTACCAGGACGACGACCAGGAGGCGGATGCCAGCCCGAGCGCTGAGCAGCTGGAGCCGGCCGAGGAGGCGCCCCTGGAGGAGAGCGAGGCCGAGGACGCCCTGTCATGAGCGCAGGCAGCGGCCGGCCTGTGCTGCGCCGCTGCGTGGCCTGCCGCCATCTGCTGGATCGCCGTCAGCTCTGGCGGGTGATCCGCCTGAGCGATGGCGGCCTGGCACTGGACACGGGAATGGGGCGATCCGCCTATCTCTGCCCCAGTGCCGCCTGCCTCGAGGAGGCTCGACGCCGCAAGCGTCTGCAGAAGGGTCTGCGATGCGCCGTTCCCGAATCGGTTCTTCTGCGGCTGCAGGCCCGTCTGGAGAGGGGCGAGGGCGCAAGCGCTGAGGCAAGATGAATGGTGGCCGCAGTGTGCGAGCGGCCCGGTGGCGTGATCGCTGCCCCGCTCGGTGGTCCCCGTGGATCCCGGGAGGAGGTGAGCCCTGCCCCGATCCCTTGGAGACCTGAATGACCAGCAGCGGCAAAGTCAGAATTTATGAGCTGTCCCGGGATCTGGGACTGGACAACAAGGACGTGCTCGACGCTGCCGAGAAGCTGGCGATCACGGTCCGCAGCCACAGCAGCTCGATCAGCGACGACGAGGCGGCCCGCATCCGCGCCGCCCTGATCCGCTCCGCAGGGCCGGCCGCCCCCGCACAGCCCACGGCGGCCAAGGCGATCCTCTCCGTGAAGAAAGCCGTTCCCCAGGCAGCGGCCGCTCCCCAGCAGGCCCCCGTCGCAGCACGCCAGCCCGCAGCACCAGCACCAGCCCGACCCAGCAGCCCCGCTGTGGTCTCACGCGTCAGTGCACCCTCCGCCCCAGGAGCCGCCCGGCCGCCTCAGGCCGCGACACCCAAGCCGGCCGCGGCGCCCGTCAAACCCGTGATCGTTTCGCGGCCCGGCGAGGAGCCCGCAGCGCCCCGGCCGGCAGCAGGCGCCGGCCCTCGGCCTGCTGCTGCGGCTCCGGCCCGCCCCCCGGCGACCCCTGCCAAACCGTCCAGCGCCCCCAGCCGACCGGCACCGGTCTCCAGCCACGGCAAACCCGGCGCACCGACACAGGCGGCCCAACCGGCTCGCCCCCCTGCCCCCGGTG
>JBAWXG010000045.1:0-22548 GCA_037144195.1 Synechococcus sp. ELA057
CGCAGCCAGGCTGGCCTGCTGCCGCTAAGACGGATGCAGGATCCCATGGAGTGGCGACGGCATGGGCGACGGCAGCGCTCTGGGTTCATCGGGGAGCAGGCCGGTCGTCAGCCGGGAGGACCGGGGTGGTCACCCTGGGGCAGGGAATCACGGCCCGGCAGCGGCCGTGGGCCTCGGACCATTGCCCTGTGCCGCACCCGATGCCCTGATCGAGGAGCTGAGTCGCCTTCAGGCAGCGGAGGGTTTCCTCAGTCGGCAGACCCTGGAACAGGTGGCGCTCCAGATGCGGCTGCCCTTCAGCCATGTCTATGGGGTGGCGAGCTTCTACCACCTGTTTCTGCTCGAGCGGCCCACCCCGCACCGATGCGGCGTCTGCCTGGGCAGTGCCTGCTTCCTGCGCGGTGCCATGGGGCTGGTCCGGCAGCTGGCCGCACGCCTGCAGGTCGAGCTCGATGATCCGGCCGGCAATGGCCTCTGGAGCCTGCAGCGGTTGGGCTGCCTGGGGGCCTGTGGCCAGGCGCCAGTGCTGGTGGTGGATGGGCAGCTGTTCACCCGGTTGCCCTTGGAGGATGGCCCTGGTACGCGGCTGGAGGGCCGCCTGCAGCTGGCGGGCCTGCCCGCGGCCGCCGCGGAGCCGGGGCCGTGATCGCCCTGCCGCCCCGGTCCTCCCGCCAGTTGCGCTGCTGCAATGCCAGTGGCTGCCGCAGCGCCGGCGGCGAAGCCCTGCTGCTGGCGCTGCAGCAGGCGGCCCGGGAACGTGAGGAACAGCTGGATGTGAAGGGGGTGGGATGCCTGCGGCTGTGTGGCCGTGGGCCACTGGTGGCGTGCGATGGGCCGGAGGGCACCCGTCTCTATGGCGATGTGGAAGTTGCCCAGGTCGGTGATCTGCTGGCACGGGCCTGCGGCCTTCCCTTGCCCGCGGTGAACGCTGCCGCCTTGGAGAGCCACCGGCTCGATCTTGATCAGCCCTTCTTCGCGCTCCAGTGCCCCCTGGTTCTGGAGCACTGCGGCCTGGTCGATCCCGAGTCGCTCGAGGAGGCCCTGGCGCGGGGGGCCTACGGCCAGCTGCAGCGCTGCCTGCAGCAGCTGACCCCGGAGCAGGTGCGCGCCGAGGTGCGGCGCAGCGGCCTGCGCGGTCGCGGTGGGGCCGGATACCCCACCGGCCTCAAATGGGACACGGTGGCGCTGCAGCCGCCAGGCCCCCGTTATGTGGTCTGCAATGCCGATGAGGGCGATCCGGGCGCCTTCATGAACCGCAGCGTGCTGGAGGGCGATCCGCACCGCCTGCTGGAAGGAATCGCCATCGCCGCCTACGCGGTCGGCGCTGAGCGGGGCTACGTCTATGTGCGGGCGGAGTACCCCCTGGCGATCGCCCGGCTGCGGCGGGCCCTGGAGCAGGCAAGCCAGCGGGGCCTGTTCGGACGCAGCCCGGCGGCCGGGGCCTTCCGTCTCGATCTGGAGGTGAGGGTCGGGGCCGGCGCCTACGTGTGCGGTGAGGAGACGGCCCTGATCGCCTCGATCCAGGGACGGCGTGGCACACCCCGGCCCCGGCCACCTTTCCCCGCCCAGGCCGGGCTCTGGGGAGCGCCCACCCTGATCAACAATGTCGAGACCCTGGCCACCGTGCCGGTGATCCTGGCGATGGGTGGCGAGGCCTACGCCGCCATCGGCAGCCCCACCAGCCCCGGCACCAAGGTGTTCGCCCTCTCGGGTGCCGTGCGCCATCCCGGTCTGGTGGAGGTGCCGCTGGGCACCTCGCTGCGCACGATCGTGGAGAGGATCGGCGGCGGCGCCCTGGATCAGCCCGGTGTGCCGGGGGGCGGAGCCCTCAAGGCTGTGCAGACCGGCGGGCCCTCCGGTGGCTGCATCCCCGTCGATCAGCTCGACACGCCGGTGGATTTCGAAAGTCTGCGCTCCCTCGGCGCGATGATGGGATCCGGCGGCATGGTCGTGATCGACGCCGGCACACCGATGCCGCTGCTGGCGCGCCATTTCATGGGCTTCAGCGTCAGCGAGAGCTGCGGCAAGTGCGTGCCCTGTCGCGCCGGCACGGTGCAGCTGGCAGCCCTGCTCGATCGCTTCGTGCAGCACAGGGCAACCCGGGCCGATCTCGAGCAGTTGGAGCAGCTCTGCGCCATGGTGCGCGACACCAGCCTCTGCGGCCTGGGCCAGGCCGCTCCCAGCCCGGTGCTGAGCACCCTGCGCTGGTTCCGGGCGGAGTATGAGGACGCCCTGGTGGAGGCGGCCCCATGAGCGTCATCACCCTGCGCATCGATGGCCAGTCGGTGGCGGTGCCTGAAGGATCCAGCCTGCTGGAGGCGGCTCGGATGGCGGGGATCAGCCTGCCCACCCTCTGCCATCTCGATGGGCTCAGCCCTGTGGGAGCCTGCCGGCTCTGCCTGGTGGCGGTGGAGGGCCAGAACCGGCTGCTGCCGGCCTGCGCCAGCGAAGCGACTGAGGCGATGGTGGTCAGCACCGACACGTCGCAGCTGCGCGAGGTCCGGCGCATGGCGGTGGAGCTGTTCTTCGCCGAAGGCAACCATGTGTGCGCGTTCTGCGTCGCCAACGGCGACTGCGAACTGCAGGATGCGGCTGTACGCGTGGGCATGGATCACAGCCGCTTCCCCTACCGGAATCCGCAGCGGTCCGTGGATGCCTCCCATCCGCTGTACAGCCTCGATCACAACCGCTGCATCCTCTGCACCCGCTGCGTGCGCGTCTGCGATGAGATCGAGGCGGCCCATGTCTGGGATGTGGCCGAACGCGGTGAGCACTGCCGCATCATCGCCGGGCTGGATCAGCCCTGGGGAGCGGTGGAGGCCTGCACCTCCTGCGGCAAATGTGTGGATGTGTGCCCCACCGGGGCCCTGTTTCACAAGGGTGACGGCACCGCCGAGAAGCATCCCCAGCGGGATCGGGCCCAGCATCTGCGCCGGGCGCGGGATCGGCACGAATGGCTGCACCGATGAGCGATCCCCTCATTCATCCGGGCGATCCGCCACGCCGTCTGCGTCTGGCCACGGTGTGGCTGGCGGGCTGCTCGGGTTGCCACATGTCGTTTCTGGATCTCGATGAATGGTTGTTCGATCTGGCAGAGCGGGTGGAGATCGTCTATTCCCCGGTCGCCAGTGATGTGAAGACCTATCCCGAGGGCGTGGATGTCTGCCTGGTGGAGGGGGCGGTGGCCAATGCCGACAACCTGGCGATGGCCCTGCAGCTGCGTTCCCGCACGGCGCTGGTGGTGTCGTTCGGCGACTGCGCCATCAGCGCCAACGTGCCGGGTCTGCGCAACCTGATCACCCCTGGCGGCCGCGCGAGCGCCGAGGCCGCCCTGCAGCGCGCCTACCTCGAACTGGCCGATGCCCAGGCCCAGCTGCCGAACGCACCGGGGCTGGTGCCGGAACTGCTGCCCCGGGTGCTGCCCCTGCATGCGGTGATCCCGGTGGATGTCTACCTGCCGGGCTGTCCTCCCTCCGCCGCGCGCATCGCTGCTTGCCTGCAGGCCCTGCTGCGGGGTGAGAGGCCGCTGCTGGAGGGTCCCGACATGCTGCGTTTCGGCTGAGCCGTTCCCGAGGAGTCGCCTGCCATGAGCCGCACGATCACGATCGATCCGGTCACCCGCATCGAGGGCCACGCCCGCATCACACTGCAGCTCGATGCCGAGGGCCATCTGCGGCACGCCCGCTTTCATGTGGTGGAATACCGCGGCTTCGAGCGTTTCTGCGAAGGGCGGCCGTTCACGGACATGGCCGGCATCACGGCGCGGATCTGCGGCATCTGCCCGGTGAGCCACCTGCTGGCGGCGGCGAAGACCGGCGACAAGCTGCTGGCGGTGACCATCCCCCCGGCGGCCGAGAAGCTCAGGCGTCTGCTGAATCTGGCCCAGATCACCCAGAGCCACGCGCTGTCGTTTTTCCATCTCAGCAGCCCGGATTTCCTGCTCGGCTGGGAGTGCGATCCAGCCAGACGCAATGTCTTCGGGCTGATGGCCGCTGATCCGGATCTGGCCCGCGCCGGCATCCGGCTGCGCCAGTTCGGCCAGCAGATCCTGGAGCGGCTCGGCGGCCGCCGCATTCATGCGGCCTGGGCGGTGCCCGGCGGGGTGCGCAGCCCGATGACGCTGGAGACGCGCGACTGGATCCTGGAACGGCTGCCTGAGGCCAGGGCCACGGTGACCCTGGCGCTGGAGCTCTACAAGCGCCTGCTGGATGGGCCCCTGCAACGGGAACAGCGCAGCTTCGGCGATTTCCCGTCGCTGTTTCTGGCGTTGGTGAATGGCCAGGGCCTCTGGGAGCATCTCGATGGCGGCCCCGGAGGCGGCCTGCGGCTGCGGGCCAGTGATGGGCAGGTGGTTGCCGATCGGCTCAGCGAGGACGACTACGCCGGCTTCCTCGGCGAGGCGGTGGAGCCCTGGACCTATCTCAAGTTTCCGTATTACAGACCTCTCGGTCATCCGGAAGGGACCTACCGGGTGGGGCCGTTGGCCCGGCTGAATGTGTGCGAGCGGATCGGTACCCCCTGGGCCGATGCGGAACTGGTGGAGTTGCGTCAGCGCTCCGGTACGGCTCCGGCACAGGTCATCACTTCCTCGTTCGCCTATCACCACGCCCGGCTGGTGGAGATCGTCGCCTGCCTGGAGGCGATCGAGATGCTCGCTACCGATCCGGTGCTGCTGGAGCCTCGGGTGCGGGCCCGCGCCAGCCTCAACCGCAATGAGGCCGTGGGGGTGAGTGAGGCGCCGCGGGGCACCCTGTTTCACCACTACCGGGTGAATGACGACGGTCTGATCACCCGCGTCAATCTGATCATCGCCACCGGCCAGAACAACCTGGCAATGAACCGCACCGTGACCCAGATCGCCCGGGACGTGCTGCCCGATCCGGTGCCGCCGGAGATCCCGGAACCGCTGCTGAACCGCATCGAGGCCGGGATCCGCTGCTTCGATCCCTGTCTGTCCTGCAGCACCCATGCCTCCGGCCAGATGCCCCTTCATGTGGAGCTGCGGGATGCCTCAGGAGCACTGCTGGCGGAGCGGTTGCGTGGCTGAATCCCGCCGGGTGGCGCGGCAGGATCTGGTGATCGGGATCGGCAACAGCCTGCGCAAGGACGATGGGGTGGGTTGGCAACTGGCACGCTGGGCCCAGCGTCGCTGGCCCGATCTGCGGCTGATCCAGGTGCAGCAGCTCACACCGGAACTCTCCAGCGCGCTGGTGGAGGCCCGCCGGGTGCTGTTCATCGATGCCTGGCTGCCACCGATCCGGCGGGATGTCGCCCCCATGCCAGAGCTGCAACTCCTGGCTGCGCCGTTGCCGGGTAGCGGTGCTGTTCAGGATGGCTCCCTCTTCAGTCATGGCCTCGAGCCGCAGCCTCTGCTGGCGATCACGCAGCTGCTGCACGGGCGGGCGCCCCGCGCCTGGCAACTGCTGGTGCCGGCGTTCGATCTCGGCCATGGTGATGGCCTGTCCGAGCCGCTGCAGCGGTTGCTGCCCCAGGCCGAGGATCTGCTGCGGCGCTGGCGTCAGGAGGCCTGCTCCCATGCATGAGCTGAGCCTGATGCTGGAACTGCGTGATCAGGCCCTGGAGGCGGCGGCGGCTGAGGGCGCCAGCCGGATCGTGGCGATCCGCCTGCGGGTGGGAGAGCTGGCAGGGGTGGAGATCGAGGCCCTGCGTGGTGCCTTCCCGGTGGTGATGGAAGGCACGATCGCTGCACAGGCCCAGCTGTGGATCGAACGGGAGGCCGCCCGCTGCCGCTGCGCTGGATGCGGCGATGACTACCCCGTCAGCGATGGATTCTGCCAATGCCCTCGCTGCGGAACGCTGGGCGGTCAGCTGCTGAGCGGCAGGGCGTTGCAGCTGGTGGCGCTTGAGGTGGATTGACGAGGCATCAGTCCACCAGCGAGGGATAGTCGATGTAGCCCACAGGGCCGGGGGTATAGAAGCTGGCCGGATCGGCGGTGTTGAGCGGGGCGTTGCGACGGAAACGCGCGGGCAGGTCGGGGTTGGCAAGGAAGGCATGGCCGAACGACACCGCATCGACGGACCCGCTGGCGATCGCGGCCGTGGCTTCGCTGGCGTCGTAGCCGGTGTTGGCAATCAGCACCCCTCGGAACTGCTCGCGGGCGGGAGCGAGCACATCGCCATGCTCCCGGCCGAGAAAATCGGCGCGCATCACATGCAGGTATGCGAGCGGCAGGGTGTTGAGGCGTTGGGCCAGCCAGTGGATCAGGCCGATCGGGTCGCTGTCCCTGATGCCGTTGAAGCTGTTGAGCGGCGAGAGCCGCAGGCCCATCAGCGGCGTCTCCTGCGACACGGCCTCGAGCACCTCCAGCAGCAGACGTGCCCGGTTCTCCAGCGACCCGCCGTAGGGACCCTGTCGATGGTTGCTGCCGTCGCGCAGGAACTGATCCAGCAGGTAGCCGTTCGCCCCATGCACCTCAACCCCATCGAAGCCGGCGGTCATGGCACGGCGGGCTGCGGCCGCGAAGCCGGCCACGATGGAGGGCAGTTCGTCGTCGCTCAGCTCGCGGGGAACTTCGTAGGGCACCTTGCCCTGCGGGGTGTGGATCTGTTCCCCTTCGATCGCCAGCGGGCTCGGCCCCACCGGCTGCCGGCCGCCGTTGAGCAACGAATGGCAGGCGCGGCCTCCGTGCCACAGCTGCAGCACAATGCGGCCCCCCGCTCGGTGCACGGCCTCCGTCACCCCACGCCAGCCTTCCACCTGGGCGTCGTTGAAGATGCCCGGCTCACTGCCGCCGAAGGCCGCATGGCCTTCCAGCACCATGGTGGCCTCGGCGATCAGCAGGCCAGCCTCTGCCCGCTGGGCGTAGTACGTGGCCATCAGCGGCCCCGGCACATGGCCTGCCTCGGCACGGCAGCGGGTGAGCGGCGCGTACAGCACCCGGTTCGGCAGCTGCAGCGGTCCGACAGCCAGGGGAGTGAACAGATCGGCCATGGAGAGGGCGGCTGGCGATGAGCTCCATCAATCCTGCTGCTCAGCAGCACCGTGGTGGCTGGATCGATGACCAGAGACGGCACCGATCCCGTCAGCCCAGCAGGATCAAACCACCATCGGAGCCGCACGTGGCTGCCGAGCAGGGCTTGGCTCAACCTGCCTTGGATGCACCGGCTCTTGATCCTCCCCAGATCCATGCCCAGCAAAAAGCCCCCGCCGAAGGCGGGGGCTGAGAACCCAACCGTTTGAAGCTCCTCCAGGCGATCCTTAGGGGATCGGTGGGGCGATCAGCCCGCCACGGCCACCTTCACGCTGGATACCTGGTTGGCTTTGGGCGCCTTCACCGTCAGCAGGCCATCGCGGTAGCTGGCCTGCAGCTGCTCGCGCTCGATCGGCACTGGAAAGCGGAAGCGGCGGCTCCAGAGGCCGTAGCGGAATTCGCTCAGCAGGGTGCCGGCCTCCCGGCGGTCGCTCCCCTCGGGGCCGGCGCTGTCGGCCGGGGCCTGGCCTGGGGCCTGCAGGGATCGTTGCTTGCGCTCGGCGCTGATCATCAGGGTGCGATCGGTGGCCTTCACCTCGATGGCGTCCTTGTCGACACCTGGCAGTTCCAGCACCACCTCGTAGCCCTCGGCGCTGTCGCGCACTTCGGCGGCGGGAACGCGCTCGGCACTCTGGAGCTGTTGGTTGAGTTCCTGCTCGAGGCGATCGAACAGATCGAAGCGAGAGGAAGAACGAAGGGTGAGCATGATTCCAAAGGCGAAGAATCGGTGGGAGCGACAACCGCTTGAGGGTTGGGATCGCTCCTGTGACGTCACTGTCGCCGCGGATGTCTGCGACCTGGAGTGTGTGAACCGAACCGATCGATTCGGTCCTTTCACCATCGTTCGGAACACCGAAATTCTGAGGGTGAGAACCGAATGCTGCCTCGCTCACCCCCAACACGAACGCCTGCTTTCAGAGGGCCCGCTGCAGTCGCGGCAAATCCTCGCCAAGGCGGTGCAACAGCAGCCAGGTCTCCAGCAGATCAGGGCCCTGCAGGCTGCCGAGCAGGGCCGCGCGCAGGGTCTTCATCAGCACCCCCTTCTTCACTCCGGCGGCGGTCACGGCGGCGCCAAGGAGTTCCTGGGCCTGGTCGCTCGTCAGCACGCCCTGGGGCAGGGTCGCGGCCAGGGCTTCCAGGGCCGCGCGGGCACCCTCCTGTTGCAGCTGTTGCAGGGCGGACTCGTTCAGCGGCGGCATCGTGAAGAAGGGCGCCGCCTGCTCCACCCCATCCCGCAGTGTCACCAGCGAGGGCCCCAGCAGCCGGCAGAGATCACGCTGCCAGTCGGGATCGGCGGTGGCTGCCCCCTGCGCCCAGCCCTGCTCCTGCCAGAGAGGCAACAGCTGCAGCCGCAGATCCTCGGGATCGAGGTCATGCAGCACCTGGCTGTTGAGCCAGTTGAGCTTGTCCCAGTCGAAGCGGGCACCGGCCCTGTTCACCCGATCGAAGCTGAACACGCCGGCGGCCTGTTCCAGGCTGAAACGCTCTCCCATCCCCTCCGGCGGCGACCAACCGAGCAGGGTCATGTAATTGGCAAGGGCCTCAGCCGAATAGCCCATCGCCCGGAAATCGCTCACCGAGGTGACGCCATCCCTCTTGGAGAGCTTGCGGCCCTCCTTGTTGAGGATCAGGGGCGTATGGGCGAACACCGGTGCGCTGGCGCCCAGCGCCTCATAGAGCAGCAGCTGTTTGGCCGTATTGGCGATGTGGTCCTCGCCGCGGATCACATGGCTGATCGCCATGGCGATGTCATCGACCACCACCACCAGGTTGTAGAGAGGGTCCCCGATCTGTTCAGCCGGGGCACGGCGGGCGATCACCATGTCTCCGCCCAGATCGGCTCCGGCCCAGCGCATCTCCCCTCGCACCAGATCGTTCCAGGTGATCACCGCCTGGTCATCGATGCGGAAGCGGATCGTGGCTGGGCGACCCTCCGCCTGGAAGGCGCGTTCCTGTTCGGGGCTGAGATGGCGGTGGCGGTTGTCGTAGCGGGGGGCCTGGTTGGTTGCCGCCTGCTGCTCCCGCATGGCGGTGAGCTCCTCTTCCGTGGCGTAGCAGCGGTAGGCGCGGCCGCTGTCGAGCAGCTGCTGAATGGCCTGGCGATGGGAATCGATGCGGCTGCTCTGCACCACCGGCTCCCCGTCCCAGTCGAGCCCGAGCCACTGCAGACCGTCCAGGATGTTGGCGGTGTATTCCGCTTTGCTGCGTTCCCGGTCGGTGTCCTCGATCCGCAACAGGAACTGTCCGCCGTGATGGCGGGCATACAGCCAGTTGAATACCGCGGTACGGGCCGTGCCGATGTGCAGCGTGCCGGTGGGGCTGGGGGCGAGGCGAACGCGCACTGGAACAGCTGCCGCCATGGCTCCCTGCTGAATGAATACGGGACTGACGGGGCTCGAACCCGCAACTTCCGCCGTGACAGGGCGGTGCTCTAACCGATTGAACTACAGTCCCAGTCCGGACAAACCGTTGAGGAGCTGAGACTCCTGTCCCGGAGGGGTTTTGTCCGTCGCAGAGCGACCATTGAAGTATCCAACGTCACCGGTCCGCCCGTCAACCGGCGGGAGGCAGGCGATGCAGTTCGCTCAGCAAGGCGTTGATGCTGTCAGGGTTGGCACTCTTCTGGGGCGAGCAGAGCAGCTCACGGCCGAGGACATGGCAGCCGAGATGGGCGAACTGAAGGCGCAGGGCGATCAGTGCCTTCTGTCCGCCTCCGCCGCTGTGGCTGGAGAGGGCCACCGGCATCCCGTTGAACAGGGCGCGGAAGTCGTCGGTGCTGCGGGACAGCCAGGCAATGGCGCTGGTGAGGCTTGGGGGCGACGAACCGTTGTATTCAGGAGCGCAGACCCAGAGCCGCTGCTGCTCACGCAGGCCCCGGATCAGAACCTGAAGCGATTCCCCTGCTCCGGCAGCTTCGTTGGCTGGGGTGTAGAGCGGGAGATCAAGGGCGACCAGATCCACCAGTACAACAGGGAAACCTGAGGCCCTGGCCTGCTCGGCCACCTGTTCGGCAAGGCGCAGGTTTTGACCGTTGCTGGCCGCAAGAATCAGCATGAAGCCACCGGGCGTTGCCGCCTGAACTTAGGGACGGAAACCGGCTGGTTCGATCAGGCGCACCTGATTCCCTCTGGCGGTGAATTCCCGGCCCTGGTCGCTCTGGACGACGACGCGGCCCCCCGATTTGACGCGGATCACCCGAGCCCTGACCCAGCCAAGAGCGGCCGACTCCAGCACCTTGACGACATCACCGGGTTGAAGATCCAACTCCATCTGCACAAATTCAGGAACAGCGATAGGGCCATCGGACGCGCCGTGGAGGACTTGAACCCCCGACATCAGGTTTTGGAGACCTGCGTTCTACCAACTGAACTAACGGCGCAAGGCGATGGCCCCAGGGGAGAAACGGTGGAGACTCCTCTGTGGAATCAGTCGGGGAATGCCCGTCTGGCCCTCAGCGGTCGAACCGCTGCTTGACGCGTGTGGCCTTGCCGACACGGTCGCGCAGGTAAAAGAGCTTGGCCCTGCGCACTTTACCGCGCCGTTCAACCTGCACGGAGGCCACCTGGGGGCTGTGCAGCATGAACACCCGTTCCACACCGATGCCCTGGAAGATGCGACGCACGGTGATCGTCTCGTTGAGGCCGCCGTGGCGCTTGGCGATCACCACCCCTTCGTAGGGCTGCACCCGCTCCTTGTTTCCCTCACGGATGCGCACCCCCACCTTGACGGTGTCGCCCACGTAGATCTCCGGCAGATCGCTCTTGAGCTGTTCCGATTCGAAGGCACGGATCAGATCGTGAGCGCTCAGACGACCTGTGGTGGCCTTGACCGCGGCCGTTGCCGGACCCTCTGCTGCGTCCTCTGCCGCGGCAACTGGTTCAGCGACAGCCGTCACCGTGTCCGTCGTCTCTGCAGCGGTCACCGGCTCAACGGCCGCGTCTGTGGTTTCCGCTGGTGTTTCCGCTGCCATCCCGGGCTCCGAATCTGCAGGCCAAACAACCACTGTAACGGCTGACGGTCCCCCTCACCCCTGTCGGGCCCGCTTCCGCCGCAGGCGCTGCCAGAGCATCGAGGCCCCTGTGCTCAGCATCACCAGCAGCCCCAAGGCATTCAGCAGCACATAGAGCGTTTCGCCATGGGGCCCGAACCAGCGGCGCAGCCATTCACCCTCGTGCAGCACCATCAGCAGATGGGCCTGATCGCGGCCGAGACCGGCCCAGTCGCGCAGCAGGCGGTAAGCGAGGCCCGTGCTCACCGTGAGCAGCAGCGGCAGCAGCACCAGCGGTGCCAGATCGGCATGCAACCGGCGCAGGCGCGCCCCCAGAGGCAGAGATGGGGCGGCGGCGTCGGAGGCGGGATCCATCGAAGGCAGGCTCGACCTGGCGGTGGTGCGTGGTGCGTGGTGCGTGGCGCTCGCGGCGTGGCGGGCTGGCGAACGGCGGAACCACTAACTTGAAACACCGGAAGTCTGGACCTTTCCTCAAGCGCCCTGATGAATCTCTTCGCCGATCTTCTGTCCAGTGGCCAGGCCTCCCGCGGCAGGGTTCAGCAACAGGAGTCCAGCCGTGGCCCCGGAATCCAACCGGGACGGCGCGGGGTTGAGATCAAATCAACCCGGGAGATCGCGATCATGCGCAAGGCGAGTCGCATCGTCGCCACTGTCCTGCGCGAGATCATTGATCTGGCGGCCCCGGGGATGAGCACGGCCGATCTCGATCGCCATGCCGAGCGGCGCATCCGCGAGCTGGGTGCCACCCCCAGCTTCAAGGGCTATCACGGCTTTCCGGCCAGCATCTGCGCCAGCATCAACGACCAGGTGGTGCACGGCATCCCCGGTGAACGCCAGATCATCCGCGACGGCGATCTGCTCAAGGTGGACACAGGGGCCTACTTCGACGGGTATCACGGCGACAGTTGCGTCACCATCTGCGTTGGCGAAGGGGTGAGTGAGGAGGCACGCCGCCTCAGCCGTGTCGCTCAGGAGTCGCTGATGCAGGGGCTGGCCACGATCCGAGCCGGCAGCACCCTGCTCGAGCTCGCCGGGGCGGTGCAGGACCACGTCGAAGCCCATGGCTACGCCGTGGTGGAGGACTACACCGGTCATGGCGTGGGCCGCAACCTGCACGAGGAGCCCTCGGTGTTCAATTTCCGCACCCGCGAGCTCCCCAACGTCACGCTGCGTTCGGGCATGACCCTGGCCGTGGAGCCGATTCTCAATGCCGGCAGCAAGGCCTGCCGCACGCTCAAGGACCGCTGGACCGTGGTCACCGTCGACGGCAGCCTTTCCGCCCAGTGGGAGCACACGGTGCTGGTGACCGATGACGGCTGCGACATCCTCACCGATCGCGACTTCTGAACGCTTGGCTCAGCCCGGCTCAGGGGCCCGGCTGCTGATCCTGAAGTAGAGCCAGCGCCCCAGGGTGGCCAGAGGCATCAACACGTAGGTGAGCGGGTTGGGGGTCACGATCACCAGCCCCAGGTCCCAGTCGCAGGCCTGCATCAGCACCTGGCCTGCCACCCAGTCGGCCGGCATCACCCCGATCGGATTGAGCGCGGAACGAAAGGGGCCCAGCACCAGGCGCCGCAGCCGCAGCGTTGCCGCCAGATCAAGGGCCCTGAGACTGAGCAGCTGACCGATCAGCCGCTTGCTGATCTCGTAGAGCGGGCTCGCGGCGGGCTGGATCTCCGCCTCCGACGTATTGATCCACACCTCCGGCCTGGGTCTGCCGCTTGCTCCCTGTCGCTCCAGCGCCGCTGCGGCGAACAGCTCCAGCAGCCGCCAGGAGCTCAGGGCATTGACCTCCAGCGAGGTTGCGATGGCGTTGGGATCGCGTTGTCCGTGGAGGTTGATCCCGTGATTGAGGATCAGCACATCCACCTCCTCGAGCAACCCGGCCAGGTCCGCCTCGCTGCCGCTGCACCAGCGCACCTGACGCAACGGAATGGACGCCCCGTCGGCTTCGCGCAGCTCCAGCGGAGCCTCGCCGTGGCAGAGAGCGATCAGCCGGGCGCCACGCCGGTGCCACTGACGCAGCAGCGCCTTGCCCAGGGTTCCGGAGGCTCCCGTGATGGCGACCACAGGGGCGGTGATGCTCGCGCTGTTGGCCATGGTGGGGGTGGGCCGAGGGCGCTCCCCATGGTGGCCGGCGGAAGCCCCTGCCTACATTGGAACCCATTCGCAGGTTCCGGCGAGGATCCCCCATGGCCAGCTCCCCGCTGCTGATCGGATCCTGCGAACCGTTTCGCGGCAAGTCCTCGCTGATGCTGGGCCTGGGCCGGCAGCTCATCCGTCAGGGTGTGGCGATCGCCCTGTGCAAGCCCCTCGCCACGGACTGGGAGGAGGGTGCAGCCCTGGGCCCTGACGGGGAACCCGCCGCTCCCCAGGCCCTCGATGAGGACGTGCGCTTCATCGGCGAGATCCTGGGGCTCCAGTCCCAGCAGCTGCTGCCTTCCCTTCAGGTGCTGCAGGCCAGTTCGGCTCAGCGGCGCCTGCTCAGCGGCGATCTCGCCCCGGGCGAGCCCTTTGAGGTCCTGCGCACCCGGCTGGCCCAGGGCACCGACGACCTGGTGCTGCTCGAGGCGGCAGGCACCCTGAGCGAGGGTCTGCTCTATGGCCTCTCCCTGGTGCAGATGGCTCTGGCGCTCCAGGCCCCCGTGGCGCTCGTGCATGGCTGGAGCGACAGCCGCAGCGTTGATCCCCTGCTCGATGCCCGTCAGCAGCTGGGCGATCTGCTGGCCGGGGTGGTGCTCAATGCCGTTAATCCCGAGCTCGTCCCCCGCCTGCGGGAGGAGTTGGTTCCGGCGCTGGAACGCCTGGGGATCCCGGTCCTCGGCATCATGCCCCGCAGTCCGCTGCTGCGCAGCGTCACGGTTTCGGAGCTCGGCCGCCGTCTGCAGGCCCGCACCCTCTGCTGCCCCGAGCGCTGCGATCTGCTGGTCGAGACCCTCTCGATCGGAGCCATGAACGTCAATTCCGCCATGGAGTTCTTCCGGCGTCGCCGCAACATGGCGGTGGTCACCGGCGCCGACCGCACCGACATCCAGCTGGCGGCCCTGGAAGCCTCCACCCAGTGTCTGATCCTCACAGGAGCCGGTGATCCCCTGCCGCAGCTGATCAGTCGGGCGGAGGAGCTGGATGTGCCCGTGCTCAAGGTCGAGCACGACACCCTCACCACCGTCGAGGTGATCGAGGCCGCCATCGGCCACGGCCGTCTGCATGAGCCGGTGAAGGCGGCCTATGCGATCCGGCTGGTGGAAGAGCACTGCCGATTCGATCGTCTCTTCGATCGACTGCGGCTGCCGCAGCCGGCATAGCTGCCGCTGCGGAACGCCACTGCTAGTTTCGGAATTACACAGGCCGCTTGAGGGTGACCCGGTCCTTAGATCTGCCGGCGCTGGACCGGATCGATACCCTGGCCCAGGAACTGGCGATGCTCCAGGACCGGGGCAAGCGCCGCATTGCCTTCCTCGGCAGCCGCCATGTGCCGGTGGTGTCGATTCATCTGGTGGAGCTTGTGGCCCGCTCCCTGGTTCAGGAGGGGCACAGCCTGATCACCTCCGGTGCCCAGGGTGTCAACTCGGCCGTGATCCGCAGCGCGCTGGAGGTGGATCCGGCCCGCCTCACCGTTCTCCTCCCCCAGAGCCTGGAGCGACAGCCTGCTGAATCCCGCGAACAGCTGGAGCGGGTGCTGCACCTGGTGGAAAAACCCGAACACGATGAGCTGCCCCTGCCCGTGGCCAGCAGCCTCTGCAACCAGGAGATCATCAGCCGCTGCGACCAACTGATCTGCTACGCGTTCCACGACAGCGAGACGCTGCTTGCCAGCTGCCGCACCGCCGAGGACATGGGCAAGGTCGTCAGTCTGATGTTCTTCGACTGAGCACCCCGTTCCGGTTGCCTGCTCAGGGCGCGGTCCCATCGGCTGCGAGCAGGGGATCCCGCCGGGGGAGCACCTGCAGGCTGGTGCCGTCCCGGCCCATCACCGTCACCGCGGTGCCTGGGGCCAGCTGCGTTTCCGGCGCCAGGTTCTGCGCTGCCCAGCTCTGCCCCTGCCAGCGCACCCGTCCGCGCCCATCCGCAGCGAAAGCGCTGATCACCACAGCCTGTTCGGCCCCGGGCGCCAGCGGCAGGCTCCGCTCCCGCTGGCGCCTGTCCCAGCGGCGCAGAAGGCTGTAGGCCGTGCCTCCCACAGCAAGAAACAGCAGCAGGCCCAGCCAGGGGGGCAGGGGAACGCAGGCCTGCAGCACCGTGATCAGCAGGCCGTCGAGACCGGCGATCAGCAACAGGCCATCGCTGTCGAATCCGATCAGGGCGAGCAGCACCAGGGCCGTGCTGCAGAGAAACCACACCAGCGAAGGCGCCATGGAAGTCCTGGGCCGACCGGCTGCGGCATCCCCCCTAGCCTGCCAGTGTCGATTCCTTGGCTGCGACCACAATGGAAGCTCTGGCCTTGCCCGTTCTGGTGGTGCTCGCGGCCCTGGGCATCAGCGGCATCAAGGTCACCAGCAGCAGCCGCTCGATGCTGGTGGAGCGCTTCGGCAAGTACGACCGCCAGCTCAAACCGGGTCTTTCGTTGGTGCTGCCCGGAATCGAGCGGGTCGTCAGCCATGAGTCGCTCAAGGAGCGGGTGCTGGATATCCCCCCCCAGCAGTGCATCACCCGTGACAACGTCTCGATCGAGGTGGATGCCGTCGTGTACTGGCAGCTGCTGGAGCATCAGCGCGCCTACTACGCCGTGGACAACCTTCAGGCCGCGATGGTCAACCTCGTGCTCACGCAGATCCGCGCCGAGATGGGCAAGCTCGATCTGGATCAGACCTTCACCACCCGGCAGGAGGTCAACGAGGCGTTGCTGCGCGACCTCGACCAGTCCACAGATCCCTGGGGGGTGAAGGTGACCCGGGTGGAAATGCGCGATATCAAGCCGTCGATCGGCGTGCAGCAGGCGATGGAGCAGCAGATGACGGCTGAGCGCGAGAAGCGTGCGGCCATCCTGCGCTCCGAGGGTGAACGGGAGGCTCAGATCAATACGGCCCGCGGCCGGGCCGAGGCCCTGGTGCTCGATGCCAGGGCGCGGCAGGAGGCCCTGTTGCTCGAGGCTGATGCGCAAGCCAAGCAGCAGCTGCTGCTGGCCAGAGCCCGTGCCGAGGCGGCCCAGGAACTGGCGCGGGTGCTGGAGACCAATCCCGGCGCCGCCGAAAGCCTGCGCCTGCTGCTCGCACGCGACTGGATGGCGATGGGGCAGGAGATGGCCCGGGCCCCCGGTGGCAGCGTGCTGATGGTCGACCCCCAGAGCCCCGCCTCGCTGTTGACGGCGCTGCGCAACCTGCAACGGGATCAGAGCTGAGATTGCTGCGTGATGACGCAGAGGCCGTGGCGCACGCTGGGATCCCGCTGCAGACTGCCGCCGATCGCCACGCGATGAGCGGACTGTCTTCCCATGGATTCAGCGCAAGTTCCTGGCTCAGGCCCTGGCAATGGGAGGGAGCCGAGGTCTCCGATGCGTCAGGTGCTGGCCATTGCCCCCTTCCGCAACTTCTGGTTGGCCAACCTGTTCTCCAACCTGGGCACCAACGCCTACCTGATGGCGCTGAGCTGGTTCACGGTGCGGCAGTACGGCGCTGTGGGCATCGGTGCACTGGCCCTCGGCTATGGCCTGCCGCAGTTGCTGCTGCAGTTGATCGGTGGTTCTGCCAGCGATCGCATGCGTCGGCGCAGCCTCTTTTTCTGCACCGAAACGGGCATGCTGCTGCTGTCGCTGGTGCTGCTGATCGCCTCCCTCCGGGGCATTGTGCCGCTGTGGCTGCTGGTGGTGGTTTCGGCCGGCAACGGCTCCATCTCCGCCTTCGACTCCTCAGCGCGCACCGGGTTGATCAGCGGCATGGTGCCCCAGCGGCTCGTGGTGGATGCCCAGCAGATCTATGGGCTGGCAGCCAGCATCACCACGGTGATCGGCCCGGCCCTCGGCGGTGTGCTGCTCAGTCTGGGGCCGGATATGAAGAGCCACGAGGAATACGCGTTCCTGTTCAACACACTGAGCTTTCTGCCCCTGCTGGTCTGTGTGCCCTTCCTGCCCTGCTCGGGCGCAGCCACTGGCGCTGCCCGGCAGGGCCTCTGGAACAGCGTGCGGGAAGGGCTTCGGTTCGTGCGTCATCAGCGCAGTGTGCGCACCCTGCTGCAGCTGCTGGCCGTGGTGATGCTGCTGGGCATGCCCTTCCAGACCCTGCTGCCAATCTTTGTGCACAGCCATCTTTCGCTGCAGACGGGGCACGCCTTCTATGCGGCACTGCTCTCGGCGGTGGGGCTTGGCGCCTTTGCCGGTTCGCTGCTCGGCGTGCAGCTGGGTGAGAAGCGTCAGCCGGGCCCTGCCCTGTTTCTGGCTGCACTTGGCCTGGGGTTCGCCATCCTGCTGATGTGCTCCGGTCGGGTCCTGCATTGGACCTCGTTGTCGGTGTTCCTGGCGGGCGCCTGTGGTGCGCTGGTGGTCAACCTTGACAACGCTCTGGTGGAGGGGCTGACTCCCATGGAGCTGCAGGGGCGGGTGTCCTCCATTGCCAGCCTCAGCAAGAGCTTCCAGACCATCAGCGCGGCGGCCGCCAGCGGATTGATCCATCTGTTCTCCAGGGTCAATGCCAGCAGCGGCTTTCTCGAGGTGCAGGTGCCTCTGGCCCTGCTGCTGATCGTGGGCACCCTGATCCTCAGGCCGGGCGTGTGGTGTCTGAGTCAGCCTGCCGAGCCGGCATCAGCCTCTGCCTGATCGCCGGCAAGCCCCTGACGTCAGGCGGATTCAGCCCCTGGAATCATGGGGTCTCAGGTGGCCAGAATCCCCCGCAGCCCCATGCCGTACAGCAGTGCGGTGGAGAGGATGCCTCCGGCCCAGCAGAGGCTGCGCAGCAGCGGCACATCGGCCACGTAGGCCCCGATGTAGCCGAGGCGCAGGGCCGGATGCAGCCAGGCCGCCAGCAGCGTGATCCCCTCGAGGCGGGCACCCGCCCGGGCGGCCACCAGGGCCAGCAGGCAGGCCGGAGCGTGCAGGGTGAAAGCCTCGAAGCAGTTCTGCTGGGCCCAGCTAGCCCGCTTGCCCCAGGCCGGCAGGCGCTCGAACATCGCCCGGGGGGCCGCCAGATCGGAGGGTTTGAAATCGGCCTGGGAGCGGGCTGCACCCAGGGGAATCATGCTGGCGATCACCACCGCCCCGGAGAGCAGCAGCGACCAGGCAAAGTCCGAGCCTGCCGCTGCTCCTGCCGATGCGCCAAGGGCTGCGAGCAGCGGGGGGACAGGGGGCATGGTGGTGATGGTGTCTTGGATGTTTTCTAGGCTGGCGGGGCGTTGAGCTGCGTTTCGCCATGGCCGAGAGCTTCTCCTTCGATGTCGTGAGTGATTTCGACCGTCAGGAGCTGGTCAACGCCATCGATCAGGTGCGACGTGACGTGACCACCCGCTACGACCTGAAGGACTCGAACACCGAGATCTCACTGGAGGAGGCCAGCATCACGATCACCACCGCCAGCGACCTGACCCTGCAGGCGGTGGAGGACATCCTGCGCCAGAAAGCCACCAAGCGGAACCTGTCGCTGAAGATCTTCGACTTCCAGCCCGCCCAGCCCGTCGGGGGCAACCGTGTGCAGCAGGTCGTCAAGCTGCGCAAGGGTCTGAGTCAGGAGCTGGCGAAATCGCTCAGCAAGCTGGTCCGCGACAACCTCAAGAAGGTGACGGTTGCCATTCAGGGTGAAAGCCTGCGCGTCACCGGCAAGAGCAAGGATGATCTGCAGCAGGCCATCCAGCTGCTGAAGGCGCAGGACGTGGACGTGCCGCTTCAGTTCGAGAACTACCGCTAGATCCGCACCCCGGTTTCCCTGATGGGCGATGCAGCCGGCTGGCGTTTCTGGATCGATCGCGGCGGCACCTTCACCGATCTGATCGGCCTGGATCCAGCAGGGGTGCTCCACGTCGACAAGGTGCTCTCCCAGCAACCGCAGATGGCCGGCGATCCCGCTGTTGCCGCCATGCGCAGGCGTTTGGGCTTGGCTCCGGGGGGGGCCATCCCTCCAGGGTTGATCCGCGAAGTGCGCCTGGGAACCACGGTGGCCACGAATGCCCTGCTGGAGCGGCATGGCGCCCCGGTGCTGCTGCTGATCAATCGCGGCTTTGCCGATCTGTTGACGATCGGCGATCAGCAGCGTCCGGATCTGTTCGCCCTGCGCATCGATCGACCCGCGCCCCTGCGGATCAGGGTGCTGGAGCTGGAGGGGCGCCTGGCAGCCGATGGTCGTGAACTGGAGCCCCTGCGCCTGGATGGGGAACTCGGCGCGAACCTGCGGCGTGCCCTCGACGATGGCTACCAGAGCGTCGCTGTCGCCCTGCTGCATGCCACCCGCAATCCGGCCCACGAGCGGCAGCTGGAGGAGTGGCTGCAGCGCCAGGGCGTGACCAGCATCGCCCTGTCCCATCAGCTCAGTCCCCAGCCACGGCTGGTGCCTCGCGGTCAGACGGCATTGGTGGAGGCGGCCGTGGGGCCGGTGCTGCGCGGTTATCTGGATCAGGTACGCGCCTCTCTGGGCAGCGCCACGCCGCTGCGGGTGATGCGCTCCAGTGGAACCCTGGCCCAATCCGATGCGCTGCTGGCCAAGGACACGATCCTCTCGGGACCTGCGGGGGGCATGGTCGGGGCTGTTGCGGCGGCGGCGGCGGTCAGTCCCGGCTCCACGCTCGTGGGCTTCGACATGGGCGGCACCTCCACCGACGTGTTCCATTTCGACCCGGCACGGGGTGAGGCGGCCTGGGAGCGGAGTGCCGAAACCCGCCTTGATGGCCTGCACCTGCTGGCTCCGATGCTGCCGGTGCAGACCGTGGCAGCCGGGGGCGGTTCGATCCTGCGCTGCCTCGGTGGTCGTCTGGTGGTGGGTCCGGAGTCGGCGGGGGCTCTGCCGGGCCCTGCGGGCTATGGCCGAGGCGGGCCGGCCACCATCACCGACGCCAACCTGCTGCTGGGCAGGCTCCCGGCCATGGCCCTGCCGCCCTTGTTCGGCCCTGAGGGCAACCAGCCTGTGGATCTGGAGGCAGTGGCCGAGCGCTTCGCCGTTCTCGCCCAGGCCGCTGGACTCACCCCCGAGGCGGTGGCGGAGGGGGCGCTGACGCTGGCGATTGAGCGCATGGCGGCCGCCATCCGGCGCATCTCGATCGAGCGCGGCCATGCCCTCGACGGTGCCCTGCTGGTCTGTTACGGCGGAGCCGGTGCTCAGCACACCTGCCGCCTCGCCGCCGTGCTCGGCATCCGCCAGGTGCTGCTCCATCCCCTGGCGGGGGTCCTGTCTGCCTATGGCATCGGCCAGGCGCAGCAGCGGCAGCTGCGGGAGACGTTGCTGCGTCAGCCTCTGTGCGGAGAGCTGATCCCCGTCCTCGTCAAGGCAATCGCGACGCTCCAGGCCGATGCCAGGGAGGCCCTGGAACGGTGCGGTGATCTGGCCCCCGCTGAGCAGCCCCGCCGGGTGGTGAGGCTGGAGCTGCGCTATCCCGGCAGTGAGCAGGGGCTGGAGGTGCTCTGGCCTGCTGCTGTCTCCCTGGATGCTCTGCTCGCCGGGGCTGTTGATCCTGCTGCCGGGCACAGGCTGGTGGACAGCCTGCAGGCGGCCTTCGCCCTGAGCCATCAGCGCCTCTATGGCTATCTGCCGGCCGAGCGGGAGCTGGTGCTGGAGCGGCTGATGCTCGAACTGGTCGCCGGCGGTGATGCTGGCGCGGGGTCCGGAGTGGTGCTGCAGCCTCGGCCGGAGCAGCTCTTGCAGCCGCCTGAGCCGCTCTGCCGCAGCCAGGTCTGGTTGGAGCCTGGCGGCTGGTGCAGCGTTCCCCTCTGGCGGCGTGAGGTTTTACCGCCTGGTGTGTGCGTCCATGGTCCGGCCCTGGTGCTGGAGCCCACCACCACGCTGTTGCTCGAGCCGGGCTGGACTGCCGTGATGTTGCCCGGGGGTGAATGGCTGCTGCAGCACCAGCCCAGCTCGGAGACGGTCGCGCCCGCTTCCGGTTCTGTTGCCGCCGCCGGTCCTGGCGTGAGCGGGCAGACGAAAACGGCTGCGGATCCTGTCCTGCTGGAGCTGTTCCACCACCGCTTCACCGCCATCGCCGAGCAGATGGGAGTGCAGCTGCAGCGCAGCAGCCGATCGGTGAACATCCGTGAGCGGCTGGATTTCTCCTGTGCGCTGTTTGATCAGCAGGGGCGACTGGTGGCCAATGCTCCCCACATCCCCGTGCACCTCGGTTCGATGGGGGAGTGCGTGGCGGCGCTGTTGGCCGATGTCGCTGCCGGACGGCGGCCGCCGCTGGCCCCAGGCGATGTGATCCTTTCCAATGACCCCTATGCCGGCGGTACCCATCTGCCGGACATCACCGCCATCACGCCGGTCTTCGCATCAGGGGATGAAACGGCTCCACGGTGCTTTGTGGCCAGTCGCGGGCACCATGCCGATGTGGGGGGGATCAGTCCAGGCTCGATGCCGGCCTTCAGCCGCTCGATCGATCAGGAAGGGCTGCTGTTGCGCAACGAGCCCTTCCTGTCGGCCGGCGTGTTGGATCAGCCGAGCTGGAGGCGACGTTTCGCACTCGGGAGTCATCCGGTGCGCAATGCCGATCAGCTGCTTGCCGATCTGCAGGCCCAGGTGGCTGCCAACCGGCTGGGGGTGAGGGCGCTGGAGACCTTGTTCGCCGCCGAGGGGGTGGCGGTGGTGCAGGCCTTCATGGAGCAGGTGCATGGCAATGCCGCCGAGGCGGTGCGTCGCTTGATCGCGCGTCTGCAGCGCGGCTCCTTCGCCCTGGAGCTCGATGCCGGCGGCTGGATCCATGTGGCGATCAGCCCCGATCAGCGGGCCCGGCGCCTGCGGATCGATTTCAGCGGCACGTCGCCGCAGCTCCCCAGCAATCACAACGCCCCTCTGGCTGTGACCAAGGCGGTGGTGCTCTACGTGATCCGCTGCCTGGTGCCCGAGCCGATCCCCCTCAATGCGGGCTGTTTCGAGCCGATCGACCTGGTGGTGCCACCGGGCTGCCTGCTCAATCCGCTGTGGCCGGCTGCGGTGGTGGCGGGCAATGTGGAAACCTCTCAGGCCACGGCCAACGCCCTGTTCGCCGCCCTGGGTGTGCAGGCCGCAGCCCAGGGCACCATGAACAACCTCAGCTTCGGCGATGCCGGGGAAGGTCCGTCCAGCCGGCAGTACTACGAGACCATCTGCGGCGGTACCGGTGCGGGTGTGCTGGCGGACGGCAGCGGTTTTGCCGGTGCTTCCGCCGTGCAGAGTCACATGACCAATTCACGCCTCACCGATCCAGAGATCCTGGAGGATCGCTACCCGGTGCGGCTGGAGCGTTTCCAGATCCGCCCTGGCAGCGGTGGTGCCGGCCGCTGGCCCGGTGGCGATGGGGTGATCCGTCAGTGGCGCGCTCTGGAACCGCTGCAGGTCTCGCTGCTCACCGGTTCGAGGCAGGTGGCTCCCTTCGGCCTGGCGGGCGGCCATGCCGGTGCCTGCGGTGCCAATTGGCTGCTGCGTTCCAACGGCAGCGAGGAGCTTC
>JBAWXG010000046.1:0-22243 GCA_037144195.1 Synechococcus sp. ELA057
TACTTCTGGCCTTTCCGCCCGCGTAGGGCCCGGTCGGCGGTGTTATTTGGGTGGTGGGCGTGGTGGATATCCACCCCGCCTGGTTGGGCGCCACCCCCACCCGCGCAGGGGGGGGGGGGGGTGGAGGCGGGAGCCCCCCCACGAGGACAAAAAGGGGGGGGGGCGCCGGGGGGGGGGGGGGGGGGGGAGGGGGGGGGGGGGGGGGGGGGGGAAGGGGGCTGGTGACCAATCGAAGACAGTCAACAGGCACGCCAAAAAACATGAGGGTGCTGGTGAGAGCGGTGCTCGATCACCCAATACGGCCCACCTCAGCCTGTCATAGAGCTGCCGCTGATTCGCCGCGTCTCGCGGCGGCAGGTGCCGGTTGCCAGAGCGCACGGCACACACAGGGCCTGCCCGAGGATGGTCAGTAGGGTCAACAAAGAGTCAAGATCCCTATCCTGTGCCTGATCTGCCTCAGGTTTGCCTCCGCTTGGGGCGGATGGCCATCGCCGCCAGCCTGGCCCTACCGCTTGCAGGCCTGGCCGCTTCGGCACCCCAAAGCTCAGGCCCGGCACCCACAAGCAGACCGGCAGCCGCTGGCAGCAGCCCCGCCAGTGCCAATGCAAACAGAAGGGCGATCTATGACAGCTACATTCTGGGGCCTGGGGACGCCCTTCAGATTGAGCTGCTCGATATCCCAGAACTCTCAGGCACCTACTCGATCGGCCCCGATGGCACCCTGTATTTGCCACGGTTGCGCGCCCTCTACGTTCAGGGCCTCACGATCGAAGAACTGCGCTACTTCCTGACACAACAATTCAAAAAGTACGTAAAAAATCCGCAGATCTTCATTCAGTCCGCGGCCTATCGTCCCATCCGGGTCTATGTGGGGGGAGAGGTTCGCAGGCCCGGCTACTACACACTCACCAGCCAGCAACCCCAGCTCAACCAAAAGGCCTTTACAACCCAAAGCAACATTCCGATAAGTCAACAAACTGATTCCAACAATCCTGGCATTTCCGCCACTTCGCCGCCCAATTACCCAAGCAACCCAGGGGCAAACTGGTCTGCCCCTGGGCTTGGCATTCTGCCGATCAGCAACCCGTGGCCAACCGTCTTCGATGCGATTCAATCCGCACAGGGGATCACTGCTTTTTCAGACCTTTCCAGCATCGAAGTGACGCGGCACCAGGCGCTCAGCAACGGTGGCGGCAAAATCAGAACGAATCTGGACTTTGTCAAGCTGATCACAGCGGGGGATGATTCACAGAACATCCGCCTGTTTGACGGCGATGTTGTGCTCATCAGCAAAAGTTCCGTGATTCTGAAGGAACAGCTCCTCAAGGCCGGGCAAAGCAATCTGAGCCCCCAATATCTGGAGGTCTATGTCAGCGGTCGCGTCAAGCGGCCGGGTACCACCGTGATCCCCCAAGGCTCCAGCCTAAACCAGGCCATGATCGCCGCGGGAGGCCTGCAACTGTTGCGCGGCAAAATTGAATTCGTGCGCTTCACCAAAGATGGCGAGGTAGACCGACGCCTAATCAACTACCAGGCCGGAGCGCCCTCCGGGAGCAGAGACAACCCCTTTCTGATGAGCGGCGACATCATCAATGTGCAGGAGTCGATCCTGTCAGCGGCCTCGGGGCTGCTGAATGAATTCACCGGGCCGTTTGTGGGCCTGTATTCCGTGTACAGCCTGTTCAAATGAGCACATCCCCCTTCCCCCCGCAGGCCGCGAACAGCGTTAACGCAGCGGATGATGAAATCGATCTCGGGCAACTGGCCGCTGCCCTGGGTCGTCGCTGGCGCCTGATCGCTGGGGTGACGGTGGGAGCCCTGGCCGTGACCAGTGTGAACACCCTGGTGACCAAGCCCGTCTGGGAGGGGGAATTCCAGATTGTTCTCAGCAACAAGGACGACGGCGCAGGGGGGATGGGGGCTCAGCTCCTGGCCGCCAATCCCATGCTGGCCAACCTAGCGGGACTGCAGGGCGGCTCCAACGACATGGAGACAGAGCTGACCATTCTTCAAAGCCCACTGGTGATGCGACCGGTGTTTGATGCCGTGCGCGCCAGAAAACAGGCCGCTGGCGATGAGGTTTCCAAGCTGCCCTATGAGGCCTGGGCCAAAGGCAGCCTCAAGGTCAAGCTGGAGAAAGGCACAAGCATTCTCAATGTCGCCTACCGAGATTCTGACAAAAAAATCATCCTGCCGGCGCTGAATCTCATTTCCAAAACCTATCAATTTTATTCCGGGCGGGATCGGCGCCAGAGCATTGAAAACACCATTCAATACCTCAATGAACGCCTGGCCAACATCGGGCCCAAAGCTGAGGCCTCCATGCGCTCAGCCCAGGGCTTTGCGCTGGCCAACGGCCTCGGTCTTGCCGGCACAGCGAGCACAGCCGGACCGGACAGCGCTGGTTCAGGCGCCGGCTCCGTGGATGCGGCACGAACCATGGCCGAGTCCAAGGTGATCGAACTGAAGCAGCAATTGGCCAATGCACGCCGAGCCGGCAATGAGGTGCTCTTTCAGGCTCCTCAGCTGGCCCCCAATGGGAGTCTCTACTCCCAGTATCAGAATCTGGAATCTCAGTTGGCAGAAAAGCGCAGCCGTCTCCAGGACAACGATCCCATCATCGCCAATCTGCAACGCCAGAAGCAGTCGCTGATTACCACCCTCAACCAGGAGACCATCAACCTTCTGGAAGGGCAGCTGGCCACCGCCCAGGCCCAGCTGCAGGCGGCCTCGCGCCCGCGGGATGTGGTGCTGCTGCATCGCTCACTGCTGCGCAAGGCCCTGCGCGACGAGCGGATCCTGACGGATCTGGAGAATCAACTGCAGTTGACACGGCTTGAACAGGCCAGGCAGGTGCGGCCCTGGGAGCTGATCTCCAATCCGACGCTGAAGGAGCAACCCGTTTCCCCCAACGTGAACCGCAACCTGGCCCTCGGGCTGCTGGGCGGCCTTGTGCTCGGCAGTGGTGCCGCCCTGGTGGCCGAACGCCGCACCGGCCGCGTGTTTGCCCTCGATGAACTGAAGGCCGCCCTGCCCGGCGAACTTCTGGCCGAGATCCCGGAGCAGGACGATCCCGAGAGCCGCTCCACCCTGCTGCAGCTGCTGGCCTCCGGCCCCCTGGCCGCCATGGCTCCCGGGTCCCTGGCCCTGATCCCCGTGGGGCTGGAGCCGGGCTCGCTTGCGGAGCTGGCCCAGGCCCTGGAGGCGGCCTGCGGGCGCCCGGTGCTATGCAGCACCGATCTGGTGGCCTGCCGCGCCTGCGTCAGCCAGCTGCTGGTCACCCGATCCGGAGCAGCGACCCGCGAACAGCTCTCCGAACTGCGCCAGCAGCTGCGGCTGCAGGGCGCCCCGGTGGCCGGCTGGCTGCTGCTGCGTTCCACCACCCCCGAGGCCTGAGCGGATGCGTCCGCGGCTGCTGCAGCTGCCCCTGGCGGCCCTGGTGGCCGCCGCCGCAGGTCCGGCCCAGGCGCAAGTCGCCGGGCCTGGGGCCGTGCTGTGGCAGCCCGTGGCGCCCCAGGGCGCGAGCGGCCCAGCCGTTCAGAAGCCCCCCCCAAGCGGTCCTCCCGTCTGGATACCGATCCCCGGCAGCGCAGGGGCGGGATCCCCAGGACCCTCCACCGCCTGGCGCCAGGTTCCGTCCCCCAGCGCCCCCGCCGGCCCCCCGGGAGGGTGGAACACCGCAGGAAGCAGAAGCACCCCACAACCAGCGGTGGTGTGGCACCCCGTGCCAGCCACGGAAGCCGACCTGGCCACCACCCCGGCGCCATCCGGCACGGTTCCCGCCCAGGGCAGCCAGCCAGGGGGAACCGGCACCGCCCCGGCCCCGGGGACCCCGGCCTTCGGTCCCCCCTCCAGCTTGCAGGAAGCCCAGGCGATGCGCCAGGCGATCATCCCCGTCGCCTCCGATTACCCCCTGCTGCTGCGCCTGGGGCAGCTGCCCACGGCCAACATGCTTGACGACGGCGTCGGCCAGCTGAGCTTCCAGCAGGTGAGCCCCAGCAGCGGCAAACAGGGGGGCGGCGGCGGCTCGGGCAACCAGAACTATGTGTTCCGGGCCGACCTGGCGATCAACAGCCAGCTGCTGGTGTCGGCCTTCTACACCTACAACGACGACCCGCTCTACGCCCCGATCACCGTGCGGCCCACCCAGCCGCCCAACCTCTGGACCGTGGGCGGCGCCGCCCTGCGGGCCCGGCTGGCGGGCGGGCACACCTGGGGCCTCGCCGCCGAGGGCTCAATCGAGCGCTTCACCGTGGGCAGCGGCGGCTACTTCGGCAACTGCCCCTCCGGCAATTGCGGCTCCAACAACAACATCTTCAACAGCGCCGCACAGGAGGTGTACACCAACAACTGGGTGGGGTCCATCAGCCTGCCGATCAGCTGGAATCCCGTGCCCCGTTGGCAGCTCTCGCTCACACCGGGCGTGTCGTTCCTGCCGGCCACCCAGGGGGCCGGCCAGGGGGGCGCCGGCACCTTCTTCGGTACCAACGTGAGCGTGGGGGTCGGCACCAGCTACCGCATCGGCGATCAGCTGCAGCTGTTCACCAGCGCCCTGCTGCCCCTAGGGCCCGGCACCAACGCCTTCAACGGCCAGCTCAATTTTTACCGGGTGCCGATCCTCAGCCTGGGGGCGAACTACGCGGTCAACCCTCGCATCGGCCTGGAGCTGCAGGTCACCAACGGCATGGGGCTCACCCCGGCCACGGCGATCCTGGCCCTGCCCAGTTCCCCCACCACCCCCATGCTGGGGGGCCGCTTCATCTGGACCGTGGGGGCGCTGGATTCGCCGCGGGTGACCTTCACCCCCCGGCAGCGCAGCCTCGCCCTGGGCGGGGTGAGCGTCTCCACCGCCGTGCTGCCGCCCGATGGCACCACAACCCTCTGGGGCAACGTCGATTCCCTGGGCAACCTGTTCGGCTCGGCGGCCTACTCGGTCTCCAATGATTTCGCCTTTGAAGTGGCCGGCGGCCGCTTCGGCAATGCCGGATCGGCCGCCACCGGGGCCACAGGCTCTGCCGCCTCCTTCCTCGACACCTACCAAGGCCCCGGCAACGTCAACGTGCGCTTCGGCGGCAAGGCGATGGTGTTCCGGCCCAGCAAAACCCTGCCGCTCTGGGCCGCCGGGCGGATCACCGTGGGCCGCAATTTCCAGAGCAGCAGCTATCAGGGCTACCTGTTCTTCGAAACGGTCAACACCTGGGAGGCCACCCCGTGGCTGGCCTTCAACCTCAACCCCAAGCTCGCCTGGAGCGGCATCGGCTTCCCCTGGGGCATCGGCCTGAGCGCCAACATCCAGCTGGGCAGAAGCTTCCAGCTGATCCCCGAGATCAATGCAGTGGCCACCAGCACCGGCGGCCAGAACGGCACCAACGGCACCCTGGCGCTGCGCTGGCTGGCCTCCCCCACCGTCGCCATCGACGTCTACGCCGGCAATGCCAGCGGCATCCTCGACATGGGCCAGCTGCTCGGCACCAACCAGCTGCGGGTGGGCGGCAAGGTTACGGTTCAGTTCTGAACGGAGCGCCGGCATGCCGCTGACCGATGAAACGCAGCCAGACGAAACGCAGACAGGTCGCAGGCAGGGCTGTCGCAGGCAGAGCTGTGGGATCCGGGCCCGAGCGGGCGGGCTGCTGCTCCTGGCCGCTCTGACCACCGCCATCGGCACGGCGGCAACACCGGTTCGGGCGGCCAGCCCGACGGCAACGAGGCCCCCACAGCTCGCCGCCGCCTCACCAACGCTCAGCGGCAGCCATGGCCGCTACACCGCCAGCGTCTTCGTGGCGGTGCCGCCGGCCCGGGCCTGGAGCGTGCTCACGGGCTACGAGGCGATGGCCGGCGTGATGCCCGACATCAAGGACGCCCAGGTGCTGCAGCGCAACGGCTCGGTGGTGGAGCTGCAGCAGACCTACCAGGCGCCCTACACCTTCGGGCGCCGCATCAAGGCGGTGCTCACCATGCGCGAACAGGCGCCCCGCCAGCTCAGCTACGAGCTCGTGCGGGGCGACATGATCCGGGAGCTGCGCGGCAGCTGGACGATCACCCCGGTTCGCGGCGGGGTGATCCTGCGCCACCAGATCCAGATCGAGCCCGTGCTGCCGGACTTCCTCCGGCCGATCTACGACGAGCTGAGCGAGGCCAACCTGCGCCAGTCGATGGCGATCCTCAAACGGCTGATGGAAGCGGGCTGATCACTCGCCCCGCAGCTGCCGCAACAGATCCGCTGTCTCCAGCGCCGCCACATCGGCCACCTGCTGATCCCAGGTCGTCGCTGGCGCGTCAGCCCTGCCCGGATCAGCCACTGGGGCTGGCGAGGAACCCTCGCTGGCCTGAGCCGCGGCGGAGGCCGGAAGCGAGCCAGGGGCTTCGTCGACGAACAGCACCTCGGCCAGGAAGTGGCGCACCAGGTCGTCAACCGTGGGGTGCTCGAACACCAGCGATTCCGTCAGCCGCACCCCCAGATGGGTCTCGAGCAGCACCGTGAGCTCGAGGGCCATCAACGAATCGAGGCCCATGTTGAACAGGGGCTCGGTGGGATCGATCTGCTGCGGGTCGGCCAGACCCATCACCTTGGCCAGCTGCATCTGCACAAACCCCACCAGCACCGCCTGACGCTCCAGCGGCGGGGTCTCCTCCAGCACCTTGAGGTAGGCGGGCCTCTCCGTGGACCGTGCGCCATCGCCGGCCTCCCCGCCGGCGCTGCGGGCCTTGTCGCGCGCCACCAGGGGCTCCAGCAGAGCCGCCTGGCGGGGAGGGGCCTGGGAGGCCAGCCGCGACCAGTCGAGATCGAGCACCCCCACGGCCCCGCTGAAGCCGCGCTGCAGGAGCATCCCCAGGGCTTCGAAGGCGCCATCGGGCGGCAGCAGGCGCACCCCCAGGGCGCTGAAGCGCTGGCGCTCGCGCTCGCCCAGGCTGCCGGCCATGCCGGCCCCCTCCCAGGGCCCCCATTGAATCGACAGTTGCCGGCCGAGGCGGGAGGTCGTGCCGGCCGTATGGGCCAGGGCATCGAGGGCGCCATTGGCCGCGCAGTAATTGGCCTGGCCCGGGGAGCCCAGCAGCGAGGCCATCGAGGAGAACTGCACCACGAACGGCCTTGCGGACACCTCCGCGGTCGCCTCCTTGGGCAGGGACGGGCCGATGACCCGCTCCAGCAGCTGCCAGCCGCCCAGCTTGGGCGCCAGCACCGTCCGCAATCGCTCCGGGGTCAGGGACTCGATCAGGCCATCGTCGAGCACGCCGGCGGCATGGAACACGCCGCGCAGTGGTTTGCCGGGCTCCAGGCCGGCCAGTTCCGCGGCCAGGGCGCTCTCCTGCTGGGCAGCGTCTTCAGGAGTGGCGTTGAAAGAAGCAGCAAGGTCACAGGCGATCAGCTGGCAGCGCACCCCGCGCTCCGCCAGCTCCGCCAGCAGCTTCTGAGCCTGCTGCGAAGGGCTGGCGGCCGATCGGGCCAGCAGCAGCAGCGAGGTGGCACCCTGCTGGGCCAGCCAGCGGCACAGCTGCAGGCCCAACCCGCCGAAGGCCCCCGTGATCAGATAACTCCCCTCGGGGCTGATCCCGCCGCCACCGGCGGGCTGGTCCGCTTGCGGCAGGGTGAGCACCACCTTGCCCACGTGCCGGGCCTGGGCCATCAGCCGGAAGGCCTCCACGGTCTGGCTGATCGGGAAGGCCTGGATCGGCAGCAGCGTGTAACGGCCGGCCTGCAGATCGGCCAGACAGTGCTCCAGCAGCCCGCGGAGCAGCAGGGGGTTGGCCGCGGCCACCTCCAGCAGATCGAACGGCAGATAGGCAGCGTCGGGCCGGCGGCTGGCGGCCTCACTGCGGCTCCAGATCTCGATCTTGCCGAGTTCCACGAAGCGGCCCCCCTCGGCGAGGGCTTCGAAACTGGCATCCACCCAGTCGCCCTTGAGGCTGTTGAGCACCACATCGACGCCACGGCCGCCGGTGTGATCCAGCACCTGCTCGGCAAAGGCGAGGCTGCGGGAATCGAACACCGCCTCCACCCCCTGCTCCAGCAGCGCCTGCTGCTTGGGGGCGCTGGCCGTGGCCAGGATGCGGGCCCCGACGCGGCGGGCCACCTGCACGGCCGCCTGGCCCACCCCTCCGGCGGCCGCATGGATCAGCACGGTCTCGCCGCGCTTGAGCTTCGCCAGGGTCTGCAGGCCGTAGATGGCCGTCAGGAAGGCGGTGCTCAGGCTGGCCCCCTGGGCGGCGGTGAGGGATTCGGGCAGGGGCACGCACAGCTCCGCCCTCGTGATCACATGGCTGGCGAGGCTGCCCACCGCCAGCGCCGCCAGCTGGCGCGACCCCACCAGCGCCGGATCCACCCCGGCACCGACGGCCGTGACGGTCCCCACGCACTCGCCACCGAAGGGCACCTGGGCCGCCTCATCCAGCCCCAGCTGGCGGCTGTAGGCCCGCAGCAGACCCAGGGCATTGAGCACATCGCGGAAATTGAGGCCGGTGGCCTGCACCGCCAGCTCCAGCTCACCGGGCCCCGGCCCCTCGCCGCTGGCCGCCATCGGCAAGGGCTCCAGGCTCTCCAGCAGACCGACGCTGCGGGTGGCGTAGCGGAAGCGCTCCGGCGGCAGGGGCCGCAGCCGCTGGCGCTGCAGGCTCACCCCGTCCCAGGCCAGGGCCAACTCGGCGGCGGCAAGGGCCTGAATGCGGAGCCACGGCAGGCTGGCGACCAGAGCCTCCAGGGTGCGGCTGCCATCAGCCGGCGGCAGCAGATGCAGCCGCAGCCACTGACGCTGGCCCTGCTCGAGCGCCGCGGCCTTGGCGAAGCCATCCAGCGCCCCCGTCAGGGCGGGATCGTGCGGGGTATCGAGCAACAGCCACAGGGGTTCTGATGCCTTGGCGGACTGGGCGCGCTGCAACAGGGCCGCGGTCGCCTGCAGGGGCTCCGGCCCCAGGTCGCTGGCCCGGATCAGCCCAACGGGAGGGCCGGACGGCACGTCAGCGGCCCCAGGGGCCACCGGATCGCTCTCCGAGGCGGGGATCGCTTCCCATTCGGCACGCACCAGCCACTGCCCCGGCCCCGAGCTGCTGGAGGCTCCGGGGCTGTCCGCGCCATCGATGGGGAACAGCCAGTCGAGGGCAGCCCTGGGCAGACGCCGCAGCCGGAAGCCCCGGATCCACCCGAGCGGTTCCTGCCCTGACGCCTCACCTCCGGTGGCTCCATCGGCCGCCACGGGCCACAGCAGCAGATCGGCCCGCACAAAGGCCGGCTCATCGCTGGGGCGCAGCTGCACCTGGCAGTGCAACCGCTCCGGCAGCGGCAACTGGGCCACCTCGATGGCATCCAGACCCACAGGCAACAGCAGCTGCCCGGCCGCCGCCTGCGGATCCAAGGTGGCCGCCACCGCCTGGAAACAGCCGTCGAGCAGGCTCCAGTCCTGGGCCTCGCCACGCCGCTGCAAGGTCGCCCAGGCGCGATCACCCTGGCGATGCAGGGCCGCCAGGCTGCGAAACGCGGGGCCATAGCTGAGGCCAAAGGCCTCCAGAGCCCCGTAGAAACCGCCCAGATCAAGCGCTTCGGCAGCGGCCGGCAGCGGTTCAAGGGTGATGGGGGGTTGGCCCTGGGAGCCTGATCCGCCCTCGGCGGCGGAATCGGCGCCCACACAGGTGCCGTGCGATCGCCAGGCTTCGGCCCCGCTCCGCCCACGGCTGTGGAATTCGATCCCCTCCGCCGCCCACACCAGCTGCAGCTCACTGGCCTGATCGCCCAGCCGCAGCGGTTGATCGAGGCTGAGCTCCCGCAGCGCCAGCCGCAGCCCCTGGGCCTGGGCGGCCTGCAGAGCCAGCTGCACAAAGCCCGCCGCCGGAAACACCACCTGACGGCGGATGCGGTGATCGCTCAGATCCTCAGGCGCCGCCGGCGAGAGGGTCGCCCGGAAGCGGCGCTCGCGGCCACCGGGAAGCTCCAGCGGCTCCAGGCCGGCCCAGCCGGCAGGAGCGGGGCTCTCCGCGGCCTCCTGCCGCTGGCTGGAGGCGGCCTCCCCGAGGATGTGGCCGAGCCAGAGGCTGGCCGAGGCCTCGCCCTCCCCCGAGCGGTTCCACCAGTAGCGCTGGCGCTGGAACGGGTAGCCCGGCAGCTTCACCCGCCGGTGGGGGAACGGGCGATGGAACGAGCGCCAGTCAACGCTGAACCCCTGGCGATGCAGCCCCGCCAGGCTGGTGAGCAACACCTGCAGATCAGGCTGACCGGGCCGCAGGCTGGGCCACCACATCAGGGAGCGATCGGGCAGGCACTGGCGCGCCATGCCGATCAGGGTGGGACGGGCACCCAGTTCCACGAAAGTGCCGATGCCCTGGGCTGCCGCAGCCGCGATCCCCTCGGCGAAGCGCACCGGGCTGATCACGTGATCGCACCAGTAGTCGGGCTGGGCGATCTCCGGCCCGGCCAGCTGGCCGGTGAGGTTGCTCACCAGCGGCCTGGCCGGAGGCGAGAACCGGATTGCGGCCAGCTCCTGCTCGAAGGCCGCCAGCATCGGCACCATCGCCGCCGAATGGAAGGCGTGGGACACCGCCAGACGGGTGGACTGAAGGCCGGCGGCCTCCGCCGCCGCGGCCAGGGCCTCGATCGCGGCCAGGGGACCGGAGACCACCGTGTTGGCGGGCCCGTTGAGGGCGGCGAAGCCGAGGGCGGCCCCGCCGGGTTGGGCGGCCATCAGCTCCCGCACCTGCGCCTCGGGCGCCAGCACGGCGAGCATGCCGCCACCGGCCTGCAGCTGCTGCATCAGCCGCCCCCGGGCCGCCACCAGCCGCAGCGCATCCGGCAGGTCGAACACACCAGCCAGATGGGCCGCCACCACTTCGCCGACGCTGTGGCCCAGCAGCAGATCGGGCCTGATGCCCCAGCTCTTCCACAGCTGGCTGAGGGCATAGCCCACCACGAACAGGGCCGGCTGGGTGAAGCCGGTCTGATTGAGCAGCTGGGCCGCCTGCTCCTCCTCACCCGCCGCCGGGAACAGCACCGAGGCCAGGGGCCGCTCCAGCAGAGGATCGAGCAGCGCCGTGCAGCGCTCGAAGGCCTCGCGGAACACCGGATGCTCCGCATGCAGCCCCTGGGCCATCCCCAGGGACTGGGACCCCTGCCCGGTGAACAGGAACGCCAGCTTGCCCGGCCGCCGCGACGCCTGGGCCAGGTCCACCCCCGGCACCGCCTGGCCGGCGGCCACCGCCTGGAGCTGGGCCACCAGGGTGTCCCGATCAGGGGCGATACAGGTGAGGCGCCGCACCAGCTGGCTGCGGCCCTGATTGGCCGAGGCGCAGACATCGGCGATGTCCAGCCGCTGCTTGCTCAGCAACCGCTCAGCCAGCAAACCTGCCTGCACCCGCACCGCCGCCTCACTGCGGGCCGAGAGGGTGAGCAGCTGCAGCGGCAGCCGCCGGCCGTAGCGCGGCACCGGTTGCGATTGGGGCGCATCCGCCAGCACCACATGGGCGTTGGTGCCGCCGAAACCGAAGGAGCTGACCCCCACCACGGCCGCCGCATCGGCCTGGGGGAAGGGCTCCAGCTGGGTCTGGACCTGCAGCTTGAGGCCCTGAAAATCGATCGCCGGGTTGGGGGTGCGGAAATGCAGGCTGGGGGGCAACTGGCGGTGATGCACGCTCAAGGCCGCCTTGATCAACCCGGTGATGCCGGCGGCGGTCTCGGAATGGCCGAGGTTGGTCTTCACGGAGCCCACCCGGCAAGGCATGCCCTCGGGGCGGCCCTCCCCGAGCACCGTGCCCAGGGCCCGCAGCTCGATCGGATCACCCTGGCGGGTGCCCGTGCCGTGGGCCTCCACGTACTGGGTGCTGGCCGGATCCATGTCCGCCTTGGCGAAGGCCGCGCGCACGCAGGCGATCTGGGCCCGCAGATTCGGCGCCACCATGCCGTTGCTGCGGCCGTCGGAATTGACCGCGGTGCCGTGGATCAGCGCATAGATGGAATCCCCGTCGGCCTGAGCCGCCCGCAGAGGTTTGAGCAGCACCGCACCGGCCCCTTCGCTGCGCACATAGCCGTTGGCAGCGGCATCGAAGCTCTTGCAGCGGCCATCGGGGGCCAGCAGGCCCGCCTTGCAGAAGCTGCTCTGGATGCCCGGATGGATCAGGGCCTGCACCCCACCCACCAGGGCGGTGCTGCTTTCGCCGCGCCAGAGGCTCTCGCAGGCCAGATGCACGGCCACCAGCGAGCTGCTGCAGGCCGTGTCGACCGTGAAGCTGGGGCCCTTGAAATCGAAGAAATAGGAAATCCGGTTGGCGGCGATGCAGCCCGTGTTGCCCGGCAACACGAAGGGTTCGTTATCCGGAATGCCGTAATCCTCAGCGGAAGCCCACAGCAGCGAGCTGTAGTCGGAGCTGGAGATGCCGACGTAGACGCCGGTGGCCGAACCGCGGATCCGCTCCAGCGGCATACCCGCATCCTCGATCGCCTGCCAGGCCACCTCCATCAGCAGCCGCTGCTGAGGATCCATGCACACCGCCTCGCGCGGTGAGATGCCGAAGAAGGCGGGATCGAACTGATCGATGCCGTCGATGAAGCCGCCGTGACGCACGTACTGATGCAGAGGCCGCTGGGGGTCCGGGTCGTAATGACGCGCCAGATCCCAACGCTCCAGGGGCACTTCTCCGATCGCATCGCGGCCCTGGCGCAGCAGCTCCCAGAAGGCCTCCGAGCTGTTCGCACCTCCGGGCAGTCGGCAGCCGATGCCGATGATCGCGATCGGTTCAGACATCAATGGACTGAGCCTAAATAAATCGCCTTAATGCGCCGGCGATTTTCCATCAACACCCGGTCAAACGGTCCCAATGTACGCGGGGAGAGCTCGACATTCAGATCGGCGAGCCGCTCCAGTGCCCGCACATCCAGATTGAGCTCGTGGGCGGTGATCGCCGTGGCGATCGGAGCCGCCAGCCAGCGGTGCAGGGGGCCCGGCAGGATCCGCGGGGTGTACAGCAGGGTGGTGAGCTGGGTGGAGCTGTCGCTGAGCGGCAGAAAGAACATCACCACCCGCATCCGGAAACGCCGCAGCCGCTCACCCTCGCGCCAGGTCTGCTCATAGACCGTCAGCGGGGGATCGAAACGGGTGATCCAGTCGTTGGCGAAGCGATCCGCCGGGCGGATGTCAATGAAGGCATCGAACAGCCGGGGGAAGGGCTTCTGGGGCCCGCTGTTCCACATCCGCGTGCTGGTGGGCTCCAGCTCCAGCCGCAGCTCCACCTGGCTGGGGTCGGTGAAGCCGAACACCTGATGAATGCTGGTGGTGTGCTCGGTTTCGGTGAAGTTGTCGAGCGTCAGCTCAAACGGCGCCGGCACGGTGTGCCGGGTGATGCCGGCCAGCAGCAGATCACCCCTGGGCCAGCTGGGCAAGGGCGGCGCCGCCGCCGGGGTTTCCTCGGGCAAGGGCCGCCACAGCCAGATCAGACCCTCGGCTTCCCGCACCTGGAAGGCCGGCTGCTGCAGCCCCGCCGCCGGCATCAACGGACAGGTCACCGCCCCATCGGGCCCGAAACGCCAGCCGTGGTAGGCGCACACGAGCTGCTCACCGCGCACCCGGCCCGCCGGTGGGGGCAGGCCTCCGCCAGGGCCGCCGCCACCCCGGAGGCCGTGCGGAACAGCACCAGCGGCTCACCGCAGAGCTGCAGGCGCAGGGGCCGCATCCGCAGCTGCCGGCTGGGCAGCAGCGGATGCCAGTGGCGCAGGCCGGCCCGGTAGCGGCAGCCAGCTTCAGCCATGGGCCAGCAGATCCGCCAGGAAGGTGCGGGCGTAGGGATCGACCAGCTGCTCGAAATCGGGGCACTGCACACCGTGAGCCTGCAGGCGCTCCAGGCTGCACCGGCAGCTGGGCCGGGCCTTGTGATCCGGCTGGTTCAGCTCGGGATAGGTGAGCTGCTCGGGCCCCCAGCGGTGGGTGAAGAAGGGCTGGAGCGGATAGAGCGGGTTGGAGGGGGCGGCGGCGAGGGCCTCGAGCCAGAGCGGCAGGGGCACGGGCCGCAAGGGGGCGCCGCGGCGGATCATCCCATCGAGAAAGGCGCTCCAGAGCACGGGGTGCGGGTGGTGCAGATGCAGCACATCCGGCCCCGGACGGCCGGGCTCCAGCGGCGTCCAGGCGAGGGCTCCGATCGCCGCCGTCACGTAATCCACCGGGACCAGATCCAGTTCCATCGGCAGCTCCGGGGCCAGGCCGAGAGCCAGGCAGCCGCGCACGAGGCGATGCAGAAAATCCTGCTCATGCCAGGCGCCGGTGCGGGAATGGCCGGCGATCAGCGGCGGCCGGTAGAGGCGCACCGGCAAGCCGGAGCGGGCCGCCTGCCACACCAGCCGCTCACTCACCCATTTGGTCTGGGAATAGCCCAGATGGATGCCCTGCCAGGCCTCCAGATCGCTGCTCTCGTCGAGCTCCCGGCCCCGGTAGGCCGCAGCCTCGTACACCGAGGTGCTGGAGATGAACTCCAGCGGCACGCCGGCTTCGGCCGCCAGCCGCAGCACCTCCAGCGTGCCGCCCACATTGGCGGCCCGCAGCTGGCCGTAGGGGGCCACATAGCTGAGCTGGGCGCCGTTGTGCAGGATGCCCCCCAGCCGCTGCAGCAGCCCGCCGCGGGCGGTGGGGTCCAGCCCCAGCCCCGGCAGGGCCAGATCCCCCGGCAGGGCGACGATCCGGGCGGCCCAGTCATCGCGCCAGAGGCCGTAGTGATCGAGGTTGGCGCGCACCCGGCCGCGGGCGGCACCGGCCCCATCGGCCCGCACCAGGCAATAGACGCTGCGTTGCGGATGGCGCTCCAGCTGATCGGCCAGCAGGAAAGCCCCCAGAAAACCGGTGGCCCCGGTGAGCAGGATCGCCTCAGCCGCAGCGGAAGGCGGCAAAGCGGACAGGGAGCGCTGCAGATCCTCCGGCAGCCGCGCCTCAGCACCCAGATCCACCGCCGCCACCGTGTCGCCGCCGGCGGGCCCCTCCAGCAGGGCCAGCAAATGCGCCGCCAGGCTGGCCAGGGTGGGGTCTCCGGCCAGGGCCCCCAGCCCCAGGCTCACCCCCAGGCCTGCCTGCACGGCCGTGGCCAGCTCCACCGCCATCAGGGAATCGAGGCCCAGGGCATCGAGGCGGGTGTCGGCCGCCAGGGTGCCGGCGTCAAAACCACCCAGATCCGCCAGCAGGTCCGCCAGACAGGCCTGCACCGCCGCCTGGCGGGCGGGCGCCTCCGCCTCAGGCAGGCTCTCCAACACCGTCAGCAGGGCGCGGCAGCGGGGCGCCAGCCGGTGATCGTTGGCCTGGCGCAGATCCACCACCACCCCCTGGCTGGCGCCGCTGCCCAGCCAACGGCCCAGGCTCTCGAGGGCCGCACCGGGCTGGATGGGGCTGAGCAGCTGGGGGGCCCGCGAGGCCATCCCCTCCCCGGCCCAGGGGCCCCAGTTGAGGCTCAGGCCATGCAGGCCTTCGCGGCGGCGGCGGGCCATCAAGCCATCGAGGGCCCCGTTGGCGGCGGCATAGGAGGCCTGCCCCGGCGAGCCGAGCAAGGCGGCCACCGAGGAGTAACAGACGAAGAATTCCAGGGCCGGCGCCAGGTCCCGGCTGGCCGCATCCAGCGCCAGTGCCCCGTTGAGCTTGGCGGCGGCCACGGCCGCGCAACGCTCCGGCGTCTGGTTGAGCAGCAGGCCGTCATCGAGAATCCCGGCCGCATGCACGATGCCGTGCAGGGGCCGACCGTCAGAGGCCATGGCCTCCAGCAGAGCGCGCACCGCGGCCCCATCGGCCACATCGAGACAGGCCACATCGACGCGGCAGCCCAGGGCTTCCAGCTCCGCGATGGCGGCCGTCCTGGCCTCATCGGCCGGGCGGCGGGCCACCAGCAGCAGATGGCGTGCCCCCCGCTGGGCCAGCCAGCGGGCCGTGGCCAGGCCCAGCGCCCCCAGCCCACCGGTGATCAGATAGGTGGCCACCGGCTGGATCGCCGGCATCGGCGCCGCGCACCGCTCCGCCGGGGCCGGCAGAAGCGCCATGGCCTCCACCCGCCCGTCACCCCAGCGCCACTCAGCTCCGGCTGGCGGCAGCCCGGCCTGCTGCAGCCGGTTCAGATCCCGGCCCTGGGGGCCCGCCCAGAGCAACGCGCCCCCTGCCGCGCCCGCCTCCCGCAGCCAGGTGCGCAGCAGCGCCGCGATCGCCTGGGCCTGGGGAGCGGCCGTCTGCGGATCGGCCTCCAACACCCAGTGCACAGGCCCCACGGCCTGCAGCTGCTGCTGCAGACGCGGCAGCCAGCTCTGCCAGAAGGCCCCATCCAGGGCCGGGGGGGCCTCCAGTTCGGCGCCGGCGACCGTCACCAGCTCACCGGCAAAGGGCTGGGGCTGGGGCTCCAGCGGCTGCCAGCGACGCTCCAGATCCAGGGGCGAGGGCTGGCGAGTGACTTCGTCTTCCTCCACCCAGCAGCGCGAACGCGAGAAGGGGGTGGTGGGGAGCACCTGGCGCGGCCAGGGGGCCGGCGGCTCGAAGCCACTCCAGGCCGGAGAAGCGCCCGCCAGCCACAGGCGCACGGCCGCATCCAGGCTGGGTGCCGTCAGGGGCAGGCTGGTGGCATAGCCCTGGGCGCTGAGGTCTTCCAGCGTGGGCGCCAGGCGCAGCTGGGGGGGATGGCCCACCAGGTCGGGCAGCCAGGCGGGGGCCACCGGCCCATGGATCAGGGCCGTGGGCACGATCCGGAGCGCTGCCCAGGCCTCCATCGCCGCGCGGGCCGGGCCAAGGGAGGCACCATCGGCCAACGCCCAGGCCAGGCGGGGCTCCTGGCTGGTGGCGGCCCCGCGCCGTCCGTCTCCGGCACGCAGGGCCGCCGCGGCCAGAGCCGGGCTGGGCGCCTGCAACGCCAGCCGGCAACGGCCGGAACTGCGGGCGGCGCGGCTGCTGGCGCAGATTGCTCCCCAGGCCTGTTCGTCCTGCCTCTCCAACCAATCCGCCATCGCCTCACGCAGCCGCTCCAGCGCCTCGGGCGATCCAGCGGAGAGCACCAGCCAGTCGGGGCCGACGGGGGGCCACGGCAGGGCCGCCTCCGCCGGGGCCTGCTCCACGATCACGTGGGCATTGGTGCCGCTGAACCCGAAGGAGCTCACCGCCGCCCGCCGCGGCCGGCCGGTCTGGGGCCAGGGGGTCAGGGCAGTGGGGATGCGCATGGCCCACCGGTCCCACGGCACAAAGGGGGTGGGCTGGCGCAGATGCAGATGGGCCGGCACCTGGCCCCGCTGCACCATCAGCACCGCCTTGATCAGGCCGGCGATGCCGGCGGCTCCCTCCAGGTGCCCCAGGTTGGTCTTGACCGAACCCAGCAGCAGGGAGGCGGCCCGTTCGGCCCGGCCATAAATGGGCGCCAGGGCCTTGAGCTCGATCGGATCACCGAGGGGCGTCCCGGTGCCATGGGCCTCGAGCACATCGATGCCATCCCCATCGAGCTGGGCCTGCTCCAGGGTGCTGCGGATCAGGCGGGCCTGGGCTTCCCCGTTGGGCACGGTGAGGCCGGCACTGGTTCCGTCCTGATTGACACCGCTGCCGCGCAGCACCGCCCAGATCGGATCCCCGGCAGCGACCGCATCGGAGAGGCGCTTGAGCACCACCACCCCGCAACCCTCGCCGCGCACATAGCCGTCGGCGGCGGCATCGAAGGTCTTGCAGTGGCCGTCGGCGGCCATCATGCCGCTCTTGGCGAAGCAGAGGCTGTTGACCGGGCTGAGCAGCAGGCTCACCCCCCCGGCCAGGGCAAGGTCGGTGCAGCGGTCCCGCAGGCTGCGCACGGCCAGATCCACCGCCACCAGCGAGCTGCTGCAGGCGGTATCGACGGCGATCGCCGGACCCTGCAGCCCGAAGGCATAGGCCAGTCTCCCCGGCGCCATCGAGAAGCTGGTGCCGGTGGCGAAATACATGTCGAAGCGCTCATCCGCCGCCCCATCCCGCAGCTGGCGCCAGGCGTAATCGCCGGTGCACAGGCCCAGATACACCCCGGCCCGGGTGCCGCGCAGCTGGCTGGGCGCCAGGGCTGCGGCTTCGAGCGCCTCCGCCGCCACCTCCATCAGCAGCCGGTGCTGGGGATCCATGGCGGCCGCCTCCTTGGGGGAGAGACCGAAACGGCCGGGATCGAACTGGTCGATCTCGGCCAGAAAGCCGCCGTGGCGGCAGTGCATCCGGCCCGGGGTACCGGGGGTGGGGTCGTAGTAACGCTCCAGCGGCCAGCGGCTGGGGGGCACCTCCCCCACCGCATCACCGCCGGCGCAGAGCAGCTGCCAGAAGGCCTCGGGGGTGGTGGCGTCAGTCCGGCCGGGGCCAGCCGGCAGACGGCAACCCATGCCCACGATGGCGATCGGCTCCGCCTGCAGCAGCCGGCGCTGCTCGGACGCCTTGGCCGCCAACAGGGCCAGCTGCAGGGCGGACAGCGCCTCAGCCATGGGCCAGGGCCGCCAGCGTGGCCTCCGGATCGGCACTCAGGCGGTGGTGATGGGTGCGGCTGCGCAGGGCCTGATAGCTGGCGGGATCCGAGAACCACTGGCCCACCAAGGCCGCCAGCTCCTGCGGCCGCCGGATCGAGACCTCCAGACTGCGGGCGGCGTAATAACGAACGGCCAGCAATTCCTGGGGCATCGTGACACCGTAGCGATTGAAGATCAGCGGGCAGCCGAGGGTGAGCGCCTCGGTGGCCGTGCGGGCCCCCGGCCGGCTCACCATCGCCCAGGCGCGTCGGTAGAGGTCCGCCATCGCCTCGGCCCCCTGGAATCCGAGTGGCTCGACCGCCAGCTGAGGATGGGCCGCCATCCAGGCCCGCAGATCCTGGATCGCCGAGGGCCTGCGGCCACAGAGAGCCACCACCCGCAGCCGGCCGGCCCAGGGCAGCAGCTGCTCCAGCAGCAATCGGTGGTTATTGGCCCCATTGGCGCCGGTGCCGAGCACCAGCAGCGGCAGCCCCTCGGGCAGCTGTTCGGGGGCGGGCTCGCCATGGAAGGGCGGATGCAGCAGCGGTCCCAGGCAATGAAGGCGCTCCGCGGGATAGCCACGGCGCCGCAGCTCCCGATCCACCTCAGGCGTGAGCGTCCAGATCCCATCTGCGGTCCTGCTGAGCCAGTTGCGGCTGAAGCCGAAGCCCCCATCGAGCTCGGTGCAGCAGGTGATGCAGCGCAACTGGGGACCCAGCACCCGCTTGGCCAGATCGAAATGGCCGCGATTGGTGTGGGGATGGGTGGAGATCAACAGATCCGGCTGGAACCGCCGCAGCAGTGCCGTCACATAGCGATGACCCAGCAGCACCGTGCCGGGCTTGAGCGAATCCTCCAGCTCCAGCAGGCGCCAGTAGAGCTGATGCAGCCAGGGGGCGTACTTCTGGATCCAGTTGTAGAAATCCACGGCGGCACGGATCAGCGGGTGGGCGTTCTCCAGCACCGACTCCACCTGCACCACCGCACCGGGCCAGCGCAGAACCATCCAGTCCCGCAGGGCGAAAGCGGCGGCGTCGTGGGCGGTGCCGCTGCTGGAGGTGAAGATCAACACCTTCATGCAGCCATGCTCCCTCCTGGAGCGCCGGGGAGAAGCCGAAGCCGCACCTGAATGCCGTTGCGGGAGCGCAGGGTGAGGCGCGCCACCAGATCCGGCGTCTGATCCGGCTGGGGCAGCAGCTCGTAGCGGCGAACCAGTTCGGCCAGCACCAGCAACGCCTCCTGCAGGGCGAAGGCCGCCCCGGGGCATTTGCGCGGCCCCAGGCCGAAGGGGATCCACACATCCCGCGCCAGCTGGCGCTCCTCGGCCGTACAGGCCTCGGCGAGGAAGCGTTCCGGCCGGAATCCATGGGGCTGGGGCCACTGCCCCTCCTGACGCTGCACCACCCAGGGGGAGATCGTCACCAGGGCCCCCATGGGGCAGCGGCGATCCACCAGCTGGCTGTCGCGGGTGGCCTCGCGGATGAAGAAGCTCAGCGGCGGATAGAGCCGCAGCGTTTCATTGAACACCGCGGCGGCGTAAGGGAGCTGGCGCAGGTCATCAAAGCCCAGGCCGCCGGCGTCACCGCCCCTGGCGCTCAGCAGCTGCTGCACCTCGGCGCGCAGGCGCTGCTGCACCTCGGGGTAACAGCTGAGCAGATAGGTGGCCATGCCCAGAGCGCTGGCCGAGGTTTCATGACCCGCCAGAAACAGGGTGCAGACCTGATCGAGCAGCTCCCGGCGGTCGAAGCCCGTGCCGCTCTGCGGATCGCGGGCCTCCAGCAGTGCCTGCAGCAGATCCTGAGGGGCGGCCTCCGCCGAGACCGCAGCCTCGGCATCGGCCAGACGCTCGGCGATGGCGCCATCGATCCAGAGGCGGATGACGCTGGCATGGCGGCCGAGATAGGCCTGCAGGTGGCGCTCGGGCAGTCGCATCAGCCGCAGGATCAGGGCCTTGCCGGCGCGACGCTGGTAACGGGCGAAGGCCTCGAACACCCCGGCGGCCTCGGCCTGCTGCAGGGGTCGCGAGAGGATTGTGCGCACGATCACATCGGCCGTGACCATGGTCATCTCCTTGTCGATCTCCAGCGGGACGCCCGCAGAGGCGGCCTCTGAGGTGTCCGCAGCGGCGGCGATGACACCATCGAGGCGCGCCACCATCGCCTGCACGGCCCCCTGCATCTGGGGCAGCACGCGCCGCAGCTGGGCCACCTGGAAAGCCTGATCCACGAGCCGCCGCTGGCGCTCCCATTCGGCGCCGTTGACCGAGAAGATGGCGCGCCCGATCAGGGGTTCGAGCACCCAGAGGGTGTAGGGATGCTTGGGGAAGCGCTCCACCTCCTCCACCATCAGCCGCTTCACGGCCTGGGGCTGGTTGACCAGAAACAGGTTCAGCCCCAGGAACTGCACCGAACCGATCGGGATGCGGAAGTCCACATCGGTGATCAGGCCGAGCCAGCTGTGCAGCCCCTTGAGCAGCCGCCGCAGGAAGCTCTGGTGGGGATCCGGCCGGGGGTAGACGGGCTCGGGGGCCAGGGGGCAGGCCATCAGCCGGCATCCTCCAGCAGATGCGCGATGTAGTCGAAGCCCCCCTGACGATCGGGCGGTGCCGTGTGCAGGTACTGGAAATGCAGCGGGAACTGGCTGGTGATCAGCGCCCACCAGCTGCGGAGCCCAAGCCTCGGGGCCAGCTGAATCAGCTCCAGTGCGGGGTAGGCCGGTGGATCGATGGACAGATGGCAACTCCGATAGGGATCCACGCCAGCGAAGCAGAGGTAGTCATCGCGGGAGGTGATGTCCCGCCAGGGGATGCGTGGGATCTCCGCCAGGGTGAGCAGGTCGGCGTGGAAAGCCGTGGCTCCACGATGCACAGCCAGGTTCGCGAGGTTCTGGCCCAGGCTGAGCAGATGCAGCCGCGGGGCGAGCTCGGGGAAGGCCTGATGGCGCCGCAGCCGGGCCGCCAGCATCGCCATCACGAAGCTGCCGGAGCTGTGGCCCACCAGCTCAATCCAACCGGCTGGCTGCTGCCGCTCCAGGGCCACGATGCGGTCGGCGAGCTCGGCGATCCGCTGCCGCAGGCTGCCGTCACGGGCCTGACCGAGGCGATGGGTGAACCGAATCGAGCGGTAGAGCCACACCACCCCCTGGAGCTCTGCCAGTCGCCAGGCCAGCACCCACAGGGCAAGGGCCGCCACGGGTGCGAACCAGGGCTGAAACAAACCCGCCAGGGCCGCCGCCGCCAGGGCGAGCACCAGCCAGAACGTGAAGAACAGAAAGGGCCACAACCCCACCAGCCCCACCGTGGGCGCCCAGCGCCCGATCCGCAGCAGCCCCCCACCGAGCAAGTACCAGCCATAGATCCCGATCCCATCCCACAACAGCAGCAGTGGGTTTCTGGGCCAGTGGCGGCGGGCGATGTCGTCCCAGTGCAAAAAACACACCTCCAGCACGGGCTGGCCCTGCTCCTGCACCTGCCAGCTGCTGAGCAGCGGATCCTGCTGCCCCCGACGCCTCCCAACACTCAGCTGGCGCCCACTTCGCTGGCCGTAGGCCCTGAGCTGCTCGACGAACAGCCGGTAATAAAACGACGCTCCGCGCGGATCGAAACCGCTCAGGAAATAGAGGCGACGCTCCGGGCTTCTGGACCCCTGATGCACGTCTGGGAGCTCCGGCTTTGTCCTTCGTGGGGCTGAGCCTAACTGCCTCCCAACCCAGGCCCTCCGGGGTCGGAGCACCGCGCCGCCTGCCAGCGCGTCAGCAGCGGCGGAGCCAGCAGCGCCAGCAGCAGCAGCCAGCCCATCGCCCCCAGCCCCACCGCCAGCGGCC
>JBAWXG010000047.1:0-20994 GCA_037144195.1 Synechococcus sp. ELA057
CTCAGTCCCGCTCGCGGCGGTGGCGCTTGTAGAAGCGCATCACCGCCAAGGCCAGGCTGCGGGGATCGTGACGCAGGGTGGCGGTGGGGCGGTTGCCCTGCAGGGCGCTGACCATCACCTCATAGCCCTGGCGGCGGAGGCCATCGGCGTCGCAGAGCACCGGTTCGGCGCTGCGGCGGCGGTAGTGCTCCAGCAGGGCGGCATCAGTCAGTTCCGCCTGGGCCAGCACGCAGTCGAACAGCCGCTGATCCACGCCGATCGTGGCCAGCTGCGCTTCGATCGCCCGCAGATGCCCATGCACGTCCAGGCCATCGGTCTCCCCCGGCTGGGTCATCAGGTTGCAGATGTAGAGCTTCGGGGCCTTGCTGCGGCGAATCGCCGCCACCAGCTCCGGCACCAGCAGGTTGGGCAGCAGCGAGGTGTAGAGGCTGCCCGGGCCGAGCACGATCAGGTCGGCGTTGGCGATCGCCTCGATCGCCCGTGGCAGGGCCGGCGGCCGCTCCGGGATGCAGCCCAGCCGCACGATCGGGCTGGAGGCCTTGCCGATGTGGGATTCCCCCTCGATCCGCTGGCCATTCTCCAGTTCGGCCCAGAGGCGCACATCGGCGTTGGTGGCCGGCACCACCTGGCCCTGCACCGCCAGCACCCGGCTGCTGGCGGTGATCGCCGATTCGAGGCTGCCGGTGATCGCCGTCAGGGCCGTGAGGAACAGATTGCCGAAGCTGTGGCCCTCCAGGCCGCTGCCGGCGCGGAAGCGATACTGGAACAGCCGCGTGAGCAGCGGTTCCTCGGTGGAGAGCGCCGCCAGGCAGTTGCGGATGTCGCCGGGCGGCTGGATGCCGAACTCGCGCCGCAGCACGCCACTGCTGCCGCCGTCATCGGCCACGGTCACGACCGCGGTGAGGTTGCTGCTGTAGCGCTTGAGGCCGCTGAGCAGGGTGGAGAGGCCGGTACCGCCGCCGATCGCCACGATCGCCGGGCCCCGGTTCAATCGCCCCTGGGCCAGCAGGGCATCCACCAGCAAGGTGTCCTTCTCCGGTGCCAGGGCCTGCTGGATCGAGCCGAAGCTGCGGCTCTGCCCCAGCCAGATCAGCCCGCCGCCCACCACGATCACCAGCGGTCCGGTGATGCCCCGCGGCAGCACCGTGGTGATCTGGCTCAGCAGCCACTTGATCGTCGACAGGCTCCAGTAGATGGGCTGCAGATCGGCCCACACCGCCGCCCCCAGCAGCAGGATCAGCAGGCCCAGGCCGGAGGTGACCATCCAGCGCTTCACCACCAGCCCCGGCTGCAGCCAGCGCGCCGCCCGGCGCGAGCGGGAGACCAGATCCTTCTGGCGCAGCTCGCCGCGACCCACCCAGCTGGGCCGCGGCAGGGAGACCCTGGCTCGGCGGGGTTTCGGGCCTTGGCCGCGGACGGGCACGGGAGAAGCGCCGAATGGCGCTGTTCAGTGCTGAAACTGTACGGACGGGATCCGGAACCGGAAGATCTGTGCCAACCCGCTCAGCCAGGCAGGATGGGCGCAGCGCTGTCCTCCCGCCTCTGTGGCTGAGTTGCCATCCCAGCCCCCCGATGAGGTCCCTGGCGCCAGGGCGTCCGGTCCCGACGGATCCGCGCCGGTGGCGGAGCTGGACAACGTGACCGTGCGCTGGGGCGCCAAGCCGCCGGTGCTGGAGGAGGTCAATCTCACCCTCCATGCCGGTGAGCGCCTGATGGTGGTGGGCCCCTCGGGTGCGGGCAAATCCACGATCCTGCGGCTGCTCTCCGGCCTGCTGCTTCCCAGTTCCGGCCAGCTGCGCATCCATGGCCAGGAACAGACCTATCTGCGGCTGGATCAGCGCCATCCCCCGGATGTGCGCCTGGTCTTCCAGAACCCGGCCCTGCTGGCCTCGCTCAATGTGCGCGAGAACGTGGGATTCGTGCTGTACCGCACCAGGCTGCTGCCGGAGCGGGAGATCCGCGAGCGGGTGAGCCGCTGCCTCGAAGCCGTGGGCCTGAAAGGCATTGAGGAGCTGATGCCCGGGGAGCTCAGCGGTGGCATGCAGAAGCGGGTGAGCTTCGCCCGGGCCCTGATCGATGACCCGGTCATCGCCCGCGGCCAGGTGCCGCTGCTGCTGTTCGATGAGCCCACGGCGGGTCTCGATCCGGTGGCCTGCACCCGGGTGGAGGACCTGATCGTGCACACCGGTGAGCTGACCCAGGCCTCCACCGTGGTGGTCAGCCATGTGATCAGCACGATCGAGCGCTGCGCCGAGCGGGTGATCCTGCTCTACGGCGGCCGTTTCCGCTGGACCGGCAGCCTCGAGGAGTTCCGCCGCAGCGATGATCCCTACGTGGTTCAGTTCCGAACCGGTAGTCTGCGCGGACCCATGCAGCCCGCGGAGCTCTGATCGGCCATGCGTCGCAGCCTGCGCGAAGCTTTGGTGGGATTCTCCCTTTTGGCCGGGATCGCCGGCGGTCTGGGCCTGTGGCTGTGGCTCAAGGGCGTCTCGCTCAGCCGCGGCAACTGGACCGTCACGGTCAGCTTCAGCGATGCCTCCGGATTGAGTGAGCGCTCTCCGGTCTCCTTCCGGGGTGTGCTGGTGGGCAATGTGCGCCGCATCCAGGTGACCGGGCAGGCGGTGCTGGCTCAGCTGGAGATCCGTGATCCGCGCCTGCTGCTGGCCCGCCCGGTGGTCGCCCAGGTCGGTGCCACCTCCCTGCTGGGAGGGGATGCCCAGGTGTCGCTGATCAGCGCTGGGGTCGTCCCGCCCGGGACCGCCGGACCCACGGACCGCCGCTGTGACGATCGCCGCCTGGTCTGTGCCAACGGTCAGGTGAAGGGGGTGACGGCCGCCTCCATGTCCTCGGTCACCGAGACCGTGCAGAAGATGCTCGACACGGCCGATCGCGAGCAGCTGGTGCAGAAGCTGGTGGCCGCCACCGCCAGCTTCGAGAACACCGCCCGTGAGGCCTCAAAGCTCGGCAAGGACGGGCAGGTGTTTCTCAAGGACGCCACCAACCTGGTGCGCAACCTCAACGGTTCGGCAACCCGCATCGATCCGATCCTGTCCCAGGTGCACACCGCCAGCGTCAACGTGGCCCAGGCCAGCCGCCACATCAACAACCTCTCCGCGGCGCTGGACAACCCACGCACCATCTCGGATCTGCAGGCCACCCTCACCAACGCCAAGCAGCTCACCGACCGCTGGAGTGCCGTCGGCAGTGATGTGCGCAAGCTCACGGATGATCCCCAGTTCATGAACGGCATCCGCAGCGTGTCGGTGGGGCTCGGGAAGTTCTTCCAGGAGCTCTATCCCGCTGCCACCGTTCCCCGCAGCGACCGCTCCGCTGCTCCGGTGAATGCAGGCCAGGTGAGCGCCGCCGGTGCTCCGCGGCCGATCCCCGCTTCTGGCTCCTCCCCTGCCGGGCAGGCCCCTGCCCCTGGGCGCTGAGCCCCGGCTGACGCTTTTCTGCTCAGGCGGCGCTCAGATCCCTGAGAGGGCTTCCAGCGCGATCGAGGCGATCGCCTGGTCGCTGGCCTTGGGCAGCTGCACATAGCGACCGCCGGCGGCGTCGGCGAGCTCCCTGCCCATGCCGCTGCCGATGAATTTGCGCTCGGTGTCGATCACGAGCAGCTTGATGCCGAGGTTGCGGTATTTGCCCGCCACCAGCTTCACCTCCTCGCGCAGATCCACCGGTTCCTCTCCCTCCAACTCCGGCTGGCCCAGGGAGCGGCTCAGGGGCACATTGCCGCGGCCATCGGTGATCGCCACCACCACCACCTGGCCCAGGTCACCGCTGGCCAGGGCGTTGGCCCCCACCCGCGCCGCCTGGGTGAGCCCATGGGCCAGCGGTGAGCCGCCACCGCAGGGCATCGCCTCCAGCCGGCGCCGGGCGGCGGTGATCGAGCGGGTCGGCGGCAGCAGCACCTCGGCCTGCTCGCCGCGGAAGGGGATCAGGGCCACCTCGTCGCGGTTCTGGTAGGCCTCGCTCAGCAGCCGGATCACCGCGCCCTTGGCACTCTGCATGCGGTTCAGGGCCATCGAGCCGCTGGCATCCACCAGAAAGATCACCAGCGCGCCCGCCTTGCGTTGCAGCTGCTTGGCCCGCAGATCTCCTTCCTCCACGATCACGCTCCGCCCCGGCTGCCGTTCGCGGCGGGCCTTCTGATACGGGGAGGCCGCCCGCAGGGTGGCATCCACGGCGATCCGCTTGACCGGGCCGCGGGGCAGCATCGGCTTGACGTAGCGGCCGCGGCTGTCGCTCAGCACGACGGAGCGGCTGCCGCTGCGGCCGCTGCGGGCCTGGCCGGCGGAGAACAGCAGCAGGTCGGGATCGATGGCGGTCGCCTCCGGATCGAGCAGGAACTCCTCGGGGATCGACGGCGGCGCCTGATCCTCCGGGGTGTCCTCCTCCTGGTTGTCCTCGGGATCGTCCTCGGGCTCGTCGGGTTCCTGATCGTCCTGCTGGGGTTCCTCGGGGGGCTGCTCCCCCTGGGGCGGCGGCGGCGGGGGCTCCATCGGCTGATCCGGATCCTGTGGCGGCAGCTGCAGGGCCCGCGGGGCGATCACCAGCCGCACGGCCACCTGCAGGTCTTCGGCCTCCACCCGGTCGCGCCCGCTCAGGGCGGCATGGGCGCGGGCCACGCGCACCGCATAGATCTCGCTGCGGTGCCCCTCGACGCCGCCGCGGATCGCCTCGTTGACCAGGTAGGCAATCTGCTCACGGGCGATGCGCACATCCGGCAGCCACTGGCGTGCCAGCAGCAGCTGGGTGGCGAGGGCATCGCTCTCCTCCTGCCAGCGGGCGCGGAAGCTGTCGCTGGTTTCGGCGTGCTCGATGGCGGACCGGCTGATCGCCACCCGCTGCTCCAGGTCCAGCACCTGGTTGGCGGACAGGGCGATGGCGAAGCGGTCGAGCAGGTGATCGCGCACCGCCCCCTCTTCGGGGTTGTAGGTGGCGATCAGCAGGCAGCGGCAGGGATGGCTGAGGCTCAGGCCTTCGCGCTCGATGCGGTTCTCGCCGCTGCCCACCGCCGCCAGCAGCAGGTTGGTGATGTGATCGTCGAGCAGGTTGAGCTCGTCGACATAGAGCACCCCGCGGTGGGCCTCCGCCAGCAGGCCGGGCTGGAACACCGGCGCGCCCGCTGTCAGGGAGGCGGCCACATCGACCGAGCCCAGCAGCCGGTCCTCGGTGATGCCGAGCGGCACCTGCACGAAGGGGGCCGGGATCACCCGGGTGGGCAGCAGCGCGCTGGGATCGGCGCCGCTGGGATCGGCCCCGAGTTGCTGCAGCCGGGTGCGGGTGGGGGCATCCCACTCCTGGGGGCGCTGGGGGTCGAGATTGAGCCCGGATGGGCTGGGCTGGCCGGGGGGGATGGTGCCCAGATCGAGCACGTCGATCGGGGGCAGCAGGGCATGCAGGCCCCGTGCCAGCACGGATTTGCCGGTGCCGCGTCCGCCGGCGATCACCACGCCGCCCAGGCCCGGATCCACGGCCGCCAGCAGCAGCGCCAGCTTGAGCGTGCCGTGGCCGGTGATCGCCGCCAGGGGGAAGGCCCGCGAGGCGAGGTCGCTGCTGGCGGTGCCGGTCTGGCTGGCGGGCATGGGCAGCGGGCGCCTCAGGGTGGGGCCAGTCTCGCCGATGGCTACAGCTGCCGGAGAGAGGATGCACAGCGATCGTCCCAGGGCCCGCTGCGCCTGCCATGCATCTGTTCCGCTACGCCGATCCCGAGGGCACCATCCACATCGGTCAGCTCCATGCCGACGGCAGCCGGGAGCGGCTGGTGGGAGAGCCCTGGATCGGCTCCGAGGCGCTGCGTCCCAGCGGGGAGGCCGCGGCTGTGGCCCGGCTGCTGGCACCACTGGAGCCCCGCGCGATCCTCGGCATCGGCGTCAATTACCGCCGCCATGCCCTGGAGTTCGGCTCGCCGATTCCGGAGCGGCCGCTGCTGTTCGTCAAGCCCCCCGGGGCTGTGCAGCATCCGGGTGCGCCGATCGAGCTGCCCACCGTGCTGGCCAGCAGCCAGGTGGATTACGAGGGGGAGCTGGCGGTGGTGATCGGCCGCACCTGCAAGAACGTCAGCCGCCAGGACGCACTGGCCGTCGTGCTCGGCTACACCTGCGCCAACGATGTCAGCGCCCGCGACTGGCAGAAGCGCAAAGAGCTCGGCGGCGGCCAGTGGTGCCGCGGCAAGAGCTTCGACACCTTTGCGCCCCTGGGCCCGGTGCTGGCGTCGCCCGAGGCGATCCCCGATCCCAATGCCCTGGGCCTGCGCACCTGGCTCAATGGCGAGCTGGTGCAGGACGCCCGCACCGACGACATGATCTTCGATGTGGCCTCCCTGATCGCCTTCCTCAGCGGCAGCACCACCCTGGAGGCCGGCACCGTGATCCTCACCGGCACCCCCAGCGGCGTGGGCATGGCGGCCGATCCGCCCCGCTGGCTGACGCCCGGCGACACGGTGGCCATCGAGATCGAGGGCATCGGCCGGCTGGAGAATCCGGTGCAGCGCGAACCCGAGGGCCCGCCCAGCCCATGGTCTCCAGCCTGAACCGTCGCCCGCCTGAACCGTCGCCGCGCTGAGCCTTCTTCCATGTCCCAGCGTCTGTTCACCAACGCTTCCCGGCCGGGCCGGGGGGTGAGCGCAGGAGGCAGCGGCGCACTGCCCGCTGGCTGGGAATCGCTGGCGGTGGCCCTGGGGGCGAACCTCGGGGATCCGGCGGCCACCCTGGTGGCCGTGAGGCCCTTGCTGGAGCAGTTGCTTCAGCCCCTGGCCCCTCAGGGAGCCTGCCGCTGGTCGCCCCTGTTCCGCACGGCGCCGGTGGGCGGTCCGCCCGATCAGCCCGATTACCTCAATGCCGTCTTGCTGCTGGGGCCTCTGCAGGGCGACCCGCAGCCCCAGGGGCTGCTGGAGGCGCTGCAGGATCTGGAACGGCGATTCGGGCGGGAGCGCCGGGAGCGCTGGGGGCCGCGGCTGCTCGATCTCGATCTGCTCTGGTGCGGTGAACGCGTGCTGCGGGGCGAGCCGCTGGAGTTGCCCCATCCGCGCCTGGCCGGCCGCGCCTTCGTGCTGGCGCCGCTGGCGGCGATCGATCCGGCCCTGGTGCCTCCGCTGCCGGATCAGCCGCCCCGCAGCTGCGGGGAGCGGTTGGAGGATCTGCTGGCCCTGGGGGAGGAGCCGCCGCCGCTGCGCCTGCCCCCCCAGCCCGGCTGGCCGGAATGATCCCTGGGTTGAGCCCTCGGCGTCGCGCCCTGTTCGCCCGGCCCTTTGCAGGCCTGCGGCGGCTGCGGCTGCCTCACTCCCCCAGGGCCTCGGCCACCGCCCGCTGGAACACCCCCTCCTCGGGCTGGATGCCGGTCCACTGCTCGAAGATCTGCATGGCCAGCTGCACCAGCATCTCCACCCCATCCACGATCGGGCAGCCCAGCTCGCGGGCCTTGGCCAGAAACGGGGTGATGCGGGGGTTGGTGATCACATCCACCACCACGCAGGCCGGATCGAGCGTGTCCCAGCGCAGGGGGACCTCCTCCAGCTCCGGCGCGCAGCCCAGGTGGGTGGCATTCATCAGCAGGGTGGTGCCCGCCGGTACGGCCACCTCGCCCGTCCAGGGCTGCCAGTCGGCCGGCACGCCGGCGGCGCGGGTCACGGTGGCGGCCACCTCGCGGCCCTGCTCCTCGCGCCGGGTCACCAGGGTGAGATGGGAGGCCCCAGCCCAGGCCAGCTCCACCGCCATCGCCCGGCCGGCGCCCCCGGCCCCCAGCATCACCACCCGCTGATCCTTCAGGGGGGCCACCTTCTCGATCGCCTTGACGACACCCTTGCCGTCGTTGTTGTGGCCGATCAGGCGGCCGTTCTCGATCGTCATGTAGTTGGCGGCGCCGATGGCGCGCACGTCGTCATCGACGGCATCGAGAAGCGGGATCACCGCCACCTTCCAGGGCACCGTGATCGCCATGCCCTTGTACCCCAGGGGTCGCAGCGCCTTCACCGCCAGAGCCAGGTCGTCGGTGCTGGCGATGTCGTTCTTCCAGAACTGCCAGTGAAGGCCGTAGTGGGCATAGACCGCATCGAACATCCGATCGATCGGGTTCTCGGCCACGGGATGGCCCAGCATCCCGGTCATCTGTTTCTGGGGAGGGATCACGGCTGCGTCAGGAGCGATCTCCAGTCTGATGCGGATCGCCGCTGCGCCAAGCTGGCCCGCAGTGCAACACCCACCCGATGGCGCCGCTGCCCGCACCCGAGCCCTCGCGCTATCTGGAGACGACCGCCAGTCTCGATGCCCGCAAGATCCGCTTCGAGCTCAATCGGATCGAACTGCCGATGGGTGTGGAAGGCACCTTCGGGATCATCCGCCACCCCGGCGCCTCCCTGGCGGTTCCGGTTCTCGATGACGGGCGGGTGGTGTTGCTGCGCCAGTACCGCTTCGCCGTGGCGGCCCGCATCCTCGAGTTTCCCGCCGGCACGCTCGATGACGGCGAGGAGCCCCTGGCGACGATGGAGCGGGAGCTGATGGAGGAGGCGGGTTACAGCGCCAGCCGCTGGGATTCCCTCGGGGTGATGCTGCCCTGCCCCGGCTACTCCGATGAGGTGATCCACCTGTTCCTGGCCCGGGATCTCACCCCCCTGGAGACCCCGCCCGCCGGCGACGACGACGAGGATCTGGAGGTGCTGCTGCTGGAGCCGGCCGAGCTCGATGCGGCCCTGGCCAGCGGTGATGAGTATCTCGATGGCAAGAGCCTCGCCGGCTGGTTCCGCGCCCGCCAGTTGCTGGGGCTCTGAGGAACGGTTGATGGGCGCCCCCCGCTGGCTGTTCTGGCATCGCCGCGATCTGCGTCTGGCCGACAACCGAGGCCTCGCCGCGTTGCTGGAGAGCACCCGCGCCGTGACCGGTGTGTTCGTGCTCGATCCGGCGATCCTCACAGATCCGGGGATGGCGCCGGCGCGGCTCTGGTTCCTGCGCGAGAGCCTGATCGAGCTGCAGGAGAGCTGGCGGCGGGCCGGTAGCCGCCTGGTGCTGCTGCAGGGGGATCCGGCGGAGCTGTTGCCGCGGCTGGCGCTGGCCATCGGCGCCGAAGGGGTGGCCTGGAACCGCGATGTGGAGCCCTACGGCCGGGCCCGCGATCGGCGCGTGCAGGCGGCGCTCAAGGCCGGTGGCCTCAAGCTGCAGGCGGACTGGGACCAGCTGCTGGTGCCGCCCGAGGCCCTTCGCACCGGTGGGGGGGATCCCTATCGCGTCTACGGCCCGTTCCTGCGCAACTGGCGCGGCCAGGTGGAGCGACGGGCGTTGGCCGCTGAGCTGGAGCCCACTCCTGCTCCCACCGGTCTGCTGGACGTCGATCCCGCCGGTCTGGATGGGGAGCGAGCCGCCCTGTGGCAGGGCCTGCCGCTGCTGGAGCGGTTGCCGGCGGAGCAGGATTTCGGTCCGCGTTTCGCCGGCGCGGCGCTGTGTCCCTGCCGGCCCGGCGAGCGTGCTGCGCTGGAGCAGCTGCAGGCTTTCTGCGATGGCGGTGCGGGTGGGGCCGGCGGCCGCGGCATTCCCCTGTTCGCCTACGAACCGGGCCGCAACCTGCCCGGCGAGCCGCTCACCTCGGGCCTGAGCGCCGCCCTCAAGTTCGGCACCCTCAGCCCCCGTCAGGCCTGGGCGGCGGCGCAGCAGGCGCGTCTGGTGGCCGAGCAGCTCGGTGGAGCTGAGGAGGCGCTGGCCTCGATCGCTGTGTGGGAGCAGGAGCTGGCCTGGCGCGAGTTCTATCAGCAGGCCCTGTTCCATTTCCCCGAGCTGGCCGATGGCCCCTACCGCCCCCAGTGGCGCCACTTCCCCTGGGAGAACGAGGAGAGGCGTCTTCAGGCCTGGTGCGAGGGGCTCACCGGCATGCCGATCATCGACGCGGCGATGCGCCAGCTCAATACATGCGGCTGGATGCACAACCGCTGCCGCATGATCGTCGCCTCCTATCTGGTCAAGGATCTGATCTGCGACTGGCGCCTCGGAGAGGCCGCCTTCATGGCGCGGCTGGTGGATGGTGACCTGGCCGCCAACAACGGCGGCTGGCAGTGGAGCGCCAGCAGCGGCATGGATCCCAAGCCGCTGCGCATCTTCAACCCCGCCACGCAGGCCCAGAAGTTCGACCCCGAGGCCGTCTACATCCGCACCTGGCTGCCGGAGCTGGCGCACGTCTGCACGCCCGATCTGCTCAGCGGTGAGATCGCCCCCCTGGAGAGCCGCGGCTATCCGGCGCCGATCGTCAGCCACAAGCAGCAGCAGGCGCACTTCAAGGCGCTGTATGCCGGTCTGCCGCGAGGGTGAGTTGAGGCATCAGGGCTGATCCTCTCCGAGCACGGATTCAAGGCGGGCCTTCAGGCTGGGGAGCTCGTTCTGGATGGCATCCCAAAGAATCATGTGGTCCACTCCTTCGTAGATATGGATGATCCGGTTACGGGTGCTGATCACTCTTGGCAGTTCAGGCACTAGCTCCAGAACGGATGGATCTGCGGCGTGGGCATGCTTTAAGGCCTCGCCGATGATCTCGAATTTTCTCTCCACAGCAGCCTGGAGAAGATCATTCTCGAGAAATGTGGCCAGTGCCTGGTCAGCTGTGAACGCTTCGATGGAGCGGATCGCCTGAAGTGCATCCAAGAGTCGCTTGAGGGCCTCTCGTTTCACTCACAGCTCGACGACGATGCGGCGCACAGCATCCACGTCTTCACGGAAATAGGGATTGTTGATCATCCGTTCGGTGAGGAGATCCACCGAGCGGCCCAGCAAGGCCTCGGCCGCATCGGCAAAACCACAGAACCGGCCGCAATAGCCGGGCTCCATCGGGTTGCGAAAGCGCGCGATGAAATCCAAATCACTGGTTGCGGGATCAAAGAGGCCCTTCGCTGCCGAACCGAACACCTCCAACCGCTCAACGCCGAAGCGCTCACAGAGCTCCCGCAGAGGCTCAAGATGCTGCGCCAGCACTGTGGGAAGTGGCGATGAAAGGGCCATGGTTCCAGTCATAGCCGATGCCGCTGCGGTTCGTCTGCCCGACCTGCTGCTGCAATCGTTGCTCCGCCTGTTCCCCGGTCACCCAGATGGGCGCGCATCAGCGCCTTCCATCCCCCGAATGGCGAGCCAGGCCGGCGCAGGCTTGAGGATCAGGCTGGTGCCGTCAGGCCACCATCGCCCCGGCAGGAACCGCAGCCTTGCCCGCCAGCTGGCTCAGCACGCTGATCACCCGGTCCTGCTGTTCGCCGCTGAGCTCGGGGAAGATCGGCAGGCTGAGCACCTCGGCGCAGAGACGCTCGGTGACCGGCAGGGAGCCGGGTCCGTAGCCCAGTTCGGCGTAGGCCGGCTGGCGGTGGATCGGGATCGGGTAATAGATGATCGTGTTCACGCCGGCTTCGCGCAGCTGCTGCTGTAGCCAGTCGCGGCAGCAGGCTTCAGGCAGGCCGTGGTTGGCGCTGTCGGCCGACGGGGTGCAACGGCCGCCGCAGGATTGATTGACAGCCGGGCAGCTGGGCACCCGCAGCACGAACTGATTCCAGCTGTGGCCAGGGATGTCCCCATCCGGCAGGGCGATACCGTCCAGTTCCGCCAGAGCCTCGAGATAGCGGGCCGCGATGGCCCGTCGGGCTTGCACCCAACGGCCCAGGTGCGGCAGCTTCACGTTCAGCACCGCCGCCTGCATGGCATCGAGACGGCTGTTGTATCCGAGGGAGGTGTGCAGATAGCGCCGCGGCATGCCGTGCACCGCCAGCTCGCGGATCCGCTGGGCCAGCTCCGGATCGCAGCAGGTCACGGCACCGCCGTCGCCGGCGCCGCCCAGGTTCTTGGTGGGAAAGAAGCTGAAGCAGCCGGCATCGCCCCAGCTCCCCAGCGGACGGCCTTGCCAGTGGCCGCCGCTGGCCTGGGCGCAGTCCTCGATCACCTTCAGCCCATGGGTCGCAGCGATCCCGCAGAGCCGCTCCATGTCCACCGGCCGGCCGAACAGATGCACCGGCATCAGGGCGCGGGTGGCGGGGGTGATGGCCGCCTCCAGCTGGTCGAGATCGAGCAGGTAGGTGTGCGGATCCACATCCACAAACACCGGGGTGGCGCCCACGGCGCTGATCGCCTCGGCTGTGGCGAAGAAGCTGAAGGAGCTGGTGATCACCGCATCACCGGGCCCGATGCCCAGGCCGCGCAAGGCCAGGATCAGGGCATCGGTGCCGCTGTTGCAGCCGATGGCATGGGGGCTGCCGCAGGCAGCGGCGAACGCGCTCTCGAAGGCGGAGATCTGCGCGCCACCGATGTACTGACCGCTGTGCAGCACCGCCAGAACGGCGGCATCCAGCTGCTCTCCGAGCTCCTGAAGCTGCTCGCTGAGGCTGAAGGGAGGCACTTGCATGGGCGCCACCTTAACGCCGAGGTGAGGATTCCCGAACGGTGCTGAGACCTGTTCCGGCCCCAGAGGCCCCAGAGGGCTCCGGCCCCGGGTGCCACGGGCCGTCGCAGCCATCATGGCGCTCAGTTGCTGCACATAGCCTTGCTGCCGCAGACAGCTTTGCTGCCGAGCACAGCCTTGCCCACGGTGCTGCTAGCGCTGCTCCTGTGCCTGGCGGGTTGTGTGCCGGCGGCCAGGCGCCCGAGCGGCAGCGTCTATCCCCTGCCCCGGCGCCACGCGGATGATGCCCTGGCGGTGGTGACACGCCCGCAGGGAGAGGGTCTGCAGATCTGGATCGATCCCGACACGAGCGCCCCCGGCCGCTGCGCGCCGCGCTGGAATCCCGATGCCGCCCGGTTGCGGGGAGGGGATGGCTCCAGGCCCCAGACCGGCGGCAGGGCTCCGCGGCGGGAATTCTTTGAGGCGATGGACCGGGGGCTGGTGCGTTGGAGGCTGCGCCAGCTTTACCGGGCCGTCTGCGCCCGGGTGGCGCCGGATCGCCACTTCCTGTGGCTGGAGCCGCCCCGTCGTGAGGAGCAATTCCACCCAAGACCGCTGCTGCGCCTCGAGGGGGCCCATCTGCTCAGCGATCCTCGGGCCATCCGCAGGGCTGAGAAGCGTCTGCTGGGGGAGCCCCTCACCCCGGATGACCTGCGCAACGATCCGCCTGTGCCGGAACCCCCGGGGCCCTGAAGCGAGGACGACCAACTATTCAGTGGGGCGCTGCCAGGGCCACTTCTGCCAGGGCCACCTCTGCCAGGGCCGCAGCTGCCCGGTAGCCGTCGGGAACGTCCACCGTCCAGTGATCGCCGGGGCCATCCGCCTGGTGTCGGGATGCGGTGTGCAGGGCCTGCAGCCCGGCGAATCCGAACCCTTCGGCTTTCAGCCGCGCCTCCAGCTGGCACCAGGCGGCGAGGAAAGCGGTCGGTTGCTCCCTGGCAGGCAAGGCCAGCAGCTCGGCCAGAGCCTCAGCCCCCAGCACGCGGCGGGCCAGCGGCTCCCAGGCCAGATCGGGTCGCTGGCGCTCCACGTCGACCCCCATCGGCCGGATGGCATGCAGGCCCAGCAGGATCAGGGAGCCGGAATGGCTGACGTTGAACTGCGGGCCTCCAGGGCAGAAGGGTTTGCCATGGGGTCCCTGGTGGATAGCCACCGAGCGGGCGGGCTGATCCAGCCAGAGTCCCAGCAGTTGCCTCAGGCTGGCGCGGCCGAGCAGGAACAGGTCGCGGTCGCTGGGCCGGTGGAAGGCCTCCAGCCGTTCCACTTCCTCGGCCGAGAGGAGTGCGCGCAGCGATGTATGCCGATCAGGGCTGAGGGCCTGGTCATGGCACAGCAGCAGCAGCAGGGGGGCGGCGTCCGCTTCCCGCCTGAGCTGGGGTGCGGAGAGCGGCAGCAGAGAGGGATCGCCCGTCCAGGGAAGGGGCAGGAGGCTGCGGGCGGGGCCTGAATGGGGCATGGACTCGGGTGCGGCTCGCCGCTCAACGCCCTATGGGATCGGTTCAGAACGGAGAGGGTGGGATTCGAACCCACGGAAGGTTGCCCTTCAAACGATTTCGAGTCGTTCGCTTTCGACCACTCAGCCACCTCTCCCGGTCGGATCCGCTGGATCGAGCCTGCAGGCTCTCCCGCGCGGTGATGGGCACCGCTCGCGTCTCCATGGCCCAATGTACGGGGCCCTCACCCACCGCCGGTCTGCAGCGATCCACTGAGGCCGCTGGCCTTCCAGAGCCCTGGAGCCGCTTCTGCGCCAGCGGGGCCGCTCCACCAACGCCAGCGCCTCCCCGCCCCCGCTCTCTCCAGCGCCAGCCGCTCGCTGCGGGATGGGCGAAATCCCAGCCACACCCCGTCCGTGATGGGTTGCCTGAGGGCCAACCAGGCCCGCAGCGCCTGCCGGTCGGGCAGCAGCAGCCATTGCTGGGCGCCGAGATCCAGCCTCAGGGCATGGCTGTCCTGGCTCAGGGCCTGCACGCGCAACCCGCGGCTGCGGAGGCCTTCCCGGGCCGCCAGCGGCGTGCTGCCATCCCCGTAGGCCACCACCAGTGCCGCCAGCCTCTGCCAGCAGGCCGGGTCCTCCGTGGCCACCGGATCGAGCAGCAGCAGCCAATCGAGGCGCTCCACGCCCAGGGCCCGGGCCAGCCGCCCCGCCTGGCGGCAGCTGAGGCCATCACCCTTGGTGCTGATCAGGGCCCCGCGCCCCTGGTGCCTTGCCAGCAGCAGCGACCGTCCGCCGTCTGAGCCCGGTTGCTGCACCAGCAGCAGCTGATCGCTGTGCAGCAGCGTCAGATGCACAGCGCTCGCGATCAGCAGCAGCGCCAGGGCCAGCCAGCGCAGCCCTCTCCCCAACCCCGGCAACAGCAGGCCGAGCATCGCCAGCGCCAGCAGGCACACCAGCAGCGGCTGGGGCCTGCCGGTCATCACCTGGGCCTGCGGCAGCCCCGCAAACCAGGAGGCGATGCCCAGCAGCACTGCCGCCAGCGGGTTCACGGCCAGCAGCAGGGGCCCCATCAGCGGCGGCAGCACCAGGCTCACCAGCGCCAGGCCCATGGCTGCCAGGGTGAGCGGGCTCAGCAGCGGAGCGGCCGCCACATTCGCCGGTACGGCGTACAGGGGCACCACGCCGAAGTGCTGCAGCTGCAGCGGCAGCGTCCAGAGGCTGGCGGCCAGCGGTACGGCCAGAGCCGGAGCCAGCCAGCGCTTGGCCCAGCCCGGTCGGTGCGCATCGCCACCGGGCAGCCAGGCGGCGATCGCCCGCTCCAGCGGCGGCGCGCTGATCAGCAGCCCGGCCGTTGCCGCCACCGACAGCTGCAGGCCCACATCCATCAGCCAGCTCGGCTGGATCAGCAGCATCGTCAGCACGGTGATCAGGAGCAGCGGCAGGGGCCTGGCGCGGTGATCGAACTCCCTGGCCAGCAGGGCCACCGCCCCCATCAGCACCGCGCGCACCACCGATCCCTGGGCCCCTGCCAGCAGCAGGAAGCCCCCGGCCGCGCCGCTCGCCAGGGCCAGCCGCAGGGGCCGTCCCAGGGGCCTGCTCAAGCTGGTGACCACCCCCAGCAGCACGGTCAGATGGAACCCGGACGCCGCCAGGGCGTGGGAGAGCCCCGATGCCCGGAAGGCGTCCCGCAGCTCCGCCGGCAGCGGCACCACCGCGCTGCCGAGCACCAGGGCCGCCAGCAGGCCGCCGCGTTCGGGCCCGGCTGCTTCGATCAGCCGCGAGGCGATGCGCCGCCGCAGATCCAGGATCGGGGTGGCCGGCTTCTGCAGCACCGTCAGCTGCTCCACCCGCAGCCGTGTGCGTGCTCCGGCTCGCTCGAGCCGCTCCGCCGGCCCGGCCAGCAGCGGATGGGGTGCCGGTGGCGGACGCCTGAGTTGGCCATGCACCTGCACCGCCCAGCCCTGCTGCAGAGGCGGGCAGCGATGGAATTGCAGTTCGCTGCGGCCGCCGGAGGTCTGCAGCAGCACCTGGCAGCCCGATCCCGCTTCAGCGGCGCCGTGGCGGCGGGGATCCTCCAGCAGCACGCCCTGCAGCATCGCCGGCACCGGGCCGTCCCCACCTGCCAGCCGATGCACCGGATCGCTCCGATCGGGCGCCATGGGCTGCAGCCGCAGCAGCAGGATCAGCAGCGCCAGGGCGCAGAACAGGATCGGCCCCGGGCGTCGTGGGCCTGCAGCGTTGCTGGCAACCCCCTGATCCTTCGCAACCACGCCAACCCGCCCCGGGCGCTAGGAATGTTCCCCCTCTCCGGCCGGCCTGGAAGTCCGTCCGTCGACACTGGCCCCTGTTGCAGGAGCCACCATCCATCGCAGGATGTGCTCCGTTGCCGCTGAAATCCCCCGCATGCATCCCGTCCATGCCGAGGCCCTGAGCGCCCTGGAGGCCGGGGAAGGTGAACGGGCCGAGGCATTGCTGCGGCGGCATCTGGATCAGGAGCCCGGAGATGCGCAGGGCTGGTCGGAGCTGGCGAGGGTTCTGATCCGGGGTGGTGATCTGGAGGGGGCTGTGGAAGTGCTGGAGAGATCGCTGGAGCTGGAGGCGGATCAGGCGGCGGTGCTGACGCGTCTGGGAGCGGTGTTGCAGCACCTGGGCCGTCTGGAGGAGGCGTGTGGGGTGCTGGAGCGTGCGGTGGCTGTGGGGCCTGACCATGCCGAAGCCTGGTGCAACCTGGGGATCGTGAGGCTGGTGCAGGGAGATGCGGCGAGCCTGGAGCGTGGAGAGAAGGCTCTGGAGCGTGCGCTGGAGCTGGAGCCGGAGCATGGCCAGGCGCTGCGTGCGCTGGTGCTGACGCGGCGGCGGCGGGGACGCCACCGGCAGGCCCTGGAGCCGCAGCTGGCTTTGCTGCGGCTCCAGCCCGATCGCTGGGAGGAGCTGATGCTGCTGGGTCAGGAGCTGGAGCAGGAGGGGCTTCAGGATGAGGCGGAGACCGCCTACCGGCAGGCCATGGCGGCGGCCTCCAGCCTCCTGCCACCCGCCGACGCCCCAGTGGCAGCGGTGGCCGGCCCCGCCGCTGAAGGCGACGGACCACCTCCGCTGGCGGTGCTGCACGCCAAGCTCGGGGTGCTGCTGCTGGACAGGGATCGACTGCAGGACGCCTGCACCGTCCTGCAGCAGGCTCTTTCCCTGGCGGAGCGGTTCCCCGAGGCGCACGCCAACCTCGGAGTCGCTCTGCGCAGGTTGGGGAGGCTGGAGTCGTCCCTGGTGGCCAGTGAGCGGGCGCTGGAGCTCCAGCCCCGGATCGCCCGCTTCCATGCCCTGCGAGGTCTGACCCTGCGGGCGATGGGCCGGGCCGAGGAGGCTTGTGAGGCGCTTTTCGCCGCCGTGCAGCTTGAGCCTCTCGACCCCGACCATCTGGCGGATCTTGGCCTCTGCCTGGCGGATCTGGGTCGCTGCGAGGAGGCCATCGACGTCATGGGCAGGGCGTTGGCGCGGCGCCCCGACGATCCGGTGGTGCTCACCAACCGCGGCATGTGCCGCCTGCAGAGCAGCGGACAGTGCCAGGGCTGGGACGACTACGAGTCCCGCCTGCGGAAGGCCGATGTCTCGATCCAGCTGTCTCCCTCAACATCCCGCTGGACGGGGGAGGATCCGGGCGGTGCACCGTTGCTGCTGATCGGTGAGCAGGGCCTCGGCGACATGATCCAGGCGCTGCGTTACGCGCCGCTGCTGCGCCAGCGCACCGGTGCGCTGGCCCTCTGCCTGCCGGCCAATCTGGTCTCCCTGGCGGAGGCTTCCCGACTCGCCGATGCGGTCTGGACGCCGCCCCAGGCTGAGGGCCATCGCGGTCCCTGGCTGCCTCTGTTCTCCCTGTTCCAGGTGCTCGGATGCAGCCCCTGGGATCTGCCGGCCCCGACGCCCTACTTGCAGGTGCCGGAGGCCCGTCTCAGCCATTGGCGGCAGCGCATCGGCGCTGGTCCACACAAGCTTGTGGCCCTCCACTGGCAGGGCAATCCCACAACCGAGACCGGCAGCTTGCTCGGCCGCTCTCTCGCCCTGGAGCAGCTGGCCCCGCTCACGGCCTGCGGCCCGCTGCGGTTTGTCTCGCTGCAGAAGGGCGTGGGCGCGGAGCAGCGGCAGCACTGTTCGTTTCGATCGCTGTTTGTGGACAGCCAGGATCTGATCGATACCGCCTGGGACTTCCTCGACACGGCGGCGATCCTGCACTGCTGCGATCTATTGATTACCAGCGACAGCGCTCTGGCCCATCTGGCTGGGGCTCTGGGACTGCCGGTGTGGCTTCTGCTCAAGCAGGTGCCTGACTGGCGCTGGAGCCTCCAGGGGGAAACGACCCCGTGGTACCCCTCGATGCGGCTGTTCCGCCAGCGGCGACGGGGCGACTGGTCTGAGGTGATCGAGCGGGTGTGTCAGGCCCTGCCGGCCCGGTTGGCGGCCGCCAGCTGATCAGGCGGCCTGCCGGCTGGCATCGCGGGCCAGCAGCGGGAACCCCAGGGCCTCGCGCTCGGCCAGCCAGGCCTCGGCCACCTGCCGGGCCAGATGGCGGATGCGGGCGATCGTGGCGGTGCGCTCGGTCACCGAGATCACGCCGCGGGCCTCCAGCAGGTTGAAGGTGTGGCTGCACTTGAGCACGAAATCAAGCGCCGGAGCGGGCAGCTTCCTGGCCACCAGATCACTGGCCTCGGCTTCGTAGAGGGAGAACAGCTGCTGCAGGCGCTCTGGGTTGGAGGCCTCGAAGTTGTAGGTGCACTGCCCCTTCTCGAACGGCAGCCAGATGTCGCCATAGGAGCGACGGCCATCCCAGGAGAGATCCCAGATGCTCTCCACGTCCTGCAGCACCATGGCCAGCCGTTCGAGGCCATAGGTGATCTCGATCGAGATGGGCCGGCAATCGAGGCCGCCGCACTGCTGGAAGTAGGTGAACTGGGTGGCCTCCATGCCATCGAGCCACACCTCCCAGCCCACGCCCCAGGCGCCGAGGGTCGGCGACTCCCAGTTGTCCTCCACGAAGCGGATGTCGTGTTCGGCGGCGGGGATGCCCAGGGCCTGCAGCGAGGCCAGATAGGTCTCCTGGATGCCGTCCGGAGAGGGCTTGATCAGAACCTGGTACTGGAAATAGTGCTGGGAGCGGTTGGGATTGTCCCCATAGCGGCCGTCGGTGGGGCGCCGGCAGGGTTCCGGGTAGGCCACAGCCCAGGGCTCCGGCCCGATGGCCCGCAGCACCGTGTGGGGGCTCATGGTGCCGGCTCCCTTTTCGGTGTCGTAGGGCTGCAGGATCAGACAACCCTGCTCGGCCCAGAAGCGATTCAGGGTGGCGATGATGTCCTGGAAGTGCACAGGCGTTGCTGTTACTGGGGTTTGGCTCGGTTCAACGGTGAAGACCGTGTTGGTGCAAGGGGCGACACGGCCCTGGGGCACAGCCCCCGACCGCGGCGTGCCCATCGATTCGGTCCGCCACGAAGGGATTCTGCCCAATACCCTGCCCCCAGTTCCTCAGGGCTGATGAAACGATTCCTGTTTGCGCTCCTGGCCGGCGCCATGCTGCCCCCCGTTGCCTGCGCGCAACAGAGCAACGCAGGTGCCGTTCCGGCGCTGTATCCCACCAAGGCAGAAGCGGAAAAAGCGGCAAGCAGGTTCAACTGCACCGGGGCCCATCCGATGGGCGACCAATGGATGCCCTGCGCCAGCCACAGCGAGACCAAGACCCATGCCCACTGAGGCCACCCGGGGCTGCGGCGGTCAGCCCAGGATGCTGGCCATCGGCATCGCCCCTCTGGGGATCATTTCCATCGGCATCGTCCCCATGGGCGTGGTGAGCATCGGTGTCGTGCCGATGGGGGTGCTCAGCATCGGGGCCGTGGGCATGGGTGTGATCAATGCCTGCGTGGTGGGGATGGGGGTTCTTGTTGCGGGCGTCACGGTCATGGGTGTCTGGTGGACAGGGGTGGAGGGCATGGGCCCGAATCGCCTGGCGGGAGCCGGCGCCACCCACATCCATCGCCACCACGCCGGGCAGGAACAGAACCTTTACGCCTATCCCAGCAGGCAGGTGGCGCTGCAGAAGGCGGCAGCTCTCGGCTGCCAGGGGGTCCATGCCATGGGCTCGCTCTGGATGCCCTGCCAGCACCATCCAGCGGAACCCGAAGCCGGCCGTTGATCAGACACGGGCGGCTCCGGAAGCCTGATCCTGGGTCTGAAGCACCCTGGGGCTGCCGCTGCGCTGGGCCTCCGCCAGCAGCAGCTCGCCCTGGGTGAGCAGCTGGCGGGCCTCCAGGGCGCCGTCTCCCACCGCCGCTGCCGGCACCATCAGCAGGGCCAGGTGACAACCCAGAAAGGGTTCGCGGGCGGAGGGATGCACCAGGCGCAGATCCTGCACCGTGCGCTCCACACGAGCCAGCAGCGCGAGCGCTTCAGCATTCGGCGGAACCCTCAGCAGCATGGCAAAGGAATCCGAGCCGATGCGGGCGATGGAGCGGCTTTGGTCGCCCCAGTTCCGGCGGAGCTGGTTGGCCACGGCCACCAGGGCCTCGTCGGCGCACAGGTGGCCGAATTCCTGGTTGTAGTCGCTGAAATCCTTGAGATCGAGCAGCAGCAGGCTGAGGTCGCCGTCCCCTGGCAGCTGGGATCTGTTCAGCTCCTTGGCGATCTCCTGATGGAAGTGATGGCGGCTCCAGATCAACGTGAGCGGATCCAGCGCTTCCCAACGTCCCAGGCCGAAGTGCTCCGTCGCCTGGTGCACCCGGCGGATGCCCGGTAGCAGCCGCATCAGCTGGCTCAGCTGATCAGAACGGAAACCCTCGCGATGGCGGCTGGCGAGGCTGATCACCAGGCGATGGCTCTGTCCCGGTGGCAGCGGCAGGGCGATGTAGTCGCTGAAGTGATCGCGCCGCAGATCCCTCAGCAGGGGGAAGGCGATCTGATCGGGTTGCAGCTCCTGCAGCCTCAGCCGCTCCGGCTTGCCGGTGCAGCAGATGTGATGCAGCACGCTGGTGCGGTGATCCTGGCCCTGGAAGAAGTCATGGAGGCGAAGGAAGGAGTGCACCTCGTGCGGTTCATCCAGTTGCCACTGGTACTGAACCCCGTTGAATCCGCTCTGCTCCGGCACCAGAGCCAGCGACACGCGATCGAGGGGCAGCTTCGCCGCCCGCAGG
>JBAWXG010000048.1:0-20965 GCA_037144195.1 Synechococcus sp. ELA057
CCGCGTTTCCCGGCGACAACTACGGCGCTGGCACCCTGCCCCTGACCCGCGCCGAACAGGGCCGATACAGCCTGATCAAGGCCATCCGCGCCGCTGCTACCGGCGATTGGAGCGATGCAGGTTTTGAGCGCGAGTGCAGCCGCACCCTGGAGCAGCAGACGGGCCGATCTGCCCGGGGATTCATGTTCCCCGCCAACCTGCAAATGAACCGCGCCAGTCAACTGGCCGGCACCGCCAACGTAGGCGGCAACGTGGTGGAAACTCAACTGCTCGCCGAGCAGTTCATCGACGCCCTGCGCAAGCAACTGCGGGTCGCCGAGCTGGGCGCAACCATGCTCCCGGGCCTGGTGGGCAACGTTGCTATTCCGCGCCGGACTTCAACCCAATCCACCTATTGGGTCGCTGAGTCTGGGACCATCACCAGCGCGGCCACGTCATTCGATCAAGTGTCGATGAGCCCCAAGACCGTGGGCGCCCTCTCCAGCTGGAGCCGCATCCTGGAGCTTCAATCCACCCCCGCGATTGAACAGCTGCTGCGGCAGGACATGGTGGCCTCGGTGGCCTCTGCCATCGACCTGGCCGCCATCACCGGCACCGGAGCCAGCAACCAACCCCGGGGCATCCTGAATACCTCAGGGATCGGCAGCGTGGCAGGTGGCACAAACGGCGCCACGGTCACATTCGATCACCTCGCCGATCTCAAGCGGGAAGTGGCCATCGATGACGCCGATGTGCCCACCGCTGCCTTCCTGACGAACAGCAGAGTCGAAGCGAAATTGTCCAAGACCCAGTCCACCACCGGGCAATACATCATCGACCCGGCTGGTGTCGCCAGCGGTGCCCCTACCACCGTGTTCGGCCGTCGCTTCGCGGTGTCGAATCAGGTTCCCTCCAACCTGACAAAAGGCAGCGCAAGCGGTACATGTTCCGCCGTGATCTATGGCAACTTCGCTGATCTGCTCATTGGCATGTGGGGCGCTACTGACATCCTGGTGAATCCATTCGGCACCGGTTACACCAACGGCGATGTAGAGATCAGGATCATGCAGACCGTGGACATTGCGGTGCGGCACCCTGAATCCTTCGCCGCGATGGTGGATGCGCTGACCTGATCAGTAGCCTAAATCTGTCGGGTTATTTGGGGTGGTCGGGAAGGCCGCCCCTATTTTTTTACCTGAAATCATGAGATCTGCCACCATCACGAAAGACGCCCTGGTGCGTTGCTTCCAGCTTGATCAAGGTCAGCTCCTGCAGCTTGAGGAATGGATTCGGCGCTATCCCGACTTGCTTGTTCATTCGCCCGGAATGCTCTACCTGGATTCAGCCATGGTCGCCGTGCGCAATGTTCGCGCCGGTTGGATGCCGCACCTGCGTTTGCCTGAAATGCCGCGCATCCCCAGCCGGTGAGACGCCGCACCCGCCGCGTTCAATCCTCAGTGGATCGCTGGCTAGACAATGCCGGACGCCAGCCCCTGCTCACGCCCGCCGGGGAGGTCCATCTGGGCACCCTGGTACGCGAATGGCAGGACTGGGCCGGAGGCCCCGCCAGCGGTCACACGGCGAGGGCTGAGGGCCAGGGACAGATTGGTGGCATCCAACCTGAGGTTGGTTGCGATGGTGTGCGACCGCTATCGCCTGCCCGTCACGATTCCGATGGAAGATGCACTGCAAAGCGGCACCATCGGATTGGTGCGAGCGGCTGAGAAGTTCGATCCTGCCCGTGGGTATCGCTTCACGACTTATGCGTTTCTCTGGATTCGTCAGGCCGTGACCGGGGAGGTGGATGCCATGAGCAACACCATCCGGCTCCCGGCGCCGGTAGGAGCCGCCATGAGAAGCACCAAGTACGGCAAGTGCAGCGCCGAGCAGCTAAAGGCCGCTGGCGTGGTCTGGCGCGGCTGCATCAGCCTTGATGGCCCCAATCCCAACAGCGACGACGACAGCCGCACCCTCGCCGAGGTGATCGAGGGTGGGCGCCTGGAGGTGGGCGAGCTGGGGCAGCTCGAGGCGGTGACCGCTGCATGGGCGGCAATGGAAGCGGCCGATCCTGACGCCGTGGCCCTCCTGCAGCTTCACCACGGCGATGGCGCCCGCGTCGGCGAGCTGGCTCAGCTTGAGGGCACCAGCGCCACAGCCACCAGCAAGCGCCTACGCGCCGCGACTGCGCGACTGGCTCAGCTACCAGAGGTTCGGATGGCTCTGGCCAGCTAACTCAGAACTCCGAGCTAACAACAACCCCAGCCAACTTGGCTCAGAGTTCCGATCCTGAACCGCTGCAATCTGCCGCCGATTGTGCTAGCTATGGGGTGCCCCGGCGCAGCTGCGAACCGCCCGAGGCGTGACCGATCCAACCCTGTGAGTTGAACCGATGACCGCATCATCCTTCGATCAGCGGCTGGCCGTGGCCGGCCTGCTGCTGCAGTTCAGCGACGATGTTCACGACCTGAACACCCGCGTGGTCTGGGCCCTGTCGCCCATGGTGGCCGCCTGCATGAGCCCAGCAGAGCGCCAAGCCGTCACCGCCGCCCATTCCGACCTGACCCGCCTGCGCGACGAGCTGGCGGCGCTGGCGGCGCAGCGGGAGGCGGAGGTGGCAGCGGCGTGACCTGTCCGGGCGTGGGAACCCTCGGTGAAGCACTTCATCGAGCCCCATGCCCGACCCCATCGACCGCCTTGCCCTGGCCGTGGCCCCGTACGTGTTCGGCACCGCCCAGGCCCCGCGACCCGGGCGGCTGCGCCCGTTGCTGGTGGGACGCCCGCACCCCCGGCGGAGGCTGGGGAGGTGGGGGAGAGATCGAATCCTCTCCCGGAATCTCTCCCCTCTCCCTTTGCCAATCCCTGAAAAGTCAATCGGGGCGACAGGATTCGAACCTGCGACCTAGTGCTCCCAAAGCACCCGCGCTACCAAACTGCGCCACGCCCCGTAATGAACTCAACCTGTGAAACCAACGATGGTCAGAAACCAGGCTGTTGATCACCCCTCCAATCAGACGATCGAGATGGTGAACCAGGTCTGGATCATGCAGCGGTGGTGATCGACTGAATCACCCTCGGTTCATGCCCACAGACCGATGGCTCGGGCGAGACTTGAACTCGCGACCTTGGGGTTATGAATCCCACGCTCTAACCAGCTGAGCTACCGAGCCTGAACGACCACTCTACCCGACCGTCTGAGCCGTTCATGCCCCATCCCGAGCATCAGCTCAGGCTTTGGGAGGCAGGAAGCCCAGGGGGTTCACGGCAGAGCCGCCAGCAGGTCTGACTTCGAAGTGAAGGTGGGGACCGGTGCTGCGCCCGGTGCTGCCCATCAGGCTGATGGTCTGCCCCTGCTGCACCGGTTGCCCTTCCCGCACCAGCAGGCTGCTGTTGTGGCCATAAACAGTGATGGCGCCATCGGCATGGGTGATCTTCACCAGATAGCCGTATCCGCCGTCATCCCAGCCGGAGAAGCTCACCACCCCATCCTGCACCGCCCGGATCGGGGTGCCGACATTGTTGGCCAGATCAATGCCCTTGTGCATCCGCCCCCAGCGCCAGCCATAGCCCGAGGTGAACACCCCATCGGTGGGCCAGATGTAGCCCGTTGTGCCCGTACCCCCAAAGGGCGGACGCGGCGCTCCCAGATCCGGCTGTTCCGGCCAGCTCAGGCCGCCGCTGCCGACAGGATTGACGCCCAGCAGAGGGCGCATCAATGGCAGGGGGGAAGATTGCGCCAGACGGATCTGGGATCCGGCCACAAGCCGTGCCGTCTCGAGGCCTGGATTGAGCCGCAACAGTTCTGCAAGGGTGAGGCCGGATCGCTGGGCGATCTTCAGCAGCGTGTCTCCGATCTGAATCACCACCGACGGATTGGTGGGAGATGATCCTGGCGCTGATGCCTGGTTGCGGATCGGTGGCGGCGGTGGGACCAGACGCTGGGATGGCTCCAGGGGGCCGCTGTTCGGAAGGCTGCTCACCAGCCGTTCCGGGATGGCGAGCCAGTCACCCTGCTGGAAACGATGATCCTCATCCACACCATTGAGCCTTGCCAGGCGTGTCTCGTCGATCCCCAGCTGCACGGAGAGGTCTTCGATGCTGACAGGGGTACGCACGCGCACCCAGGCCTTGGAGGACGCCGTGGAGGGTGCAGCCGCCAGTAGAAGCTCGGGTGGAGGGGCGATCCTGCTGTTGCCTTCAGCGACGGCGGCCACAAGAGGGACGACGGCTGAACTTGCAAGACAGACAGGCAGGATCCAGTGGCGAGGCTTCATGCAAATTTCACCCATACGGCAGGACTTGTTGGAGAAGCCGACATCCTTCAAGCCGCGCAGAGAGTAACCCGTGGTCCACCAGGGATCAAGGCTTGCTGACAACATGAGCCCGCGCATCTTGCCCGCGTCTCATGAAAAGACGTAGTTGGGGAACGCGGGATCTATTGCGCTGCGGTCGATCCCAGCTGCCTCATCGCTTCGAACAAGACAACTCCGACGGACACGGAAAGATTCAGGCTGCGGACACCTGCCGCGCCATCGTCTGAGTGGCGGCCCGGCATGGGAATCACGAGGCACGCATTAGATGCCTGCACCACCTGATCGCTCAGGCCGCGGGTCTCACAGCCGAACAGCAGCCAGTCACTGGGTTGGAAGCGATAGTCGCAGTAGGGGATCTCGCCGTGGGAGCTCAGGGCCACGCGCCGCCCACCCAGGCGGCGTACGCAGGCGTCAAAGGCTTCCAGGTCTGCGTGGCGATGCAGATCGACCAGGGGCCAGTAATCAAGGCCTGCACGCCGTAGCTGGCGGTCGTTGATCTCAAAGCCGAGGGGCTCCACCAGGTGCAGCGGCGTGCAGGTTGCGGCGCAGGTCCGCGCCACATTGCCGGTGTTGGGAGGAATCTCCGGATGGATCAGCACGACCCTGGGCATCAGCGCCGCCGTTCCTGGGAGTCCGTCAGATGGACGATGGGGTCCTGTGGAACCGCCAGTCCCAGCTGATGCAGGTCGATGGCCCGGTCCGCCACCACCAGCCAGCTTCGGGCAGCCTGCGGCTGCAGCAGCTGCAGCAGCTCCGTCAGGCGCTGTCGAAACAGCGCCCCTGAGGCTGTGGCAGGCACAACGCTCCAGCCCACCTCTTCGGCGACCAGCAACAGGGGCCCCTGCCGGGCGTTCAGGCTGCGGAACAGGCCCTCACAACGTGCCTGCCAGGTCGCAGGATCGACGTGCAGCCAGCTGGCAACCCAGGTGCCGAGTGAATCCACCAGCACCAGTGCCTCGTCAGGGAGACGATCGAGCGTTGCCTCCAGCTCCCCACCCACTTCAAGGCAGGTCCAATGGCCGGGCCTGCGGCGGCGATGCCGATCGAGCTTCGTCTGCCAGTCGGCGTCGTCGGGCAGGGTCGGACCTGTGGCGAGGTACACCACCGGTCGGCCGTCGACGGCAGCGAGATGCTCAGCCCAGCGGCTCTTGCCCCCTCCCGATGGCCCAAGGATCAGGGTGAAGCCGGAATCAGCCTCCACCGTTCATGTTGTGCAAGGTGGCCACCGAGGATGGAGAGACGCGATTGAGATAACGGAAGATCCAGTACTTGAAGATGGTTGCCAGCACCACAGGGAAGGTGGCGATGAATAACATGATGAAGTTTTCCCGGGCGGGAAGACCGAAGTGGTGCGCGATGCCATCGAGCAGGACTGTCCAGCCTTCAGGGCTGTGAAATCCCACAAAGATGTCGGTGAATAGGATGATCGCAAATGCCTTGGCGCTATCGCTGAGGCCATAGACCACTTCATCGATGAAGCCGCGCAACACCTGAATGTCGCGTTGCCCGAAGAAACAGACCAGCGCAAAGCCAAGCAGGGCGAAGCCATCCGCCAGAACGTTCTTCACGGCGTGCGTACCCTCCATCTGAGCTTCCTCGTTCAACTCCTGGGCTCTGGTGGCCAATTGCTGTTGCAGTTCCTCCCGGCTGGGCAGGGGCTGGTTGTGGAGCAGGGCGTCAAATTCGATCTCGGCTTGATAGGAGCGCAGTTTCTCGACAGCTTTGTCCTGCAGTTGAGGTCGTGGATAGCTGATCAGTGGATTGCCGGATGGCAACCGATCGATCAGCGGCGAGATCACATAGGCACGGCTGAATTGCTGCAGCAGGATCGGCACCAGGATCATCAGCAGCAGGATGCGCAGCGATACCAGCGTTGAATCGCGGCGCCTGCGGAACCCTGCCACCACGCTGGCTTCCGCTTCGGGATCCAGCTGCCTGCGCACCTGCTCGACCACGCCAAGCAACGATCGAGGCAGCACCTCCGGGCTGCGGCTGATGCTGGGAAGAGCCTGGCGCCTGTCGCTGTAACGAGAGACCACCGACTCCACCAGCTGCAGCTGTCGCAGCTCCTGGCCTGCCAGCTCCTGGCGGTACGGCTGAACCTGTTCAATGGTCTGACGGCACACGGCCAGGGCAGCACGGAAACGGCGCAGGATCTGGGCCTGAATACCCCGTGGGAGTCGCAGCTCCAGCTCGGGCCGGACGGGCCTGTCGTTGTAGTGCTCGAGCTCGATGCTCTGGATCAGCAGGGCGGCTTCATAGCCCCGCTCCAGGTCGTGGCTGAGATCGAGGGCCTGAGCCTTGCCGAAGGTGCCCATCCAGTCGGTCAGTCCCATGGCGTTGCGTCGGAAGCGGCGAGGTGTGGTGAAGGGGGGCGGTGAACAGGAGTGGCGGGAGTGGATCGAGCTGCTCGAACCGGGCAGCCGATGTCAGCGGGAGAAGACCCACCAGGTCAGCATCGGCACCACGGTTCCTGCCACCAGCAGCACCACGATCCAGGTGAGGGCATTGCTCTGCTGCGTCTCCTCCTGCGTGGGCACGTTGCTGATCGATACGGCGGCCTCAGCGATCAGTGGTTCGCCGGGATCCTCGCCGCCCTCGAGGACGGTGCGCAGTCGCTGCAGAGCGTCGAGGCTGGCCTGGCGGTACCGGTCTCCCCCACGCAAGGGCTGCGCCAGGGTGGTACGGGCGGTGCTGCGCAACAGGCTGGGCGGCAATTGGCGTTCCAGGTCCGGTGATGCGGTGATCGCCGTGGATTTGTTCTGGGCGTCGATCAGAAGCAACAACAGGGGAGCTCCATCACTGCTGGCGGAACTCCAGCGGCTCAACAGCTGATCGGCCAGGGCCGACACGTCCAGGCCGTAATCGAGATGGTTGACGGTGACCAGCTGGGCATTGACCCGATCTCCGCTGAACTCTCCAAGCTGTCTGCCGAGCTCAGCTGTGCTGGCACGGCTGAACACGTCGGCCACGTCGGTGAGATGGGAGACAGGAGGGGCGGGGGGAAGATCCGCCGCCGAGAGCGCCAGCGCCGGTGCGGCAGGAAGCAGCAGGGCAAGGGCGATGGCAATCAGGCTGGCAAGCAGACGCTGACCGCTGGAGACGACCTGTGAGCACAGGTCGATCAGACGGGCCAATGGATGGGTAACCAAGCTTGTTGCGGGGAGCACGGCAGTGGAATGGAGCACAGCGGGTGATTTCGGAATCACGCTCGTCATCGCGCTGTTGGGATAGGGGCAGTCTGCCCTCAGCTGGCAAGGATGTCGCGGTTGAGCACGGTGATCACCTCGATGATCTGGCGGGCCCGCTCGATCGGCAGGGTTGTGCTTCCTGCCATCGTGTCGAGCATCTCCAGTTCCTGTTCACGCACGATCCTGTCGCTGTGCACAAGCTGGGCAGCCATCGCCAGCGCCGTCTCCTGTTGATCGCTGCTGAGCACGGGCAGGGCAGCCTCAAGCAGCCCCTGCCAGCCATCGCGTCGAAGCTGGTCGAGCAACTGATCAAACAGCTGCCCCATGCGCACCTCTGAGAGATCCCGATAAGGGGTACGAACCGAGAGTTCCTGTCTCAGGGCATGGGCCTCCTCACGGTCGAGGCTGCCGTCGCAGGCCACGGCGATCAGTGCGATGGCTGCAAAGGCCTCGGATGGGGACATGGGGGAGTCTGCTGTTGTTCCCATTGCAGCAGCAGGAAGGCCTTCCGGCATCCTTGTGCTGACGATTGATGTTTCCCGATGGCCATCCCGCTGCCGGCTCGGATCCCGCTGGTGGCCGGTGGCATCGGATTGCTGCTCACGGTTCTCAATCAGCTGCTGGCCGGCAACGCCGAGCCATCGCTGCAACGGGCAGGGGTGCTGGCGAGCATCCTGTCGGTGGTGCTGATGCTCGTGGGGCTGCTCTGGAGCCGCATCACCCCGGAGGCTGCGCAGCGGGCATCACTGCTGGGAGAGGAAGGCCTGCAGCTGGCACCCTCCCTCACGGATCCGCTGCTGCGGGAGCTGGCCTGGGGCAGTGCACTGCTGCTCACAGCCACTCCGGCGGCCACCCTGCTGCTGCTCTGGCGGGGATCGGTCATCCTGCGCCGTGGACTGCTGGCCCCTGGTGTGACCCTCGGCACTCCCTTCAACAGCGGGCCGATCTGCCAACGGGCCATCGAGACTGGCCGCCCCATCTCATTGGTGGATCTGCGCCTCTACCCCGGCCGTGAGGAATTCGAGTCGCTGCTTCCAGGCCTGCCATCGGTGCTGGTGCAGCCGATTGGCGAGAGCGGACTGCTGCTCCTGGGGGGCTGGTCAGCGCGCTGCTTCAGTCGCAGTGATCTGACATGGGTCGAAGGCTGGACTCAGAAGCTCACAGCCGAATGGGTTCGGGAGCTGGACGCGGCGGTGCAGGAGCCTGGGCCGGGCGGGCCGGAGCCGCAAAACGGCTGATCACGCGACCGCCGGGATTGCTGAGCCGGAAGCGTCCCTCCGCTCCGAGCGTGCCGATCAGCAGCGACCCGCGGGTCAGCTGCTGATGATCCTGACGGCGAAGCTGCACCGCCCCCTGGGCGATCACGATCTGACTGTCCCAGTTCCACTGGCACTGCCGCGCCTGCAGCGAATCTCCGCGTTGCCGCACCAGGCAGCCTGCGTCCGCGGGCAGGCCGCTGGGTTGTTCAGTGGCGGGCATGGTGGTGCGGATCACACGGGCCGGCAGATCGATGGAGATCTGGCGCGCCAGCAGGGTCAGATCCTGGGAGGGATCCAGCAGTTTCACGGGACCGGTGAGGGTGAAGCGCTGCTCTCTGGTGTTGCCGAAGAGAGCCGCTGCCGTGAGTGTCTGATCGCTCGATTTCAGATTCGCCGCCGTGGTTTGGGGCGCTGCAGGCGCGAGTCGCCATGCCCGCAGGGGACCGTTTGATTCCAATCGGCCGCTGCGGGGGAACCAGCTGGCGGATCTGACCTGCAGCACGATCTCAGGCTTCCCCCGCTTCTGGGGATGAAACGGATCAATCCGCTGGCTCCAGTGCTCCACCCGTGGCGCATTCAGCAAACGCAGTTCCTCCTGATCGAACAGGTAGCGAGCGCGGCGGGCCGTGATCCGGTTGCTGCCGTCGAAGGCCTCTGGACGGTGGTCAAGTTCGAGAAGATTGCGGGCGGGTAGCCAGCGGGCGCGGCGGGCCTGGATCAGCAGGGGCTGAGCGCCGAGTTGCTCCAGCCGGATGTCGCCCTCGAGCAGCACCAGGGCGCCATCGTTGACCACGATGCCGCTGTCAGCGCTGAGGCGGTAAGCGGGCTGACCGTCCCGGAAGATCGTGCCGCGGGGCTCCGTGGAGCGGGCGATGCGGCTGTCGATGTCGTAGCGGGCTTCGGGGCTGGTGAGCGTCCAGGTGGGACGCCCCAGCAGATCCTGCTGGCGCAGATTCAGCGCACGGAACACGAAGGGTGTGGCTCCGGATTCCGCTGTTGTCCGGCTCAGCTCACCGCTGCACCCGGACAACAGCACGACCACACCGAGTCCGAGCCACAGCGGTGTGCCGCGGATGCTGCGATGGGGTGGTGGCGTGATCACAGAGGCGCGTCCAACTCAAGGCGCTGCATCACCGGCGTGGGCTCCGGCAACGCGGAACCAGCCACCAATCCTCCCCAGATCAGTTGGCGACTCCAGTCTGTGGGGGTGGAGGCAGCATCCCTGGATCCATCCGGTGGATGCTGCGCCAGCTGCGACAGCAGCCTGGAGGAGAGATCGGGCACCAACGGTGCCAGCAGCAGACCAAGCCAGCGGCAGGTCTCCAGGACGGCATAGAGATCGGAGCCCACCAGTGGGCCCTGATCCGGTTGTTTCATCCGTTTCCAGGGTGCCTGCTCGTTGAGATAGCCATTGGCTTCGATCGCGAGGCCGAGCACCAGCTCAGCGGCGCTGCGGAAATCGAGCTGGTCCATGGCCTGCTCGTAGCCGCTCAAGGTGGAGCTGCAGCGGTTGGCGAGCAGATGCTGCCCATCAGCGGCATCGCCTGCCGGTGGAACGGCACCATCGAACCACTTGCGGGCCATCGATGAGGTGCGGTTCAGCAGGTTGCCGATGGTGTTGGCAAGGTCGTTGTTGACCAGATCCTGAAATCGCTGCTGTTGGAAATCGCCGTCCTCACCGAAGGGAATGTCACGCAGCAGGTACCAGCGCACCGCATCCGTGCCGCAGCGCTCCAGCAGTCGTTCGGGATCGAGAACGTTGCCAAGCGATTTGCCCATCTTCTGACCCTCACGGGTCAGGAAGCCATGGCCGAAGACCCGATGCGGCAACGCCAGCCCGGCGGACAGCAGCATCGCCGGCCAGAAGACCGCATGGAAGCGCAGGATGTCCTTGCCGATCACATGCAGGCTGGCGGGCCAGCCGCACTGCGGCAGCCGGTCGAGATCCACGGGTTGCTCCGGATCCAGCAGGGCGGAGAGGTAACCCACCAGCGCATCGAACCAGACATAGAAGGTGTGGCCGTCGTGGCCTGGCACCGGAATCCCCCAGGGGAGCCCCACCCTGGAGATCGAAAAATCCTTCAGGCCGCTGGCCACGAAGTTCTCCACCTCACGTCTCCGCGATGCCGGAGCGATGAAACCCGGCTGGGCCACCAGTGCCTCCACCTGCTGCTGGTAGCGCGACAGCCTGAAGAACAGGTTGACCTCGTCGCGCCACTCCAGAGGGCGCCTGTGGATCGGGCATTCCGGATCCTGGGCCTCGTGCGGATCATCCTTGAACTCCTCGCAGGCGACGCAGTACCAGCCCTGCTGGCGCCCTTCAACGACGTCGCCGCTGGCCTCGACACGGGCGAAGAACTGCTCGACGACCCGTCGGTGATGGGGGTCCGTGGTGCGGATGAAGCGGTCGTGGCTGATCTGCCAGCGCTGCCAGAGACTGCGGTAGGAGGAACTAACTGAATCGCAGTGTGCCTGCGGGGTCAGACCGGCGGCCTCAGCCGTGCGCTGGATCTTCAGGCCGTGTTCATCGCAGCCGGTGACCAGGAGCACCCGTTCGCCGCGCAGCCGTTGATAGCGGGCGATCGCATCACAGGCGAGGGTGGTGTAGGCGCTGCCGAGGTGGGCCCTGTCGTTGACGTAATAGAGCGGGGTGGTGAGGGTGTAGGCCATCAACGGGAGTCAGGCTGGGCGTGGAGCGGGAATCACCGAGGGCTCTTGGCTGCCCGACTGCGCCCTGAGGCGGATCCTACCGATGGCTCCGGGAGCCGGACCGGGCAGGATCGATGCCAGTGCTGGCCATGGGAGAGAAGGCATGGAGACAACGCCGGAGAACGGGGTGCAGGTGCTCGTCTGGGGTGGCGGCAGCGGTGGGGTGTCTGCCGCGCTGCAGGCGGCCCGCTCCGGGGCGCGCACCCTGCTGCTCACCCCCGGGTCCTGGCTGGGCGGGATGGTCAGCGCAGCCGGGGTCTGCGCCCCCGATGGCAATGAGCTCAGCCCCTGGCAGACCGGGCTATGGGGTGCCCTGTTGCGAGCGCTGGCTGTGGAGGAACCCAGCGGCCTCGATCACAACTGGGTGAGCTGTTTCGGCTACAGCCCCGCAAGCGCGGAGCGGATCCTGCGTCGCTGGCTGGCCGCTGAGCCGCTTCTGGAATGGTGGCCCGAGTGCCGGCTGGGGGCGATTCAACGCCGGGGCGACAGGGTGGTGGGGGTCACGGTGCTGCGCCGCAGCGAGCCTGAAGCGTCCTGGCAACCCCACGCGCTCGCGCCGCAGCTGCTGATCGATGGCAGTGACCTGGGTGATCTGATCGCCTGTTGCGACGACCCCTTCCGGCTGGGTTGGGAACCCAGGGAGCTCTGGGATGAGCCCAGTGCCCCCAGCCTTGAGCGCCTGGAGCGGCAGCCCTTCTTCCGTGAGCAGCCTGTGCAGTCGCCGACCTGGGTGGTGATGGGTCAGCTCGCCCCATCGCAGGGGCCCGTCAACGATCAACCGAACCTGCCGCCGCCGTTTGAGGCGGCCTGTCAGGCCTTCGGGCTGGAGCGCACCCTCAGCTACGGCCGGCTGCCGGGCGATCGGGTGATGCTCAACTGGCCGCTGCACGGCAACGACTGGCACCACCGTCTTGATCGTGCCTTCCCATCCGCCACGTCTGCTGGCGATGGTGCTGCCGCCGAAGCCGATCTCAGGCAGGAGATGCGCCAGCACAGCCTGCGCTTTCTCGACGCGCTGCGCGATGTCAGCGGTGGACGGCTGATGGCGGGGGCGGTCTTCCCCGACATAACGCAGGCCCGCAGCGGTGCCGTTGAGGGGCAGGAAGCCCTGGCGCTGATGCCCTACTGGCGCGAGGGTCGCCGGTTGATCGGCAGAGCTCTGGTGCGGGAGCAGGATCTGCTGCCCCAGGGGGACGGGGCTCGGCTCGCCCCCCTCAGCCAGGAGAGCTCCGGGTGCTGCACGGCGATCGCGGTTGGCAACTACGCCAACGACCATCACTACCCCGGTGAGGACTGGCCGCTGGCACCCAAGAGCTGCCGCTGGGGCGGCCGCTGGAGCGGCACACCCTTCACGATTCCCTACGGAGCCCTGGTGAGCGCCCACACAGCGAATCTGCTCGCTGCCGACAAGTGCATCGGTGTCAGCCACATGGCCAACGGCGCCACCCGGCTGCAGCCCCTGATCCTCAACATCGGGCAGGCCGCCGGCCTGGCGGCGGCACTCTGCGTGCGCCGGAACCTCGATCCCGCCGAGCTTCCCGTTCTGCTGCTGCAGCAGGCCCTGGTCAACGATCCCCAGGCGCCGGCAGCGCCTCTGCCGCTGTGGGATACCCCCTGGCACCATCCCCTCTGGCAGGAGCGGCAGCATCAGGCTCTGCTGGATCCGAGCCAACTCGATGGCTGGGGACAGTTGACCCCGCTTCCCGGCCGAACCACGCAGCCCCTCGACCCCCAGCAAGCACCGGTGGAACCTGGCGAACGCCTCTGGCAGGGTGAGCTTCGCCCTGACGGCAGCGGCGGTTTCCAGCTGGCCACGGCGGATCGACTCTGGCCGCTGATCACCCTGGAGCCGGCCTTGCACCACTGGCTGCAGCTGCAGGACCGCCCAAGGCAGGTGGCCCTAATCGGCTGCGCCAATCCCTGGGGACCCTGGCTGCGACTGAGTCGTCTGGCTCAGGGCCCGGCCTCAAGCCGCAGCTGATCGCGCAGCGAGTCGACCTCCACGACCTTCAGCCGCAGGGCCATCCCTGGCTCACAGCCTGCAGGGCAATGGGCAGGCAGCTCCAGGCTGAGATCCTCCAGTTGCACCAGTGCCAGCTGATCCTGGGGGCGCAGCCAGCGCAGAAACCTGCCGCTCCAGCTCGCCCGGTGGTTCTGCTCGAACCACACCTGCTGCCAGTGGCGTTGGTCTTCGCGGCTGATGCGGATGCCCTCCCGCACGCTCCCCTCCAGGGCTTCGAGCTGGGCGGCAAGCGTGGCGGCATCGAGGGGCGTTTCGCCTGCTGACCAGGCCGCGAGTTGCCGTTGCACCAACAGATCGCCGTAGCGGCGGATCGGAGAGGTGGCTTGCACATAGGCCCCAAGCGCCAGGCTGAAGTGGGGGGCGGGCGTGACACCCACATGCCCGCGGCTGAGGCAACGCTTGATGGCGGCGTGGCGCACCGGCCCTGGTTCCAGACTCTCCAACTCAGAGGCCGAGGGCAAGGCGGCCGGAAGCTGACTGCGGTAGGGCAGGGCAAGAGCCTGCTCACGGCCGAGTTCGGCAACCGCCGCGCCGGCCAGGATCATGGCCTCGGCCACCATCTGTCGTGACGCGGATGGCTCCACCACCTGCAGCTCCGCCCGATCTCCCTGGCTGCGGATCCGTCCCTCGGGCTGCTCCAGAAACAGGGCGCCCTGGCGTTCACGCCAGCGACGACGACGGTCCAGCAGTTGCTGCAACTGCGCAGGAGCCCGCTCCTGCGGGGGGGCCAGTTCGATCAATTCATCGGCATCGCCATAGGAGAGGCGGTAACTGGGGCGGATCCAACTGCGTCGCAACTGGCTCTGCCGCAGTGCCCCCTCCGCATCCAGCTCCAGCCGCAGGCTCCAGGCGGCACAACGCATCCCCTGGCGCAGGCTGAAGGGTCCATGGGCCAGCACCGGCGGGAACATCGGCAACGATCCCTGGGCCAGGTAGAGGCTGCTGGCACGGCGGCGCGCCTCCAGATCGAGCGGTGTCCCCGCAGCCACGAGCCTGCCAGGATCGGCGATGTGCACCCACAGCGCCAGCTCGCCATCGGCCTGCTCCTCGATGGCCAGCGCATCGTCAATGTCGAGCGTGTCGTCGTCATCGATGCTGAAGCAATGCTGGTTGCAGAGATCCAGACGTTGCTCGTCGCCGGGATGGGGGGTCTCTGCGGTTGCAGCCAGGGCCTCGGCCTCTTGCAGCAGATCAGCGGAGAAGCCCAGCTGCCAGGGGCTGCTCAGCAGAGAGGGGATCTGATGGCGGGGCCACTGGCCCAGGTCGGCTAACAGATGCCGGATGGCCCCGGGTTCTGCATGGCAATGGGCCCGCTGCAGTGCAGCCAGCAGGGCGGGTGGCAGGGGCGTCTGGCAATCGGACGCGGCCCAGCGCCGAAGCAGCTGCAGATCCTGCTGGGCGATCGGATCCAGATCGTCTGACTGGAGAGGCTGTCTGGCACAGAGCTGCTGATGCCAGGCCTGCTGGCGCTGCTGCTCCAGTCTTCGGCGATGCCGCACCTGACGCAGCTGGCGGATTTCGCTCAGGGGGCGCGGCTCCAGCGACTGCTGGCGCCAGCGGAACCAGGGCTGTTCACCCTGGAGCCAGAGCCACAGGGCGGCGCGCAGCGGAATCTGCTGGCGGCTGCCCAGCAGATCGGCCATCTCCTCCAGGCTCAGAACCTGCTCGGCGGACGTCTCCTCCTCCTGAAGCAGCAGCCAGGCCATGGCCAGCTCACGACGCCGAGGCAGGCTGGCCGCGAGACTCTGCGGTGTGATGCCCCAGCGGGCGGCCACGGTCGTCGCGGCCACAGAGCCGGGGTCGCCGCCGGGATGGGGATCGCCGGAGGCGATCAGGTCGAGATCGCGTTGGGGAAGATTCGCCTGTTGGCGCTGCTCACCCCAGAACCGCACCTGGCAACGGCTGCCCCGGATGTCGAGCACAACGGCCAGGTGGTGACCGCGGGAGTCGCGCACGCCGACCAGATCACCGATCTGGGGGCTGCGGCGCTCTGAACTCCTGCGGCTGGGAGGCAACTCAGCCTTCGGGATTCACGAAGGGGAGGAGAGCCACGATGCGGGCGCGTTTCACGGCAGTGGTGAGATCGCGCTGCTGTTTGGCGGTGAGGCCGGTGAGGCGGCGGGGCAGGATCTTGCCGCGCTCGGTGATGAACTTCTTGAGCAGATCGACATCCTTGTAGTCGATCGGGTCGCCGGGCTTGATCGGCGAAAGACGCTTCTTGAAGAAGGAGCTGGACATGGCTGGAAGGTGGGTCTGAAACGGCGTTGTGGAGGAGGGGTGAGGCGATCAGGCGATCAGAGCCGTCACTTGATCTCCTTGTGCACGGTGGACCCGTTGCAGTGGGTGCAGAACTTCTTGAGTTCCAGCCGTTCAGTGGTGTTGCGGCGATTCTTCTGGGTGGTGTAGCGGGACACCCCAGCAGATCGCTTGGCGGGGTTGGACCGGCATTCGGTGCACTCGAGAGTGATCACGATCCGGACGCCCTTGTTTTTGGCCATGGAAGGACGTTGCGCCGCTTGCGCGAAATGACGTTGATCTTGCACCATACCTCCCCGCCCGCCCCTCTCCTGGGACGGTGCAGGACCGCTGCCTAGGATCCAGCCTTCTGTTTGGCTGAAGGGATGCGCGTCTCGCTCCGGTGGTTGCAGGAGCTGGTGCAACTGGATCCCTCCGACCTGGAGGCCGATCAGCTGGCGGAGCGGCTTTCGGTGGCCGGCTTCGAGGTGGAGAGCATCGAGGATCTGGCCGCCAACGCCAGGGGTGTGGTGGTGGGCCGGGTGATCAGCCGTGAGCCCCATCCCGGCGCTGACAAGCTCAGCGTCTGTCAGGTCGATGTCGGTGCGGGGGATCCGCTTCAGATCGTCTGCGGCGCAGCCAACGTCCGCGCGGACATTCACGTGCCGGTGGCTGTGGTGGGCACGACTCTCCCGGCCGTTGGCCTAACCATCAAGCCGGCCGAACTGCGTGGCGTCGCCAGCAGCGGCATGATCTGTTCCCTGCAGGAGCTCGGTCTGGAGAGCAGCAGCTCCGGCATCGCCATTCTTGATGCCTTGCTGGAGACCGTTCCGGCCATCGGTGAACCTGTGGGACCCGCCCTGGGGCTCGATGACCAGGTGCTGGAGCTGGCGATCACGGCCAATCGGCCCGATGGGCTTTCGATGCGAGGCATCGCCCGCGAGGTGGCGGCCCTCTGCGGCGGCACCACCCGCTTCCCGGAGTCTCCTGTGGCAGCCCCTGCAGCAGCGCTTCAGGCCTCTGCCGCGGACCTGCAACGGATCGAAGAGGGCGGTCTGTTCAGCCTCACGGCCATCGATGGCCTGAGGGTGGAGCCCTCACCGGTCTGGTTGCAGCAGCGGCTGCAGCGGGCCGGGGTGCGGCCGATCAACAACGTGGTCGACATCACCAATCTGGTGATGCTGGAGACCGGCCAGCCCCTGCATGCCTTTGATCGTGAGGCCCTGGCCGGACGAACCGGAGGAACGCCGGATCCAGCCGCGATCGGACTGCGCCAGGCCCGCGGCGGCGAGCGTCTCACCACCCTCGACGGGGAAACCCGTGAGCTCAATGAGGAGGCGCTGCTGGTGACCTGCGCTGATCAGCCGATCGCCCTGGCCGGTGTGATGGGAGGCGCTGCCGAGGCGGTGACAGACACCACCACAGCCATCTGGCTGGAGGCGGCCGCTTTCGCCCCACAGGCCGTGCGCCGCTCGGCCCGCAGCGTCGGGTTGCGCACAGAAGCCAGCAGTCGCTTCGAGAAGGGATTGCCGTGCCAGGTCACGCTCTCGGCGGCTGATCGGGCCAGCGCTCTTGTGCAGGCGCTGGCCGGCGGCACGGTCAGTGGCCGCTGGCTGCATCAACGGCCTGAACCGGAAGCTGCACCTCTGCTGCTGCGGCGTGACGCCCTGCACAACCTGCTCGGAACCGTCGTGGTCGAGGGTGAGGAAGAGGATCTTGCCGATGCGCGAATCGAGGAGACCCTCTCAGCACTGGGTTGCGAGCTGGAATCAACCGAGCAGGGCTGGCTTGTGGCGATCCCGCCGGAGCGACGGGTGGATCTGCGGCGTGAGGTGGATCTGATCGAGGAGGTGGCTCGCCTGGTGGGATACGACCGTTTCGGATCTCACCTGCCGGATCCGTTGCTGCCCGGGGTGCTCAGCCCCGAACAGCAGGTCGAGCGCCGGCTGCGTCGTCAGCTCTGCGCCGCCGGACTTCAGGAATGCTGCTCCCTCAGTCTCGTGAGTACAGCCCCGGAGCGGGTGCCCCTGGCCAATCCGCTGCTCGCGGATTACGGCCACCTGCGCGACAACCTGCACCAGGAGCTCCTTCAGGCTGCCCGGCGCAATCTGCAGGCCTCACGCGCTGGCTTCTGGGGATTCGAGATCGGCAGAATTTTTCACTGCGGCGCAGCAGCTCCCGAAGAGACCAGCCTGTTGGTCGGTGTCCTCGCCGGTGAGCAACGCTCGGAGCGCTGGAGCAGCAGCGGCAAGCCCCGGCCTCTCGATTACTACGAAGCGCGTGGTGTCCTCCAGGCCTCCCTGTCGCCGTTCCAGCTCCCGATTGACGATGTGCCCATCGGCAGCGATGTGACGGAGCCGGGCCTGCTGCATCCAGGTCGCTGCGCCCAGCTGCTGCTGGAGGGACGACCTGCCGGCTGGTTCGGTCAGCTCCATCCGGGCCAGGCTGAAGTCCTGGACCTCCCGGATGCCACCTATCTCTTCCAGATCAGCATGGGCCCCCTGTTGGCCGCCGCCACGCGCCGCAACCGCTGGCAGCCGAGTTTCAGGGTCTATGCCACGGTGCCCGCCTCCGAGCGGGATCTGGCCCTGATCGTGCCCGAGGAGATCACGGCCTCAGCTCTGCTGCAAGCGATCCGCAAGGCTGGCAAGCCTCTGCTGGAGAACGCGGAACTGGTGGATCGCTACAGCGGCAGCCAGGTGGAGGCCGGCTATGCCAGCCAGGCGTTCCGTCTGCGCTACCGCGATGAGCGCCGCACCCTCACCGATGCGGAGGTGGAGGAGAGCCACAACAAGGTGCGCGTCACGCTGGAGAACCAGTTCAAGGCACGCCTTCGCAGTTGAGATCGCCGGGGGATGAGATCCCGGCAGCGGGAGATCTGCCCCCTCAGCCGAGGCGCTCGATCACGGCAAGCGTCTCAACATGGGACGTGTTCGGGAAAAAATCGATCGGTTGCACCGAAACCGGTCGGAAGCGCTCTGCGCAGAGGAGTTTCAGATCCCGGGCCAGGGTTGCCGGATCGCAGCTCAGGTAGAGGATGCGGCGCGGTGGAGCAGCCAGGAGCAGGTCGACCACCGGACGCTCCAGACCCTTGCGCGGTGGATCCAGCATCACAGCGCTCACCACAGGCAGCCGCTCCTGCAGCAGGGCGGCCACATCGCCATGGTCGTAGTGGCAGAAGCGTTCCAGGCCGTTGCGATGGGCATTGGCCCGTGCCAGCTCCACCGAGGCGGGGTGTTGCTCAATGCCCAGCACAGGACGCTGATCGCTGGCCAGGGGAAGCGAGTAGGTGCCGATGCCGGCATAGGCATCCAGCAGGGGCCCCGGAACCGGCGACAGGGCTTGCTGCAACAGAGGAACAACCCGCTCCGCCTGCAGGGTGTTCACCTGGAAGAACGTGTCGGAGCCGATCTCCAGTGACAGGCCGGCAAATCGCTCCAGCAGCCGTTCCCGCCCCGTGAGCACCTCGGTTTCAGCACCGAACAGCAGGTTGGTGGGAGCTGGCTGCAGATTCAGGGTCACCCCCACCAGCTGAGGCCAGCGCTCCATCCAGATCGCGGCCAGTTCCTGCAATCCCTCCAGCCGCCGATGGCTGGCGATCAGGGTGATCAGCAGCTCACCGGTGTGCTGGCCGAGCCGCAGGGCGAGATGGCGCAGCCCTCCCGCATCGGTGCCATGCCGATCGATCGGCCAACCTCCAGCCTCCAGGTCGGTCTTGATCGGTTCAATCAGGATATCGAGCCTGGGATCCAGCACCGGACAGTGATTCATGTTCACGATCCGGTGGGATCCACGGCGGTAGAAGCCGGCGCGCAATCGCCCATCCGGCAACCGTTCCAACGGAATGATCGCCCTATTGCGGTATCCGAGTTCCTCGTGGGCCGCGATGAGCGGCGCGACCTTCAGATCCAGGCCACCGAGGCGCCTGAGGGTCTGCTCCACCAGCTGCTGCTTCCAGTGCTGCTGGGCCTGTGGTTCGAAGGGCTGCAGGCTGCAGCCACCACAGTGATCGGCAAGGATGCAGGGTGATCGGCGCCGCTGGGGGGAGGCCTCCACCAGTTCCAGAAGATGGGCTTCGATCTGTCCGCGGCGACGCGGCAGTGGCGCCAGCAGGACCCGGTCACCGGGCAGAGCGCCTTGCACGAACACCACGGTCCCGTCTAGACGGCCGATGCCGCGGCCCTGCCTGTCGAGGTCCTCGATCCGCACTGTTGCGCTGCCGCTTGAAGCATCCGGCGGACTGGTGATCTCGCGACCGTCTGCGGCCATCTCCGGATTCATGCGTTTCAGCCGCAACACCGACCCTATCGGTGCACGTGCAAACGGGCGTTACACCTTGCTGGTTCGCTCCTGAGAAGAAGGAGAGCCCCGATAGGATGCTCGGGTCTGTGGTCGCTGCCATGAGCGTCGTTCGCGATCTGATCCTTCAGGCCGATGATCAGCTCCGCTATCCAACCGGCGGTGAGCTCCGCTCCATGGTGGATTTCCTCGGCGGAGGCAACCGCAGGTTGAGCGTGATCCGGGTGCTCACGGCCAATGAGAAGAAGATCGTCAACGAAGCGGCCAAGCAGCTGTTCACCCGCAAGCCCGACTACGTGGCTCCCGGTGGCAATGCCTTCGGTCAGAAGCAGCGGGCGCAGTGCCTGCGCGATTACAGCTGGTACCTTCGCCTGGTGACCTACGGGTTGCTCGCAGGCAGCACCGAGTTGATCCAGGAGATCGGCCTCGTCGGTGCACGGGAGATGTACAACAGCCTCGGTGTTCCCTTGCCCGGGATGGTGGAGGCGATGCGCACCCTCAAGGACGCCTCACTGGATCTGCTCAATGGAGAGGACGCCGCCCTTGCCGCTCCCTACTTCGATTTCCTGATTCAGGGCATGCAGACCACGACCTGATCCCAGCCCTTCGGCATGCCGCGGCCCTGAACAGGGCCGCTTTTTTATTGTCTGAGTCCGGGGTTGCTGCGACGTCACAAGATTCCTCAGGCGACTGAACCGATCGCCTTGTACCGCTGGTCTTACATGGGTCGTGCCCTTGGTCCCTTAATGGGATTCAGCTGAGGAATCATGGATCCGATTGCACGAGTAGCGCTTGATTCAGATGAGACTCGTATTTAGTCGCAAGCTGGTTCTTAAACGATGCAGCCGGGCCTCAGGGGCAATGGCCTTCGCCAGCCCCCGCGGCTCCTGTTTCCTGGTGGTCAGGCAATCGTCTGCGGCTCTCTTGCTGCGGCCTTCTGGCTGCGTATCTGTGGTAGAC
>JBAWXG010000049.1:0-20816 GCA_037144195.1 Synechococcus sp. ELA057
ATCTTCACCGAAAGAGCCACCTGGCGCTGGCGCAGATCGAGCTGGCGCAGATAGCCTTCGGCGATGGCGATCATGCGTGGATCACCCACCAGGGTGATGGTGCCCAGGCGGGTATCCGTGGTGCCGAGCAATCCCTTGAGGGGGCCTTGGGCGGCGGCATAGGTTTCCACAACCGTCTGCCGGCTCGATTGGGTGGTGGCTGTGTTCGGGCCATTGGCGATGGCGTTGGTCTGGCTGGCTCCCTCCGTCACCGAGGTGGTGATCGTGTTCACCTTGGTGATCGAGGCGCCCAGGTTGGCCAGATAATCCGCTGCTCCACTGACCGAAACCTGGTTCAGTCGGAACACCTTCGACATCGAAGCGCCAAAGCTGACTCCGAGCACATTGGGTCCGGCAATGATCATGTTGCCGTCACGCTTGCCCTGAAGACCTGCCGCCAGCAGGGCGGAATTGAAGGCTCTGGCGTAATTCTCGTTGCGCAGAGAGAATGTGACGTTGCGTGCTCCCGTCTGGGTTGTGCCACCGGTGCTTGAAGATCCCGATGTGGATCCGCTGGTGTTGTTGTTGGTATTGTTGTCTTCTACGAAAACAAAGCTGTATCCCCCCCTTGCGCTCAGCCATCGCAGGTAAGCGCTGATCGGCCCGTTCCAGGCAATGGTCACCGGCGGACCGCTGACGTTGAGATAGCTTGGGTTGGCCAGCATCATCGTGCCCACGGCGATGTCGCCCACAGGCGGGGCCTCGGCGCGGGACTGCAACGGCGGCACGTATCCCGGTTGTGCAACCCGTCCCGGCGTGGTGAGGCTGGGGGTCATCGTCTGGCTCTGGGCTCTGCGCGGACTTGCAAAGCTAAGGATCAGATCGCGGCCATCTGCGCTCACCACCGGCCGGGGAACCGCCGCTCCGGGAATGGGCGTGACCACCAGCCGGTAGACCCTGCCGGAGCCCTCCAGGCTGAGACTCTCAAATCCGGCTTCGGGAAGGGCAAGCCGCTGGGGGCCTCGCCGCAGGCTGTTGGCCTGGCCGGTGAGCAGCAGGCCCTGCCAGACATAGCCGCTGGCGCTCTGCTGCAACTGGGGTGAGCTGCCGACACCTTCGATCACCAGATCGACCGAATCCGTCAGGCGCAGCACCTTAAGCTCGATGCTGCCACCGATGGGAATCGGCGCTGGAGCAGGGTTGGCTGTGGGGGCGGGGTTGGAGCCGACCGCAGGCTGGGCCTGGCTTGCGGGCGCCAGCATTGGAGCGGCAACAGCGGCGAGAGGGAGCAACACGTGCCAACGGCGTACCTTCCTGCTGCTGCTCACGTAGATCCTTTATCAAATCTGGCGCATGTTATCGGTTTTCGGCCTTGACTACCAGCAACGCGCTGGATTTCAGCGGCCATTTGCCTGGGTCTGTGCTGCCTGGTTGGAAGGTGTCTGCGGCTGTGTCGCTTCCGTCGGTGATTTGCTGTAAAGACTCAGGCCCAATTTCATCGTGACCAGAGCTTCAGATGGGGTTTTTTTGCCGGTGCTGGATTGCACTCCTTCAAGGCCAAGATTGCTCTGGATCACCAGCACGTTGAGGGCTTCCAGTCTTCTCAGGAAGTTGAGCAGCTGGCCGTAGCCGCCGCGTGCCGAAATCAGCATGCCCGTTGATTGAAGACCTGCTTTCTGCAGATCGCTCGACGCTGCCGCTGCAGGGGCCTGAGCCTTGCTCTGGCCAGTGGCTGGAGCTGCTGCTGATGGTGCGGCGGCGACCGGAACCTGGGGCTCGTAGTTGTCGAGGCGTACGCCGCTGCTGCTCGCTTCCCGGTCGAGCGTGGCGATCAGTGTCGACACATCGCCGCTGCCTGCAATCAACGTGTAGAGGCGCTCCCTCTGCCCCAGAAGCTTCTCCTGATTGATCTCCTGGGAGCGCAGTTGCTGGCGCATCAGATTCACTTGATCCTGAATGGACTGCAGTTCCTGCAGCCTGGCGCTCTGGCTCTGCATGGTTTGCCAGAGCGGCACGAGGGCGATGAATCCAACCAACACCCCTACCCCTGCCAGGATGGCGGCTGGAGCGCCGAACCAGAGCCGCTTGAGGACAACCGGCGACAGGATCGGTGCACTTTGTTGCAGGTTTGTCATGGCAGTAATCCCTCGCGTTGTATCACTTCAAGGCGCTTGGCCATGCCTGCCGAGCCCAGTTGCGTCAGCACCTGCTGCAGCTCACGTGGCTTGAGCGTTGCAAAGGATGCGGCGATGGTGAACTGGGCACCTGACTGATTCTTGTCATCGGTGGTGTTGGCTGAGCCATTGGTAGTTCGCTCAATTTTCGTCAGGCTGATGCTTTGGGGATCGAACAGTGGGGAGCGGCGAAGTTCCAGCTGCAGAGCGTTGATTTTGGCGAATGCTGAGGGGTCATCAGCGACACCCTTGAGCGTCAGAGTGGTGTCTGCCGTGGTGGCGCTCAACAGCTGAATGCCTGCTGGAACACGCAGCTGAAGATCGCTGAGCAGTGCTGAGGTGGGCCTGACGTTTGTGAGCTTGCCGATCAGCTCGTTGTTGCTGGCTGCGATCGCATCGAGCTTGCGTTTGGTGTCGCCCAGCTGTGTCGTCAGATTGGCGTACTGGGACTCGACCTGGGAGTAGCGGCCGATTTCTGCCTTGATCAGCTGGAGGCGCAGAAACACGAGCCCTGTGATGGCGATCACGACACCGACGACGACGGCACCGATGCTGGCCCCCTGCAGCACCAGTGAGCGCCGGTCTTCCAGCAGAGGCCAGATGGTCAGTTGACCGAAGGACCGGCGGCGCTCCCGCAGCAGGTCCAGGGCCGGCGGAACCAGAGCCTCAGCAGAAGGGGAGTGGCCCGAGCGGGCTGGTCGCGCGCTGAGCTGCAGGAAACCCGGCATCCGGATCGGGGTCATCGCACCGCCTCCTTGACAGCCAGGCCCTTGAGCACCAGTGATCCATAGGGCTCGGGCGTGATGATCTCAGCGGTCACCTGCAACTCCTGTTCAAGCTTCTCCTGCTCATCGAGTGCGCTGGATTGAAGCAGCCGCAGGCGCCGCAGACCAGGTTCCTGACGGTGATAGAAGGCCAGAGCAAGGCGCAGCTCCTTCACGAGTTCGGAAGGATTCAGCGGCACGATCTTCTCGAAGACCGGGATTTCCCGGTGGAAGAACCACAGCATGCAGTCGTTGTCTCGGATCAGCAGAAAGGCGACGAGTTCATCGTCATGGCTGTCGATCAGATCGTCGGCCAGGGCGGCCAGAAGGCAGCCCTGCGCGGGGGCCAGCCGCTCGAGTTTGACCCCGGCCAGCCGAAAGACCTCAATCCAGTCGTCGACGATCCTGCGTTGTGAGGCGACCATCAGCATCTGGTCGTCTTTGCCCGGCAGGGGATGGAGGTCGATGTAGGCGTCGTTGAGGGAGAAGGGCAGGCTCAGGGAGGGATCGAGCCGGCGCAGTTCTTCCACCGGGTCGTTGGGTGGGGTCTGGAACGGGCGCACCAGCACGCGCCAGTGGCTGGCCTCAAACGGCAGCACGGCCAGGATGTAGGCCTCCAGCAGTTTTTCGTTCAGCAGCAGGTCGCCGATCAGATCTCCGAGAGCATCCTTCTCCAGCGGCAGACCATCGCGGCAGGTGAGGGGCGGCAGCGGCGCCATCAGGCTCAGGGGCAGCGGTTCGTCCTGCCTGAGCTGATGGCCACGCAGTCCGGAATCCTGGATCTCGAGCAGTGCCAGCTTCGGGAACATCAGATCCTGAAGCGGTCGAAGCCGATCCTGCAGATCCACCAGCAGGCCGGAGAACGCCAAGGTGTCAGGGCATACGAGACAAAGTTACCGATAACTCACGTCCAGGGGAGCCCACAACCCACCGCTTCGGCAATTGTTCTGAGGCCATGGCGATCGAGCTGCTGCAACAGCCCGTCGAGGATGCGTGGCACCAGCACGGGGCCTTCATAGATCCAGCCGGTGTAGACCTGCAGCAGGCAGGCCCCGGCTGCGATCCGCTCCCAGGCGGCCTCGGCGGAATCGATGCCTCCCACCCCGATCAGCGGCAGCGCCGGTCCGGCGGTCGCCCGCAGACGTCTCAGCACTTCAAGGGCACGGGGCCGAAGGGGCCTGCCGCTGAGTCCTCCGGCTTCCTCGCTGAGGGGCAGCCCACTGCTGCCCAGCCGCCTTTGCCCGAGCCCCAGCCTGTCCTGGCTGGTGTTGACGGCGATCACCCCTGCCAGGCCCTCTTCGTAGGCCAACCGGGCGATCGTGTCGATCGCGTCATCCTCGAGGTCCGGGGCGATCTTGACCAGCAAAGGCGGGCAGGCGGGCAGTCGCCGCAGCCGTTCCACCAGTCGCCGCAGGGGGGCTTCCTCCTGCAGCTCACGCAGCCCGGGTGTGTTCGGCGAGCTGACATTGATCACCGCGTAGTCGGCCAGAGGTGCCAGCAGCGCCAGGGATGAGGCGTAGTCGTCCGGCGCCAGATCCAGAGAGACGCTGCGCGATTTGCCGATGTTGACCCCCAGAACGGCGGGCCGCTGACCCGGGGGTTCCAGCCTCTGACGCTCGAGCGTGCGGCGGAAGGCCTGGGCTCCATCGTTGTTGAAGCCCATGCGGTTGAGGGCCGCCCGCTCCGCGGCCAGTCGGAACAGCCGGGGCCGGGGGTTGCCGCTCTGGGGCTGCCAGGTCACCGTCCCCAGCTCAGCGAAGCCGAATCCGAAGCGATCCCACAGGCCCGCCGCCACGCCATTTTTGTCGAAGCCGGCCGCCAGCCCCACCGGGTTGCTGAAACGGCAGCCGAACAGGGTCTGCTGAAGACGCGAATCCTGCCGCTGCAGTTCACCGGCAAGGCCCTGCAGGCTGCCCTGCACCAGCGGCCAGCGGCGGCGCAGGCTCACCTGGGCCAGCGTCTGCAGGGTCAGCTGGCTCAGCTGTTCGGCATCCGCGCCGTCGTCCTGCTGCAGCAGCGGGCCGATGAAGCGCAGATACAGAGACGCCGCCGTTCCGCTGGGCGGGCCGGCGGTCGTGCCATCTGCGTCGTGCTGCATCCCCTGGGCCTCACAGCCGTGTGTCCAATCCTCCCGCGTCACGTTCCAGCCGCCAGCGTCCGGACTCCAGGGGCACGATCCGCCACTCGCGCCAGATCCAGGGGGACTGGCGCTGCTCTAGCTGACGCGATGGCATCTCCACCAGCTGGGCCAGCTCCAGCAGGCTGAGAGAGAAGCCTCCCTGAGCCAGGCGTTCCGCCAGTTCCAGGCGCGAGAGCAGCCGCTGCAGCGGTTCCGGAGCTGGATCGGCCGGGGACGACACGGCCTGCGCGGGCCGATCGGCCCGCACCCGGGCCTGGCTCACGATCTCTCCCATGGACAGCTGCGGCATCTGGCCACGGGAGAAGGCCACGGCGATGGCGTCACAGCGTTCGTTGTCGGGATCGCCGCTGTGACCTCGGACGTGCACCAGGGGCACATCGGCCAACCGCGCTCGCTCCAGCCGCTCCCACAGATCCCGGTTGAGCACGGGGCTGCCGGAGGCGGTGCGCCAGCCTTTTCGTTTCCAGCCCGGCAGCCATGCCTGCAGGCCATCGATCAGGTAGCGGCTGTCGGTGCGGAGCGCCAGATCGGGGTGTCGAGGCAGATCCTGGAGCGCTTCCAGCACCGCCAGGGCTGCGGTGAGTTCCATGCGGTTGTTGGTGGTGGAGGGATCAGCACCCCCCAGCTCCCGCACGGCCCCATCCTCGAAACGCAGCAGGGCGCCCCAGCCGCCGGGTCCGGGATTGCCGCTGCAGGCGCCGTCGCAGGCAGCGGCGATCACCCTCGGTTCAGCCATTGCGTCCTTCCTTGGAACCGATTGAATGCACCACGGTCCATCCGGACCAGGTTCGTCGACGGCACCATGGCACACCCCGCAAGCCGCTCCACCTCCGCTTGGCTGGCCCGGTTGCGCCCATGGCTGCGGGGTCGAGGATTCCCAGCGCCGGCGGGCCGCTGGGGCCGCCATGGGCTGCTGCGAGCCGTCCCGCTGCTGGCCGCCCTGCTGCTGGGCATTCCTTTCATCCCCCAACGCCAGGTCCTTGGGGGCGGGCTGTTCGCCGCCCAGGCGGTCGATGCGTCCCGCTTCATCGTGTTGGGCCGCCCAGTGGCCGACGACGACTGGACTCTGCTGGTGCTGGAGCAACTGGCGCCGTCTCCCAGCTGCTGGACGGCGAGGCCCGATGGACTCGTGGATCCCAGCCTCAACCGGTTCAACTACACGGCGATCTGCAGCCGCTACATCGACAGCAACGGCTATTCCGTACGGGCGGGCGAGGTGGATCTGGCGCCCACGCTGCGGCTGCACCTGGTGCAGGTGGGGCAGGAGCTTCGCCTCCAGGCCATGGGCGACAACCTGCCGGTGGAGCTGCTTGTGGGGCGCGGAACCGTGCCGTTGCGGGATCGGGATGGTTTTGTGGCGCTGAAGCTCGAGCCGGGATGGTCTCTGCAGCGACGGGCCTATCTGGGCCGAGGGCTCAGCCATCTGTATTTTGCCAACAGCGACCCCCTGCCGGCGCTCGTGGCGCAGGCCCGCGCTCAACCGCTGGGTGTGCCGGGCGGTCTGGTTGATCCCGTCGTGGGGCAGGGTCTCCCGGGCCGCGGCAGGCTTTCTGGCAGCAATGCGCTCAGCGGTGCCGCCCTCGCCCGCCTGCCGGATCCGGCTTTGGCCTCGGCCCCGGCTTTGGCCTCGGCCCCAGGTCGGCCGATACCGCTGCAGGTGATTCCGTTCCGGGAATGACCTCGGATTCGCGAGCAGTCAAGCCATGGCATGGTCAGTTGAGTCTCCGGCATCCCGGCCTGGCCGCTTCCTGCTTGGACCTTTTATGGTCTTGGCGTGTGAGGAGTGAGAGACAACCGACGGGGTCGAAACGAGGACAGACTCCCTGACGTTGTTCTTGATCCGATGAAGCCCTGCCTTCGGCGGGGCTTTTTTATGCCTTTGCGGAATTGCAGAGGGCTTGCACCCAGGGGTCAACCAGCATGAAAAAAGCGGCCCCGGGGGGCCGCTGAACTGGACAACCACCGATCGCCATGGCGACCGGATGGAATCACTTGATGGCGACCTTGCCGCCGGCCTCTTCGATGACCTTCTTGAGGGCCTCGGCATCGGCCTTGTTGATGCCTTCCTTGACGGCCTTGGGCGCGGCTTCCACCAGGGCCTTGGCTTCGCCCAGACCCAGGCCGGTGGCCTCGCGGACGGCCTTGAGCACCTTGATCTTGGCAGCGGCGTCGAAGCCCTCGAGGATGACGTCGAACTCGGTCTGTTCCTCGGCGGGTTCGGCGGCGGCGCCGGCGGCGGGAGCAGCCATGACCACGCCGGCCGATGCGGCAGCGGAGACCCCGAAGGCCTCTTCAATCTGCTTGACCAGCTCAGAGGCTTCCAGCAGCGAGAGGGTTTTCAGTTGGTCGAGGATTTTGTCAGTGGTAGCGGACATGATGGGAATTCAGCAACAGATCGTGGATGGAAAAAGCGCGATGGCTTGAAGCGCTGCAGGTCTCGGGAAGCCTCAGGAGGCCGTGCCTTCGCCGTCGGCGTGCTGCTTGAGCGAGCGTGCCAACCCGGCGGGAACCTCCTTGATGCCAACTGCCAACTTGGTGGCCACGGCATTGATCGCACCGGCGATCTGAGCCATGAGCACCTCCTTGGAGGGCAGATCACCGATGGCCTTGATGTCGTCCTGGCTGAGGAGCCGGCCTTCGAAAAGGCCGCCCTTCATTTCGGATTTCTTGGTGTCCTTCTGGAAGGACTGCAAGGCTTTCACCGCACCGCCGACATCGCCCTTGACCAGGACGAAGGCATTGGTGCCGGTGAGCAGTGGATCAAGGTTGGCCCAGCTGCTGTCACCATCGATGGCACGGCGCATCAAGGTGTTCTTGGTCACCTTGCAGACGCCGTTGGAGGCCTGGAGACGGGACCGCAGATCGGTCATCTCCTTGACGCTCAGGCCCTGGTAATCGAGAACCAGTGCCATTTCGGCTTGTCCGAGCAGCTCTTTGAGCTCCTGGACGATCTGTTGCTTGTTCTCAAGCGTGCGGCCCATGGGATGGAGTACGGGTGAGGGAACAAGCCGGGACCGCGGCCCAGAGGTCTCGTGGAGAAACCCGTGTCGGTGCTGTTGGGCACTGACACACCTCGAGGCCGCAGGTCACCGGTGGCGCCATCGGATCCGGTGGGCCGGATGCCTGCTGCGTTCCCAGATTTCTCGCGTTCACCTCGGCAGGATTTACGAACCCTGTGTTCGCCGTGGCGAACCGGTGGGTTGACCTGCTGTCTGGGGTAGGGCGCGGAGCCCGTCTGGCCGAAGCCAGCCCGTAACACTACAGGAGGGCCTGAATCTCCTGGGCAGAAATCAGCGGAGGGGAGACCATGGGGAATCTCCGCGCTGCTCCCATGGCCTCTCCACCTGGGTGGCTGAAGCCTGTTCTGCCCCTGGCATTGGCCTTGCTCCTGGCTGTGTCGTCGCTGCACGGGGCCTGGGCTGCTGCTCCGGTCTGGCTGGTGGGGACCGATCCCACCTATGCGCCGTTCGAGATGGTGGACGAGACCAGCCAGGCGCTCACCGGTTTCGATCTGGAACTGATCCGTGCCCTCGCCCGTGCACGGGGGCGCAGCGTGCGGTTCGTGCCCCTGCCCTTTGACGGCCTGATCCCAGCCCTGCAGGCCGGAAAGCTCGATATGGCCGTCAGCGCCATGACGATCACGGCGTCGCGGGCCGAGTCGGTCGACTTTTCCAGGCCCTATTTCGCGGCCGGTCTGGGTGTGGTGGTGCGCCGTGACGGGCCGACCATTTCCAGCCTGGATGCCCTGGCGGGCAGGACGGTGGCCGTGCAGATCGGCAGCACCGGTGCGCTTGCCATGGCGACGGTGAAGGGCGCGACGGTGACGAGCTTCAATTCGGCCCCCCTGGCCCTGCAGGAGCTGATCAACGGCAATGTGGATGCCTACGTCAATGATCTCCCCGCCACCCTCTATGCCATTCAGCAGCGGGGGCTGAGCGATGTGCGCATCTCCAGCAGGCCGCTCACCAGTGATCTCTACGGCATCGCCCTGCCGCAGGGATCGGCTCTCAGGTCCGAGGTGAATCAGGCTCTGGCGGCGGTGATCGCCGATGGGGAGCTCGACCGAATCCATCGCCGCTGGTTCCGGCGCCCTGCGCCCCCCCTGCCGATGGTGGCGCCAGCGCTGCAGGCGAAGGCCGTCGCCAACGGACTCGATCTCACCCTGCTGCTGCGCAATCTGCTCAGAGGGGCCCTGGTCACCGTGGCGCTCACGTTCAGCGCCTTCGCCGGCGGCAGCCTGCTGGCGGCCGGGCTGACTCTGGCCCTGATGGCGGGTCGTCCCTGGCAGCGAAATCTGGGCCGGCTGTACGTCAATGTGATGCGTGGCACGCCGCTGCTGGTGCTGCTGTTCCTGGTGTATTTCGGCCTGCCGACCCTCTGTCAGCAGTTTGGATCGCCCCTGCGACTCGATCCCTTCGCGGCGGCGGTGGGGGCTTTGAGCCTCAATCTGGCCGCCTACATGGCCGAAACCCTGCGCTCGGGCATCGCCTCGATCGATCGCGGCCAGTGGCAGGCAGCCTCCGCTCTGGGGTTGCACCGCTGGCAGCGTCTGCGCCACGTGATCCTGCCCCAGGCCATTCAGCGGGTGCTGCCCTCGCTGGCCAATGAGTTCATCACCCTGATCAAGGACACCAGCCTGGCGGCGGTGATCGGTTTCGATGAGCTGTTCCGTCAGGGGCAGCTTGTGGTCGCCACCACCTACCGCGCCTTTGAGGTCTATGCGGCCGTGGGAGTGGTGTACCTGGTGCTCACCACGCTGGCGGCCAGGATCTTCCGGCGCCTGGAGCAGCGTCTGACGGTTTCGGCGGATGCCAGGGCGGCCTGAGACCCTTCTGGAGCCAAAAAAGCCGGTCCGGGCCCTGCGCCTGGACCGGCTTTCGGAGGAGCTGGAGCTGGAAGGCAGCTCAGCTGTCCTGCTTGATGTCCTGCAGGGCGCTGAAATCCACCTGAACCGAGGGGCCCATGGTGGAGGTGACGTAAAGGCTGCGCCAGTAGCGGCCTTTGGCACCGCTGGGCTTGTTGCGGTCGATGGTCTCCTGGAGAGCCTTGAGGTTTTCCAGCAGCTTGGCGGTGTCGAAGCTGGCCTTGCCGAAGCGCACGTGCACGATCCCGGAGCGATCGGCGCGGAATTCCAGCTTGCCGGCCTTGAACTCGTTGATCGCCCCGGCCAGATCGGTGGTGACAGTGCCGGCTTTGGGGTTGGGCATCAGGCCGCGGGGACCGAGCACGCGGCCCAGTTTGGCCACCTTGGGCATCATGTCCGGGGTGGCGATCAGCAGGTCGAAATCCATGGCGCCGCCGGCGATGGCATCCACCAGCTCGTCGTCGCCGGCCAGGTCGGCCCCGGCGGCCTTGGCTTCGGCCACCTTCTCGCCACGGCTGATCACAGCGATGCGGATGGTCTGGCCGGTGCCATTGGGCAGTGCCACGGTGGTGCGCAGCTGCTGGTCGGTGTATTTGGGATCGATGCCCAGGCGGACGTGGGCTTCGATCGTCTCGTCGAATTTGGCGGTGGCGTTGGTCTTGACCAGCTCCAGCGCCTCAAGAGGCGCGTAGCTGCGGTCTTCGACCGTGGCGACGAGGGCGGAAAAACGCTTGGAGATTTTGGGCATGGATGAAATGGGGTGCGAGCGACCGGTGGGTCTCCCCCTGGTGAGGTGAACGGTGTTGCCAGGCCGGAGCGGCCGGGAGATCAGTCGTTGACGGTGACGCCCATGTTGCGGGCGGTGCCTTCGATGATGCGCATCGCCGAATCGACGCTGCTGCAGTTGAGGTCGGGCAGCTTGGTCTTGGCGATCTCCTCAAGCTGGGCGCGGCTGATGGCGCCGACCTTGCCCTTGGAGGAGGTGGCTGCACCTTTGTCGATGCCGGCCGCCTTGGAGATCAGCACCGAGGCCGGGGGGGTCTTGGTGATGAAGGTGAAGCTGCGGTCCTCGAAGACCGAGATCTCCACCGGGATGACGTACCCGGCCTTGTCCTGGGTGCGGGCGTTGTATTCCTTGCAGAACGCCATGATGTTGACCCCGTGCTGACCCAGGGCAGGACCCACGGGCGGTGCGGGGTTGGCTTTGCCGGCGTGGAGGGCCAGCTTGATCACGGCTACGACTTTCTTGGCCATCGGCTGGGCGTTGGGGACGTGCACCCGCGCGGGGTGCGATGGGGACGGGCTCCCCGAGGGAGCGTGTGAAATCCCCCAAGGGGGGGAACAGGCGACCGTACTCCCTGGCGGGTCCGGCCTCCTGCCTGCGGATCAGTTCTGCTTGCTGATCTGGGAAAACTCGAGCTCCACCGGGGTCTCCCGACCGAAGATCGAGAGCAGGGCCTTGAGCTTGCTGCGTTCGCCCGAGACCTCGATCACCTCGCCCTGGAAATCCTTGAAGGGGCCGGCGGTGACCAGGATCTGATCCCCTTCGCTGAGGTCGACCTTGACCACGGCTTTCTTCTCGGTGGCACGGCGGAAGATGCGTTCCACCTCCTGGCGGCTCAGGGGCCGCGGCTTGATGTGGCCCCGGGCCTTGCCGGCGGCGCGGCGCTCCTCGGCCCCCACGAAGTTGATCACGTTGGGGGTGCTGCGCACCGCCATCATCGTGTCTTCATCGAGCACCATCCGCACCAGCACATAGCCGGGGAACACCTTCTCCTCGATCGACTGACGATTGCCGTCCTTCTTGATCTTGACCCCGGGGGTCTGGGGGATCTCGATCTCAAGAATCTTGCTCTCCACGCCCAGGGTGACAGCCCGCTGCTCCAGCGTGGCCTTGACCTTCTTCTCGCAGCTGGAGGCCACCTGCACGGCGTACCAGCGGGCCACCTGGGCTTTCTCGGCAGGCGCGCCGCCGCCCGCCTCGATCACAGCGACGGCATCACCGCCCGCCGCGATGGCCTCGTCGCCGGGCTCGGGCAGATCGGACAGATCAAGGACGCTTTCAGACACGGCAGTGGAGGGAGACATCAGGAGGGGGGGAACACCTGCAGGGAGACCCAGCGATAGAAGCGATCGAGGGCGGCGATCGAGGCCGCTGACATCGCCACCATCAGGATGACGGCGATCGACTCGCTGAACAGCTGCTGGCGGCTGGGCCAGACCACCTTGCGCAGCTCACCCATGGTTGCGGCGAGGAAGCCGCCCTGCTCGGGGGTCTCGTCGTCAGACGGTTCGGCCGGCGGGTTCGATCCCTCGGCTACGGCCCCTGCGGCCCCGAAGGCTTCGCCGGGGCGCTGGGGGTCGCTCTGGGTGGAGCCGGATGGGGAGATCTGAGCCACGGATGGGGTGGCAGCGCCACAACAGGAAAAGCCCCGGCGGAGCAGATTCCGCCTTGGCAAACAAACACCTTACCGGAGATGGCCCAGGTCAATCCTTCAGCGGTTGAAAGGCGAGCTCGACGGTGCCTGCCGTTCCACTCCCCTCGACCAGCCGAATTGCCACGCCGCTGGCGTCGCTGAAGCGGTCCTCCAGCAGTGCGGTGGCCAGGGGATTCTCGATCCGCCGCCGCATCACCCGCCGCAGCGGCCTGGCTCCGTATTCGGGTTCGTAGCCCTGGGCTGCCAGGGCTGCCACCACCGGTTCCTCCACCGTGAGCGAGAGCTTCTGTTCCCGCAGCAGGTCGGCCAGTTCCGCCAGCTGCAGGCGCACGATCCGCTGCAGATTCTCAGGGCTCAGCGGCCGGAAACGGATCACTTCATCGATCCGGTTGAGGAATTCCGGCCGGAAGCGCTGCGCCAGCGCCTCTTCCACGGCCTGCTCCAGCCCTGCTGCATCGAGCCGGCCTCGGGCGTTGTCGAGGATCGCGCGGCTGGCCAGGTTGCTGGTCATGATCACCACGGTGTGGCGGAAGTCCACGGTGCGCCCCTGGGAATCGGTCAGCCGGCCGTCGTCCAGCACCTGCAGCAGCAGGTTGAACACCTCGGGGTGGGCCTTCTCCACTTCATCGAGCAGCAGCACGGCATAGGGGCGACGCCGCACCGCTTCGGTGAGCTGGCCTCCCTCCTCGTAGCCGACATAGCCGGGGGGTGCCCCCACCAGCCGCGCCACGGCGTTGCGCTCCATGAATTCGCTCATGTCGAGCCGCACCAGGGCCTCCTCCTCATCGAACAGGGAGGCGGCCAGGGTCTTGGCCAGCTCGGTCTTGCCCACCCCGGTGGGGCCCAGGAACAGGAACGAGCCCACCGGCCGCGTGGGGGCCTGCATGCCGGCGCGCGCTCTGCGGATCGCCGCCGCCACGGCCGCCACCGCCTCGGGCTGGCCGATCACCCGCCGTTCCAGGCGCTGCTCGAGCTCCAGCAGCTTCTGCCGCTCCCCCGCCAGCAGGCGCTGCACGGGGATGCCGGTCCAGCGGGCCACCACATCGGCGATGTCACCCTCCTCCACCTGCTCGCGCAGCATCGGATCGGCGGCCAGCTGCTTCTCCAGTTCGCGTCGCCGCTGCTGCAGCCCGTGCAGCTGGTCGTACTGCAGCCGTGCCGCCTCCTCCAGATCGCCCGCCCGCTCCGCTTCGGCGATGGCATGGCGCAGATCCTCGTCCTGTTGCAGCAGGGTGCGCAGCTCCGCCAGGCGTTCCCGCTCACCCGCCCAGCGTTCCTGCAACGCCTCCAGCTCGTCGTGGGCGCGGCGGCGGTCGTCCTGCAGCCGCACCCGCTCGGCCAGCGGTGCCGCTTCCGCCGACAGCAGGGACAGTTCAACACTCCGCAGCCGCGCTTCCGCCTCCTCCACCGCCCTTGGTTTGGAGGTCACCTCCATGCGCAACTGGGCCGCCGCCTCATCCACCAGATCGATCGCCGAATCCGGCAGGCAGCGGTCAGCGATGTAGCGATCCGCCAGCCGGGCCGCGGCACTCAGGGCCCCATCGGTGATCGTCACGCCGTGGTGCAGCTCGTAGCGCTCCTTGAGCCCTCGCAGGATCTGCAGGCAGGTGTCGAGGTCGGGCTCGCGGATCAGTACCTGCTGGAAGCGGCGCTCCAGGGCTGGATCCTTCTCGATGCTGCGCCTGTATTCCTCAGGGGTGGTGGCGCCGATGCAGCGCAGGTCGCCGCGGGCCAGGGCGGGCTTGAGGATGCTGCCCGCATCGGGCCCTGAGCGCTCCCCGGCGACCACGTTGTGCAGCTCATCGATGAACAGCACCACGCCGCCGCCGCCCTCGCGGCCGTCCGCTTCACGCACTTCATCGAGCACCTGCCGCAGTCGCTCCTCGAACTGCCCCCGGAACTTGGCGCCGGCGATCAGGGCGCCGAGATCAAGCGCCACCAGGCGCACGCCGCGCAGGGCGTCGGGCACCTCTCCGGCGACGATCCGCTGGGCCAGGAATTCGGCGACCGCGGTCTTGCCGACGCCCGGCTCGCCGATCAGAACGGGGTTGTTCTTGCCGCGGCGTGAGAGAACCTGGATCAGGCGCCGGATCTCCTGGTCGCGCCCCACCACCGGATCGAGCTGTGCGGCCCGGGCCGCGGCGGTCAGATCCCGCCCGAAGCGCTCCAGGGCGGTGGGTTCGCCGTCGCCGTCGATCCGCTCCAGGGTCAGCCCGGCGTCGCTGCGGCCCTCCGGTGCCTGGGCAGCTGCTGCAGCCGTCAGGCCGGGGCGGGGGGCGTCGATCCAGTCGTCCCCAGGGGCGGTGGCGCGCCGGGGGGATGGGGGCTCCACAGGAGCAGGATCCCTGGCGGCGCCTGCGCGGATGGGCTCCTGCAGCGGAACGACGGGTCTCGATGGCGCTTCGCGCCTCTGGGGTGTCGGCCCGGGCTGGCTGTCGGCCGGCCGCCATTGCCGCTCCAGCAGGTCTTCGCTGATTCCCTCCTCCGCCAGCAGGGAGGCGCCGATGCGGGGCTCCCGCACCAGGGCCAGCAGCAGATGGGGTAGATGGATCTCCCGCTCGCCACGCTGGGCGCGGCGTCGATCCGCCGCCTCCAGCAGATCCTCGAGGGCGTCGCCGATGAACAGCCGGCTGTCCGGGCTCTCCGGCTGCTCGGCGCAGAAGACCTCCAGCTGGTCGAGCAGCCGCTCGCGCTCCAGCGGCAGCGGCTCGATCCAGGCCCCGAAGCGGGGGTTCTGCAGCAGGGTGATCAGCAGGTGCTCCACGTCCAGGTTGGCGTGGCGCCACAACCGCGCCGTGTCCTGGCTGGCGAGCAGCAGTTCCCAGGCGGGTTCGCTGAAGCGATCGGGGTCGCCGGTGAGGCTGGCCCCGGAGGAGGTCGAGGCCGCAGAGGGGCTGGTGGACATCAACTCAAACCGGCAGGGAAGCGGCGGCAGCCGCCGGGGCGGGGTCGGGCCGTTCGATCAGTTCGATGCGATAGCCATCCGGATCCTCCACGAAGGCGATCACGGTGGTGCCGCCTTTCACCGGGCCGGCCTCACGCACCACCCGTCCGCCCCGCTCGCGGATCGCCGCGCAGGTGGCCGCCACATCGGGACAGCCGATCGCGATGTGGCCGTAGCCCTCGCCCAGGTCGTAGTGATCCGTATCCCAGTTGAAGGTCAGCTCCAGCACGGCGGTCTCGCTTTCGGGGCCGTAGCCGACGAAGGCCAGCGTGTAGCGGTGCTCTGGGTTGTCCCGGCGCCGCAGCAGCTGCATGCCCAGTACCTCGGTGTAGAAGGCCACGGCGCGGTCGAGGTTTCCAACCCGCAGCATGGTGTGGAGCAGTCGCATCGGGATGGCGGCGCTGGAGTCCATTGTGACCAGGGTGACCAGGCCGTTGACGCCTGGGCCATCCCAGCTGGGAATGGGTAGGCCAATGGGGCCAGGGCGCCGTGCGCTTCGGCACAGCGGTGGCGGATGGGGTGACCCATAAGATCCCCTTTGATCTCGCTCCACAGCCTGTGCTCGATTCCCTCGATTTCGTGATCGATTCGATCGTGGCCCGTGAGGTGCTCGATTCCCGGGGCACTCCCACGGTGGAGGCGGAAGTCTGGCTGGAAGGAGGGGTCTTCGGGCGCGCCATCGTGCCCAGCGGCGCCAGCACCGGTGCCCATGAAGCCCATGAGCTGCGCGATGGCGGCCGCGAGTACTTCGGCAAGGGCGTGAGCAAGGCCGTGGAGAACATCGAGGAGCGGATCGCCCCGGCGCTCTGCGGACTCAGTGCGGTGGACCAGGTGGCCGTCGATGGGGCCATGAACGAACTCGATGGCAGCGCCAACAAGTCAGCCCTGGGAGCCAACGCGATCCTGGCCGTGAGCCTGGCCAATGCCCATGCGGCGGCCAAGGTGGTGGGGCTGCCCCTCTACCGCTATCTGGGAGGCCCGCTGGCGAATCTGCTGCCGGTGCCGTTGATGAACGTGATCAACGGCGGCGCCCATGCCTCCAACAGCCTGGATTTTCAGGAGTTCATGATCGTGCCCCACGGTGCCGGCAGCTTCCGTGAAGCCCTGCGCATGGGGGCCGAGGTGTTCCACACCCTCAAGGGCCTGCTGAAGGACCGCGGCATGAGCACGGCGGTCGGCGATGAGGGTGGTTTCGCCCCCGATCTGGGCAACGATTCAGCCGGCGACATCCTCGTGCAGGCGATCGAAAAGGCCGGCTATCGCCCCGGTGATCAGATCTCTCTGGCCCTCGATGTGGCCAGCACCGAGTTCTACAGCGATGGGCGGTATGCCTTCGGCGGCGGCAGCTACAGCAGCGCCGAGATGGTGGAGGAGCTGGCCAAGCTGGTGAGCCGCTACCCGATCGTCTCGATCGAGGATGGCGTTGCCGAGGATGACTGGGAGGGCTGGCGCCTGCTCACCGAACGCCTGGGCTCCACGGTGCAGCTGGTGGGCGACGATCTGTTTGTGACCAACACCGAGCGGCTTCAGCAGGGCATCGATCGCGGTGTGGCCAATTCGATCCTGATCAAGGTCAACCAGATCGGCTCCCTCACCGAGACCCTTCAGGCCATCGATCTGGCCGGGCGTGCCGGATACACCAGCGTGATCAGCCACCGCAGCGGTGAAACCGAGGATGTGACCATCGCCGATCTGTCGGTGGCCACCCGTGCCGGCCAGATCAAGACGGGATCTCTCAGCCGCAGCGACCGGGTGGCGAAGTACAACCAGCTCCTGCGCATCGAGGACGAGCTCGGCAGCCAGGCCCTCTATGCCGGTGTGGCCGACCGCGGTCCGCGGGGCCGGGGCTGAACTTCAGCCCACCGGGGCTCGGCGGCCGCGGCGGCGGATCAGTCGCAGCAAGCCCACGATGGAGGTGAGGAACCACGCCCCCTCCATGAGGATGAAGCCGTATTCACGGTTGATGGTCGCCACCACGGTCATCAGCAGGGAGCCCACGGTGTTGGCCAGCTGGTAGGCCGTGGTGGCTGTGCTCAGACGCCCCAGCTGCATCAGCGCGTAGACCGCCAGCTGCAGCGACGCGCCCAGCAGAGAAACCAGCTGCACGGGATCCAGGGGAAGCGCTGATGGCACGGCGATCGCCGGGGTGATTCGGGATGCTCGGCCTCAAGGCCGTGCTCAGGGCGAGCCTTGGAGCTGCTCGAGCCGGCTGTCCCGCTTGAGGCGGGCCTGGAGCTTCAGCCAGCTGAGGCCCACGGGGATCCCGAGGACCAGGGGGATGGCCGTGAGCGCAGGTCTGGCTCCGGCCGCCAGCAGGGCAGCCGCCACCGCCAGCCCCCCCAGCAGGAACGACTGGCCAGCGCTCTGCTGGGCGAGGGCCAGACGGCGCAGCAGCCGGTCGGTTTCGCCGGCGCGGATCTGCACCTGCAGATCGCCCTGCTCGATGCGCGAGAGGCTCTCGTCGAGACGGCGGGGGATGCCGAGGGCGCGGCTGCCTGCATCGGCGGCCTGGCGGGTGAATTCGCCCAGAAGATCGTTGGGGCCGTTGCCGCTGGCGGTCATGAGGGGCAGCAGGTATGGCCTGGCGATGGCCATCAGGCTAAAGCCCGGATCGAGGCTGCGGCCCACACCCTCGAAGGTGGAGAGGGCCCGCATCACGAAGATCAGTTCGGTCGGCAGGCGGAAGGGCTGCCCGTACACAAGGTCGTAGAGATCACCGGAGAGCTTCGCCAGCACGTTGGACGAGAAGGGCGGGGTGAGGGCCTCGTTGAGCATCAGCCGCACCAGGCGCCGCACCGGACCTGGATCGATGCCTGTGGCGATGACCCCGGCCTGCTGCATCTCTTCCACAAGCGCTGCCGCATCCCGTGTCGCGGCGGCCCGCACCATGCGTCCGATGCGGCTGCGCAGCCGCTCGGAGATCTGCCCCATCATCCCGAAGTCGTAGTAGATGAGGGCGCCATCGGCGGCCACCGCCAGGTTGCCGGGGTGGGGGTCGGCATGGAAGAAGCCGAAGCGCACGAGCTGCTGCAGGTAGCTGGCGGTGCCCTTCTCCGCGATGGCCTCCGGGGAGATGCCGGCCTCGATCAAGGCCTGGCGGTCGGTGATCTTGATTCCGGGGACGTAGTCGAGGCAGAGAATGCGGCGGGTGCTCAGCTCCCAGACCACGGCCGGAATCCGGATGCCGGGATCATCGAGAAACTGCTGGCGGAAGCGGGCGGCATGCTCGGCTTCGAGCCGGAAATCGAGCTCGCGGATCAGCACCCGGCGGCATTCCTTGGCGATGCCCACCCAGTCGCGTCCCTGGCCCCAGCGGGGGTGGCGCTGCACCGCCGCCGCCACCTGCTGCATCACCTCCAGATCGAGGCGAAAGCGCCGCTCCAGGCCGGGCCGCTGCACCTTGAGCACCACCTGCCGGCCGCTGCGCAGGCTGGCCCGGTGCACCTGGGCCAGGCTCGCCGATCCCAGGGGCTCCACCTCCAGATCGATGATCTCGTTGCAGCGTTCCCCCAGCTCCTGAGCCAGGAGCTGCTCCACCACGGCGAAGGGGAAGGAGGGAACCCGGTCCTGGAGGGCGGCAAATTCCTCCACCACATCCGCCGGAAGCACATCCGGGCGGGCCGACAGCAGCTGACCGAGCTTGATGAAGGCCGATCCCAGAGCCAGGAACTGCGCGGTCAGCCAATGGGCGAGCCGCCGCTGCCGTTCGGTTCGCCGTTCGGCGGTGGCTCCACCCGGGTAGGTCCAGCGCTGGCCGTTCCACCACAGGCGCCAGAGCAGCTGCAGGGCCAGCCACCAGATGCGCAGTGCGCGGGCGCTCTGTGCCAGCCGGGAGAGGGCGGAGCTCAAGGGTTGGGGGACTCCAGCCGGCGCGAGAGCTCGGCCACCTGGGCCCGCAGGCGATCGATCTGGCTCTGGGGATCAAGGCCGGCTTCAGCGGCGGGCTCCGCGGAGCCGGCAGGTTCGGCGGTCTCGTCGCGTTCAAGCCGCTCGGCTTCCAGCTCCACCTCCTGCCAGAACAGGGTCAGCTCCTGTTGCACACGCGCCGGGGCGTCCTGCGCCAGCACCGCCAGTTCGGCGGCGCTGTCCGCCAGGGCACTGCCCACGCGGGCGGCCAGCCGGTTCATGGCGGCCTGGAGCAGGGTTTGAGGCGCGCTCATCCGGGGGCCAGAGGCTGCAGGGAACTGTGGCAGATCAGGGCGATGGACTGGCGGTCGCCGGCGCTGCCACAGGTGTCGGCGTCAGCGGCCTGGTGGTGGGAGCTGCAGGCATGTCGGCCGGTGCAGCGGCCGGTGGTGTGGCTGCAGGGGGCAGGGCGGGTGCTTCCGGCGGGGTGTGCAGATCCCCAGGACCGCTTTCAGGGGCGGAGGGCTCGCTGAGCGGCTCGCCGTTGGTCCCGGTGGCGCCTGAACGATCCTCCAATTCGGCCCGGCGCCGTTCCAGCTCCGCTGCTTCGCGCTTCTGCTGGCGTTCCAGTTCGATCTGGTCGAGGTCGGCGCGGATCGGGGTGCTGGACTCGCCGCTTTGGCGTCGCAGCGTCTCCAGCTCGGTACCGGGGAAGGGCCTGACCTCGAAGCGCTGTTGGTTGGTCCAGATCGGGGTGAACGGCAGGTTCACCAGGCGATCGGTGACGCCATAGCCGACGCCGAAGCAGGCGCCAAGAATCAACCATTGGCGCAGGCTGCGCCTGCTGTCCGGCCGGGAGCCGGATGGGGCGGGGCCTCGGCTGCTGGGGGTGGCGGCGCTGGCCATCGCTGCATCGGGCCGGGCACGCCAGTGTGACACCGCTGGACGGCGATGGAGTCAGGGGCAGCCCTTGGCCCTGAGCTCCAGGCTGCGTGCATCGGCATCGCGGGCCAGGGAGGCACCCTCGGCTGTGTAGAAGCTGAAGGAAAGGCGGTTGCGGTACAGGAGCCGTTCATGGCGCTCCAGCGCCAGTTCGGCGTCGCGGCGGCAGGCCAGCAGAGCGCTGAAGTCGATGGCGGTGAACTGCCGGTCGAGGGCATTGGCGGCGTCGGCCTGCCGCGTCAGGGAAGGGCAGCGGCGCAGCCGGTAGCGATGAACCAGGGCGATCTCCGCTTCCATGGCCTGACTGGCCGCGGCGTCCCTTTGCTCCCGCAGAGGCTGGCAGGCGGGAAGCTCAGCGGCGCGGACCGGGCCCAGCAGCATGACGATCAGCAGCAGCGCTCTTGGCAGTGCTGTTGCCAGAGCCGCTGGAACGGCCGTGAGGGGACTGTGATCGGAGCTGAACACCGGCATGACCACAGGATGCCGGTGAAGAGTGTTGAAGCCCAGCAGCCCGCAGGCCCCTGGCCGCCCAAAGTGGAAGAGAACCTTAAGGAGCCTGCCGTGTTCGCTGGTTGGAATCACAAGTGCGGCGCCTGTGCCAACTACTCCGGCAGCCAGAACACCGCCGGTTACTGCCGGGTGTGGGGAGCGGTGATGGCCCCCTCCACATCCCTGGCCCGGCCCTGCCCCCACTGGAGCAGCCGCGAAGCGCTCTCCGGTGCCCA
>JBAWXG010000050.1:0-20345 GCA_037144195.1 Synechococcus sp. ELA057
GATGGGGAGCAGCGCCGCAACATCACCCTCGAGTTCAGGCGCACCACGCCCGAGGCCAACGTGAACAGCCGCGAAGCCGCCGTTCCCGAATGGTTCTGATCGGTTTCAGGGAGTGCTGAGGCGCTGACGCAGGGTCTGCACAAGCTGGTGTTCCAACTCCCCCCGATCTGAGGCAAGGGCTGAATCCCAGGGACCGCGGAGTGCGATCTCCAGCTCCACTGCTGTAAGAGGCTCAAGCCGCTTCAGCTGCTGCTCGAACACCGCAGCATCGGCCTCCGAGGGGTCGGATCCCGCGGCGGCCCGGAGGCGAATCCTATTTCTGGCCTCCGCCTCCGGGCAGGAGCAGGGAAGGATCAGGCAGCGGGCGCCCAGGCGCGCCGCCAGTTCCAGCATCCTTCGGCGCTGATGGCGCAGCAGGAAGGTGGCATCGCAGATCAGCGACAGACCGGCCACCAGAGCCGCCTCACAGCACTCCGGCAGACGGTGCTGATAGAGAAAGTCACTGACCTCAGCGCTGTAGGGATCCCCCTGCCAGAGCGGAGCGCAGGGTTCGCCCCAGCGACCGAACAGGCGCAACCGCTCCGCATCCGAGCGCAGATGCAGCCAGCCCATCTCCCAGGCCACAGCCCTGGCCAGATGGCTCTTGCCGCTGCCGGAGACCCCATGGGTGAGCAGCAGCACCGGCGCAGCGGTTGATCGCACCGCATCCGCCAGCCGCAGGTAGGCGCGCAGGTCGGCCCGCAGGCACCGCCGCTCCACCGGATCCCGGTCGCCCTCCTGCAGCTGCAGAGCTGACACCTTGGCCCGCACCATGGCGCGGTAGGCCACATACCAGCGCCAGCCCACCAGGCCGGGGTAATCGCCCGTGCGGTCCAGCCAGCGGCTGAGCAGGGCGCCCGCCAGCTGACTGCAGCGATGGCGGCAGAGATCCATCGCCAGAAAGGCCATCTCGCTGATCACGTCAACCCAGCGCAGGGCCGGGCTGAATTCGAGGCAGTCGAAGGGCAGCAGGCGTCCCTGATGCAGCACCAGGTTGCCCAGATGCAGATCCCCGTGGCATTCACGCACCCGACCGCTGTCGCGACGCAGGAGGACGTGGGACTGAAGACGCTGGCCCTCGCGCTCACACCACTGCTGATGGGCGAGCAGGCGAGGCTGCTCTCCGCACAGCTGTCTCAGCACCGAAAGATTGGCCAGAGCCGGAGCGAGCACCGCATCGGGCAGGCCGAAGGGCATGTCTGCCGGGGCCTCGGGGGCTTCGGCATGGAAACGGGCCAGGCTGTCGGCCAGCGCCTCGATCTCCGGGCGCAGATCCGGTCCGCCCGGACGGCGCAGCACCTCCCGGAGCAGATCCCGCTGCGCGAACTGGCGCATGCGCACCGCCATCTCGATCACCGCCCCCGGGCCGTGGAAACTGGCCCGCTCGATCGGACCATGCACCGGGCTGAGGCCGAGATACAGCTCCGGCGCCAGACGCTGATTCAGCCGCAGCTCCTCCTGACAGAAGAAGTGCCGAAGCTCGGCGGAACTGAAATCGACAAAGCCCAGATCAACCGGCTTCTTGATCTTGTAGGCAATGCTGCCGGTCAGCAGGATCCAGGAGAGGTGGGTCTGCCTGAGCTGAACACCCTGCACGGAATGGTCGTAGGCCTCCGGCCGCAGCAGGGAGGCGATCAGAGGATCCATGGCAGGGAGCGCACAAGCTGGAGGGCGCTGGGCTCATGCTGGCAGGAAGCGTCCAACAGCGAATCGTCCAACAGCGAATCGTCCAACAGCCGTGGCCCGATGCAGCGCTGCCAGGGATGGCTGTGCGACGGTTGCAGCCAGGCGCGCCACTCGAACACCGGGCGATCCCGGCGGCAGACCAGCCGGTGGCGCAGCAGGGGAGCCTGCAGACAGCACCAATCATCCGGGCCGAGGGGCAGCAGATCTGCAGGCCCGCGCAACAGACAGGCGAGCAGAACGGCGGCACTGGGGTTCCCTTCCCCCACCGGCGACGCCTGCCGCCAGGCCCGCCGCAGATGCTGGAGCAGCCCGGCCGGATCCCCGCCACTGGCAAGACGCAGGTGGAGGGTGCCCCAACCGGGAACACCAAGAATGCTGATGACAGCGGAAGCCGGCATGGCAGGGAGACGATGGCCCCTGACCAGTGCCACCATGCGTCACAAGGCCCATCCCATCAGCCCTGGCCTCCTCCCTCCACCATGTCCCAGCCGCCTCAGCGACCCGCCTGGCTCAACTGGGTGATCCTGCTGGCCTTCCTTTGGTCCTCCTGGCAGCTGGCGGGAATCTGGCTGGCCAGATTCCACGGGTCATGAGCCCTGGCGACGGCCCGGCGCGACAGCCCTGAACAGACGCACGCCCCCGCCCACCAGCAGCAGCAGGGCCAGCAGCGCCAGAGACACCACCGCCAGCACCATGGCCAGCTGCAGCAGGCTCTGCCCGAGCAGCATCAGGCCGCGGATCAGGCCGGCGATGGTATTGCTGACCAGCAGCAGGGCATCGAGCCGTTGGATCAGCACGGTCTCCAGGGCCAGGATGCCGCAGCCACCAAGGAGCAGCAGCAGCGCCGAACCGGCCTGGCGCCAGCGGGAGAGACGCTTGCGGCGGCGACTGAAGCGGGGCCCTCCCATGGCGGGGAGTCCCGGACGCGGAAGCTGCAGAGGGCGGGATCGACGATCCATGGGGGTGGGACGTTGCATCCCGCGGGTGTCAGAGGTCCTCAAAGATCCAGGGGGTGACCGGCCCCACGCATCCAGCGCTCGAATTCCACCAACACCAACTCGTTGGGGCAATCGATCAGGGACAGGTTGCCGACCGTGCAATCCCCCTGGCCGCCATGGTGCAGGGTGAGCAGAAAGTCCTCACCGCTGAGGCCGCACACCTCCGGATCACTGCGCACCACCACATCGAGTGCCGCCCCCAGCCGCGCGACCCTGCGGCGCAGTTCCGACCAGGTCATCGCCATCGGGCCTCGCCGAGCGGAATGGCTCCAGTCTTAGCGCTGGGGAGCAGCCGTCAAGACGTCGTCCTGAATCAACGCCGTGGCTGGCTGCTGGGGGCTGCTGGGGCAGCAGCAGGAGAAGCCGACCGTGGCACGGGCGGCAGCGGCAGTAACGACGACAGCAGCGCCAGCAGGCCCACAGCCGCCAGCCCCCCCACGGGCGCCGCCAGACGGCGACGCAGGGGCAGCCGCTCCGCCAGCTCGCGGGCGCGCAGCGGCCGCGGCTGGGGCAGATTCAACGGCAGCTGCAGCCGGGGATCGAGGCGTGCGCTGTCGAGCACGCGCACCAGATCGGCAAGCTCGGCGTCGTCGATGCTGACCGTCAGGGAGGGATTGCCGCTCTGACTGCTGCGCAGCAGGAGGGTGTGGCCACCAGCGGGAGCGGGCTCGATGCGCACCGGAGCCTCTCCATCTCCGAAGCCCCTGGCCACGCCGCTGAGTAGATGGCGGGCATAGGGGAGGACCGCATCCATCAGCGCCACCAGGTGCTCGCGCTGCCCCTCCACCTCGGGGCGCCCCAGCCATTGCAAGGACCAGCCGGTGATGATGCCGACACCCAGGCCCCCCTGGCCGCTGGAGACATCGGGAAACCCCTCCACCTGCAGGCGGCAGCTGAGCTGGTCGTAGCGAAGGCTCTGCTTCATCGGTCGATCAGGTACGGGGCTCAGGCAACGGCATCATGAAGGCTGGCCCGCAGCCGCTCGAAGCCACCGCTGCCGGCCGCCAGAGCAAGGGTGCGGACGAGGCGCTGCCGCAGCACCTGCCCTTCCTGCGGATCCAGCAGCAGCTGAACAGCACTGCGGCGCGGGTTCATCCGCTCACGCACCAGATCACCAAGCCGCTGAGCGAACAGCTCCCAGCGTTCGCGGGTCAGCTCCTCGGGTTCCTGGCTGGAAAGCAGAGCCCGCAGCAGCGGATAGACCCGCTCGGCCATCTGGCAGAGGATGCGGATCAGGGCATCGCTCTCCTGGGTTGCCAGGTCGCCGCGGCGGCACGCCCGACGCAGGGGGTTGAAGCAACGCCGCTTCCAGAGCTCGACGCGGTTGGGGAACAACGGGCCAAAACCGAGCTGCTCGCTCATCCACACCATCGCCTCACCACCATTGAGATCGAGGGCCTCGAGGCAGAGCAACAGCAGGTCCAGCCGCTCAAGCCCCCGCCGCGGCAGCGGAGCCGCGCGGGATCCCTCGTGGCCGGGGGCCGTCGCGATGGAGGAGCCAACCGAGGCCGCGGGGCTCCCGGCCTCGGCGGATCCGGATGGGCCAGCGGGGAGCGAAGACGATTGGGTCATGGCTGCGATGATGCCAGCATTCATGCCCTTCCCGCATCCCACAGGCGGGATGCATCCCCTGATGGCTCTCGATTCCACCGCAGCAGATCTCTCCGCGAAGGACCCATCGGAGCTGCGAGGTGCGTCCGGGGAAGACGCAGGAACCGTGGACCTGCGGGCCTGGATCCGCGATGTGCCGGATTTCCCGAAGCCGGGAATCCTGTTCCGGGATTTCACCCCGATGCTGCTCGATCCCCGCGGTTGGCAGCAGATGGTGCGTCAGCTCAGCACGATCTGCGAACAGCTCCAGCCCGATGTGATCGTCGGGATCGAGTCGCGGGGATTCCTGGTGGGCTCCGCCCTCGCCACATCGCTGTCGCTGCCCTTCGCCCCGGTCCGCAAACCCGGAAAGCTCCCCGGGGCCGTGCATGGCATCGATTACAGCCTGGAGTACGGCAGCGACCGACTGGAGATCCACGCCGATGGGCTGGTGGGCGATCCCAGGGTGCTGGTCGTCGATGATCTGCTCGCCACCGGCGGCACGGCGGCAGCCACGGGCGAGTTGGTGACGATCGCCGGCGGGAGGCTGGCGGGATTCGCCTTCATCGTGGAGCTGGAAGGATTGCAGGGACGCTCCCGGCTGCCGGATGGGGTGCCGGTCGAAGCCCTGATCCGCTACAGCTGAACGCAGCCTTGATCCGAGGCGATCAGGACACCTGCTCCTGCCAGTCGAGCAGCTGGGTGTACTGCTCCAGATTGATCAGGCCGTAGCGCCAGAGCACCACCGCCAAGGGTGCCTGCTCCAGCCTGGATTGCTTCAGGCCGAGATCGAGGGCATTCTCACTGAGGCCGAGCTGCTGGCGCAGGTACTGCAGCATCGCCTGGGATGGAGGCGGCTGGGGTGAGGTGCTGATCACCATGCAAGCGCCGGCGCTGGAGCGCTCACTGTGGCGAGGTGCGAAGCGGCTGACCAGGGCCGGCACTCATCACACCCAGGCAGAGACTCCGCAGACCCTGAAAACGGGCCAGCAGCGACAGCGCCAACCAGCGCAACGGCAGCAGCAGTGGCGTGCGGTTGGAAAAGAGCCGCACCAGCAGATCAGTGGCCAGCAACGTCAGCAGCAGATCGGGCCAACGGCTGCGGGCGTAACGGCGGGGGAGGCTCTCGAGCCGGATGGCCCCGGATCGCACCAGGCCTGCCAGCCGATGCAGCACGGCCACATCGCGCCAGCAGAGGTTGAGTCCCTGTCCGCCCACCGGATGGCAACGATGAGCGCTCTCCCCCACCAGCAGGGTGCGCCCACGGTGCAGGCGGTGTGCCAGCGACAGACCGACCGGGAAACTGCGGGGTTGATCCAGCAGGCCGTCCACCTCCAGCGCTGGAGGCAACACGGCGGCCAGTTGCTCGAGGAAGGCCGTGGGTTCGAGCTCCTGCCTGCGCTGGTTGCGGCTGGCAGGGGCACTCCAGACCAGCTGAGCCTTCCCTGGCTCCAGGGGAAGCACGGCGAACGGTCCCTCCGGGCGCAGCAGTTCCCAGGCGGCACCGACCTCGCCAGCCTCAAGATCCCGCAACGTCACCTGGGCCGTGAGGCAGGCCTGGCGGTAGCTCAGCCGCCACTGGCCGATGCCGAGAGCCGCACGGGCAGGAGAGCCTGGACCATCGGCAGCCAGCACCAGATCGGGGCTCTCTGCCGGAGAACCCGACACCGAAGCCCGCTCCCCGATGCGCCCATCGATCCCAGGGTGCAGGTGCAGCCGCATCAGCAGCAGTGCCATCAAATCGTGATGGCGCACGATCCAGCCCACCGGCTGGGGGCCATCCCGACGGGCATCACGAGGCAGATCCGACGGGGAGAAGGAAAGGGACGCCCCGGTGGCCTGATCGTGGAGATGCAGCTGGTCGAAGGGACACAGGCACGGCTGCAGCGCCTGCCAGAGCTTCAGACGCTGCAGCAGCAGACGGCTGGAATGGGTGAGGGCATAGGCGCGGCTGCGGTCGCTGAGCTGCGCCTCGGTGGCCGGATCCGAAACGATCACCCGCCATCCGGCATCCGCCATGGCCAGGGCGGCGAGCGCCCCGGTGGGCCCGGCGCCGAGCACCTGCACCAGCGGGGCCCGATCGGCGGCGTTGCGGAGTGCGGGAGCCAGGGGACTTGCCAAGAAAAAAGCCGCAGCAGAGTCTGCTGCGGCAACGGTGGGAAGCGTGAATTCCCTGGACGATCAGCCGAGGCCGAGCAGACCGTGGGTGAAGGCCTCGCCGCCAAGGGCGAATTCGGTGGCGAGCAGGGCGATGAAACCGAGCATGGCCATGCGGCCATTCAGCTTCTCGGCACGCTCATGGAAGCCCCAGCCCTGCTCAGCACTGACGACCTCCATGCGGGGCTCGCTGGCGAAGGCATTGAGGCGACCGCCGTCTTCGGTGGTGACAGTGGCGCCACGGATCACGGCAGGAGCGGAGGATGCACTGGAGGCCATGGCGAAAAGTTGCGTTGTGTAAAGACACTGTAACGCACTGTTTCAGCGTCGACCAGCGACGGGCTCCCCGGCCCAGCCGCATCTCGCCACGTCTTCAACGGTTCTGCTTCAACGCAGCCGGCGCAGGCAAATCTCCTCGAAGGCTGGCCGCAACAGATACGGGTACTCCCCGACCCACAGTTTGAGCTGGGGAAGCCAGGCGTCGCTCAGGGCTGCAACCCGGGAAAAATCCCGCCGGTCGCTCAGCACCAGAGCCCGGATCAGCATCCCCCTGCGGATCTTCTGATGCTGCTTCTCGAGCGGGAAGCGCACCTGGCCCAGGTACCCCTCTTCATCGGCCAGCTCCAGACACAGCCAGGTGCGCTTGTTCTCCACCAGCTGCAGGCGCCCGTCGCGATCTGCCTGCTCCCGCCGATCCTCCACCACCTCGCGCTCGAACAGATCGGCCACCTCCCCCTCGAACAGGGCCGCAGCTGGATACCGGCGCAGCGTGCTGTTGCGGCGGCCGGCCTCGAGGATCGGCCCCCAGAGCACATAGAGCAGAAACACCACACCGATCACCAGCATCACCGGCGCGAACTGGCTGCTCATCGAAAGCCCCTGGGAGATCAGCAGCGAGATCACCCCTCCGATCACGGCGATCAGGACCCGCTGCAGCAACGTGCGGGGGTTGCCGCTGCAGGCATTGAACTGGGGGCCGGTGGCCACGGCAGGGATCAGCCGTGCCAGCTCCGACGGCGACACGGGGATCAGCACGCCCACCCCCCATCGCAGCCGATCAGGCAGCAACCCAAACAGCCAGGGCGGATCGTGCTCGGGGGGGAGAACCCTGGATTCACAGCAGTCGTTCCAGCCCGTAGATCAACCCCCCCAGACTGCGCACCCGGCGGCAGGTGAGCAAGACCCCCGGCATGTAGGCCGAGCGATCGATCGTGTCGTGGCGCAGGGTGTAGGTCTCGCCGGGGGCTCCGAACATCACCTCCTGATGGGCCACCAGGCCTGGCAGGCGCAGCGAATGCAGCCGCAGGCCGCTGTCGCGCTGGCCGCCACGGCAGCCCGCCAGGGTTTCATGCTCCTCCACCTGCATCGGATTGAAGGTCTTTCCCAGCTCCTCGATCAGTTCGGCGGTCTTGATGCAGGTCCCGCTGGGAGCGTCGGCCTTGCGGTTGTGATGCAGCTCGGTGAGCTCACAGAAGTCGTAGAAACGCGCCGCCGCTGCTGCCGCCTGCTGCAGCAGCACCATGCCTACCGAGAAGTTGGGGATCACGGCACCGCCCACGGAAGCCTTCTCGGCAAAGCCGGCCAGATCCGCCAGCTGAGCAGGGCTCAGGCCGGTGGTGCCGATCACCGGATGCACGCCGTAGGCGATCGCTCCGCGGGTGTGCTCGTAGACCACCGAGGGATGGGTGAAGTCCACCAGCACCGCCCCGCAGCCGGGGCCGTCGTTGCGCACCGCCTGGCTGGCCTGGCAGAGGCTGCCCTCAAAATCGGAGCTCACCGCGACATCCAGTTCCCCGAGGCCCAGCTCCACGCCCACATCGCAGCCCTCCTTGCCGGGGGTGTTGTCGACGGCAGCGATCAGCCGGCAATCAGGCGCAGCCATCACGGCCTTCACCACCTCCGCCCCCATGCGCCCGAGTGCACCGGCCACCACCACAGGGAGAGGCTTGCTCCCAGCGCTGGTGGGCAGCTGATCAGGGATGGGGGATGGGTCAGTCGCTGCCATCGAGGAACTCAGCTGGGTGGATGCTCAGAAGAGGACGGATGGGAGGTGTTTCAGAACACCCACATCGCCCCTGCAACGAGCCTATGGGCTCCGGGGATGCTCCACAGAATGGGGCCAGGCGTCCCCAACCATGGCCATTCCCACCAGCCTCACCGCTCTGCTGGCCGTGGGTGTGATCGTGCTCACAGCCCAGGTCATCGGTCAGGTTGCCGAACGGATCGGCCAGCCCAGGGTGATGGGGGAGATCGTGGGGGGGATCCTGTTGGGTCCGAGCCTGCTGGGGAGTGTGCTGCCCCAGCTCAGCCAGTGGCTGTTCGCTCCCGCCGTGCAGTCCCAGCTCACGCTGCTGTCCCAGCTGGGGTTGGTGCTGTTCATGTTTCTGATCGGGCTGGAGATGAATCCCCGGCTGCTGGCAGGGCGCATTCCCCTGGCCAGTCGCATCTCCCTGGTGGGGATCGCGGTTCCCCTCGTGCTCGGAATCGCGCTGGCAGGTCTGCTGGAACGCTGGCAGCCCGCCTTGCTGCCCCATCACCAATCCATCGCCGGAGCCCTGTTTCTGGGCACCGCGATGGCGATCACCGCCTTCCCCGTGCTGGCCAGAATCCTCAATGAACGCCAGTTGATCGGCCAACCCATCGGCGCGGTGGCGATCAGTGCCGCCGCCTTTGACGACGTCGTGGGCTGGACGCTGCTGGCTGTCGTGACCGCCATCAGCCGTTCGGGGTCCCTGCTCAGTGCGCTTGGGACCCTGGTGGGCACCGCCCTCTACGCGGTGGTCCTGCTGCTGGCCTCGGCACCGCTGCGCCGGCTTCTGGAACAACGGCAACGGCAGGGGAGAGCGCCGCGGGAACTGATGCAGACGCTGCTGTTCTGCGGAGCCGTGTTCAGCGGCGTGATCACCGAGATGCTGGGGGTGCATCTGATCTTCGGTGCGTTTCTCTGGGGTCTGGCCATGCCCCGCGATGAGGCGTTGAAAAACTGGCTGGCGGTGCGCATGGAAATGGTGGTGCTGCGGCTGCTGTTGCCCCTGTTCTTTGCCATCAGCGGCCTGAACACCCGGATCGGCAGCCTCAACAGCCCCGTCCTGTGGCTGGCCGCAGCCCTGGTGCTGCTGGTTGCGGTCCTGGGCAAATTCGTGGGGGTCTGGTGGGTCTCCAGGCGCAGCGGGTTACCCCCTCGTGAGGCTCAGGCCCTGGGCTGGCTCATGAACACCCGTGGCCTGACGGAACTGGTGGTCCTCAACGTCGGACTGTCGCTGGGGGTGATCTCCCAGGAGCTGTTCACCATGGGCGTCCTCATGGCCCTGATCACCACCTGCATGGCCGGCCCCCTGCTGGAGCGCCTCGGCTACGCGTTGCCGGGGCGAGAGGCGGCAAGAACAGCCTCCACATCCACCGGATCGCACTGATCCTCGGCGAGATGGTCCTCGGCGTAGCGCCTGCAGGCGCCTGAGCGCAGAAACAGCTCGAACAGCTCCGGATCGAGGTGATGGTCTCGCACCATCGCGGCCATGATCGCCAGGGCCGCCGAGAGGGGTTTGCCACTCTTGTAGGGCCGATCAGAGGCGGTGAGAGCCTCGAAGACATCGGCGATCGCCATCACCCTCGCCAGAGGGCTCATCTGCTCGGCCGAGAGGCTGCGTGGGTATCCCTTCCCATCCATGCGCTCGTGATGCCCGCCGGCGATCTCCGGCACGTCGCGGAGATGGGCCGGAAACGGCAGGGCTTCCAGCATCCGGATCGTGTGGATGATGTGCTCGTTGATCTTGTAGCGCTCCTCCTCACTGAGGGTGCCGCGGCTGATGCAGAGGTTGGCGAGCTCGCCGCGGTTGTAGAGCAGCTCCGGCTCCCGCATGGTGAAGCCCCAGGGGTTGTCGCTGGGCAGTCGCTGCTGGGGCAGCCGCTCGATGCGATGGCGGGTGCGATCGCTCAGCAGGGGCTCGAGAACGGGCAGCGAAACCTCGGCTTCACCGGCGCAGCGACGCCGTTCGTCAGCGGAGATACCGAGGCGATCGTCGAGGGTGCGGCGCCAGCGTCGTGACGCGATCCGCTCAAGCCGCTGGATCTGCTCGGGCTCCATCCGCTCGCCACCCTGATTGCAGGCGGCCACGAAGGCAAAATCCGCATCCAGATCCGCCCAGATCCTGTCGCGGGCTTGCCGCAGGGCATCGGGATCTCCGCCTTCCGCCACGCCGCGCCAGTAGGCGGTCTCCGCCTCCGCCTTGAGCAGCTCAAAACGCATCCGCACCTCATGGATGCGGTCGTAAAGCGTCTCCAGCTTGGTGGCCTTGTCGACCACAAACTCCGGCGTCGTCACCTTGCCGCAGTCATGCAGCCAGGCCGCCAGGTGCAGGGCCTCCCAATCCCGATCGGTGAGCTCAAAGGCAGCGAAGGGCCCCTCCTTGGCATCACAGGCCGCCTCCGCCAGTGCCCTGGCCAGGGCAGGCACCCGGGCGCAGTGCCCTCCCGTGTAAGGGCTCTTGGCGTCAATCGCATCGGCGAGCAGCTGCACGAAGGCCTCGAACAGGGCCTTCTGGGCCGCGATCAGGCTGCGGGTCTCCAGGGCCACGGCCGCACTGCCCGACAGGGCCCGGCAGAAGGCCACCCGCGCGTCTTCCGGGGGCCGATCGAATCGCAGCGCCAGAGCCCCCTGCAGCCCCCCATCCCGGCTGCGAAGCGGCAACACCAGCGCGTTGCTGTCACCGACCTGCTCCAGCGCATCCGGCGCCAGCGGCGGCAGGCTCTGCAGGGAAGGAGCATCGCTGCCGTGATCGTGCTGAAGCAAGGGCTTCAACTGGTTATCGGGCTCGCTCGCATCGGCGCGGTAGAGAACGCCGGAGCGGGCACCGCTGGCCTCGATCGCATCGTCGAGCAGGCGCTGCAGCAGCAGCTCCACATCCGGCTCCGCACCCAGGGCGGCGGAACTCTGCAGGAAGGATCGGATCGTGTCCCGCATGCCCTGCACGGTGGAACCGAGGTCGTTCACTTCGCGCAGAAGAGAGCCCACGGCAGGACGTGAATCAAAATCGAAGTGGCGAATGCGCGCCGCCTGCTGGGCAAGCTGCTTCAGGGGCCTGGCGATGCGCATGGCCAGCAGCAACACCAACGGCGCCGAGAACAGCACCACCAGCAGGGTGGTGAATTCAGCAGCCCGCAGGGCTTTGCGCGCATCGGCCAGCAGCTGCTCGGCGGGCACCGCCATCAGCAGATAGTTGCCGCTGCGGGTCTGCGGATCCTGAATGCCCACCACGGCGCCGTACCAGGCCCTGCGACCGGCGCGGAAGGCGCGCAGCCGCGGTTGCTGCCGAAAGGGATCGGCGGAGCCCATCAGCTGCCGCAGCTGGGGCTCCATCGCCGCCAGGCCTGGGATGCGGCTGCGCCCCAGGGGCAGCATCCGATCCGCATCATCATCCCGGCCGGGTGAGAGCAGCAGTCGCGCCTTGTCATCCACCACGGCCAGCTCGGTGCCGGGCGTGATCCGGAACCGCTGCAGCACGCTGTCGAGATTGGCCGCCAGCACAACAGCCACTGCCACGCTGCGGCCATCCGCCGAAGTGGAGAACGTGAAGCCCAGCCCCCCGGTCAGCTTCAGCATCTGAGGGGGAGAGATGACCATCTCGCCACGAGCCCGCTGCGCCGACCTGAACCAGGGAGCCTGGGTGACGTCGTAATCACGCAACTGCTCGGGAACGGGCAGAGGGCCCAGGGAACGCAGAGCACTGTCAAAGGCCTCACGCCTGGCCAGGGGCACACCCTGGCGACGGTCGAGCGTCTCCACCAGGTAGGCAGCCCTGGGAGGCAACCCCGGCAGACGCCGTCCGTCGAACTGCATCACCCGTACCACGCGGAACAGGGAGCCGTCCTGCCAGCCCAGGTTGTAAGCGGTGACCAGGGGGTGACGGGCCAGGATCTGCTGGAAGCGGGGCAGCAGGGACCGCCACCTGGACGCCGGCGGCGGAGCCGGCACAGCCTCCTGCACCACCTGCAGCTCGAGCATCTGCTTGACAGGGTCGACCTGACGCGCCCAGCTGCTGCGCAGACGATCGGCGCGGGCCCGCACCAGATCCTCGCTGGCGCTGGTGATCATCTGACCCAACCGCTGGGCGTCGATCCAGGCCACCAGCAGGCCGGTGCCGCTCACCAGAGGCAGGAACACGCCCACCAGGGCCTGGGTGACGGTGGGGCGTCGCAGGCGGATGCGCATGGCCCCCTGTTTAGCCACGGGCACGCCATCAGGCCAGCGGCATCGACCCAGCAGCCAGGCCACAGCTGGCCATAGCCCTTGCGTAGGCTCCTCCCAGACAGCGTTTCGCGCCCCGCATGTTCACCCAGGTCCGCTCCGCCAACCGCCGGGTCACCCCGGCTCCGGGTCAGGGACCCGACGGGCGTGCGGTGATGCGGGCCGTGTATGTGGTGCTCGAGCCGCAGTACCAAAGCGCACTGACCAACGCCGCCACCAGCCTCAATGATCAGAACGGACCGCTGGCGGTCGAGCTCAGCGGCTATCTGATCGAAGAGCTGCGCGATCCCCAGAACTACGCGGATTTCTGTGAGGACGTCGCCCGGGCTGACGTGTTCATCGCATCCCTGATCTTCATCGAGGACCTGGCGCAGAAGGTCGTCGAAGCCGTGGCCCCTCAGCGGGAGCGCCTCAAGGCTGTCGTGGTGTTCCCCTCGATGCCCGAGGTGATGCGCCTGAACAAGCTGGGCAGCTTCTCGATGGCCCAGCTCGGCCAGAGCAAATCAGCCATTGCAGGCTTCATGAAAAAGCGCAAGGAGGCCGGCGGCGCCGGTTTCCAGGACGCGATGTTGAAGCTGCTCAACACGCTGCCGACGGTTCTCAAATACCTGCCGGTGGAGAAGGCACAGGATGCCCGCTCCTTCATGCTCAGCTTCCAGTATTGGCTGGGTGGAACACCCGACAACCTGCGCAACTTCCTGTTGATGCTGGCGGACAAATACGTCTTCCCACGCGGCAAGGGAAGCGCCGCGGAAGGCCGGCCGGAACTTCAGGTCGCCGATCCGGTCGTCTTTCCCGATCTGGGAATCTGGCATCCGCTGGCTCCAGCGATGTTCGAAGACATCAAGGAGTACCTCAACTGGAACGCCAGCCGCAAAGACCGCGCGGCCCAGACCGCCAATGGACCGGTGATCGGTCTTGTGCTTCAACGCAGCCACATCATCACCGGTGATGAGGCCCATTACGTGGCAGTGATTCAGGAGCTCGAGTACCGGGGAGCCACGGTGATCCCGGTGTTCTGTGGCGGGCTTGACTTCACCAGGCCGGTGAATGCGTTCTTCTTCGATCCGCTCAACCCCGAGATCCCGTTGGTGGATGGGGTGGTGAGCCTCACCGGATTCGCCCTTGTCGGAGGACCGGCCAGACAGGATCACCCCAAGGCGATCGAGGTACTCAAGAAGATCAATCGCCCCTACATGGTGGCTCTGCCATTGGTCTTCCAGACCACGCAGGAATGGGAGGAGAGCGATCTGGGTCTCCATCCGGTGCAGGTGGCCCTGCAGATCGCCATTCCTGAACTCGATGGCGCCATCGAACCGATCGTGCTCAGCGGCCGCGACGACGCCACCGGCAAGGCGCACACCCTGCAGGATCGGGTCGAGGCGATCGCCGAACGCTCCATCCGCTGGGCCACGCTGCGGATCAAACCGCGCAGCGACAAGAAGCTGGCGATCACGGTGTTCAGCTTCCCCCCCGACAAAGGCAACGTGGGCACCGCGGCCTACCTCGATGTCTTCGGCTCGATCCATCGGGTGATGGAGGAGATGCGGCTCAAGGGCTATGACGTGACGGATCTCCCCAGCACACCAAAGGCCTTGATGGAGGCTGTGCTCAAGGATCCGGAGGCGATGGAGGGCTCACCGGAGCTGGCGATCGCCCACCGCATGAGCGTTGAGGAGTACGAGCGGCTCACCCCGTATTCCGAGCGGCTGGAGGAGAACTGGGGCAGGCCTCCAGGCAATCTCAACAGCGATGGCACCAACCTGCTGATCTACGGCCGCCACTTCGGCAACGTGTTTGTCGGGGTTCAGCCCACATTCGGCTACGAGGGTGATCCGATGCGATTGCTCTATTCCCGCAGCGCCAGCCCCCATCACGGCTTCGCGGCGTATTACACCTATCTCGAGAAGGTCTGGGGTGCCGATGCAGTGCTGCATTTCGGCACCCACGGCTCGCTGGAGTTCATGCCCGGCAAGCAGATGGGCATGAGTGAAACCTGCTACCCCGATTCGCTGATCGGATCGCTGCCCAATCTGTATTACTACGCCGCCAATAATCCCAGCGAAGCCACGATCGCCAAGCGCCGGGGATACGCCGAAACGATCAGCTACCTCACCCCGCCTGCCGAGAATGCCGGCCTCTACAAGGGCCTCAAGGAGCTGGGCGAACTGGTGGGCAGCTATCAGCAACTGCGCGAGGGCTCCCGCGGCGTGCAGATCGTCAACGCGGTGGTGGAGACGGCCCGCCAGTGCAACCTCGACAAGGACGTGGAGCTGCCTGAGGCGGACGCTGCTGAGCTGGATCTGGACGCCAGGGACTCCGTGATTGGCGCTGTCTATCGCCAGCTGATGGAGATCGAGAGCCGTCTGCTGCCCTGTGGCCTGCACACGATCGGCAAGCCTCCGACCGCCGAGGAGGCCATCGCCACCCTGGTGAACATCGCCGCCCTCGAACGGGAAGACGACGGCCTGCGATCCCTGCCCGGTCTGCTGGCGGAAAGCCTGGGGCGCACGATCGACGCGGTCTACAGCGGCAACGACGCGGGCGTGTTGGCAGATGTGGAGCTCAACCGCCGCATCACCGAAACCAGCCGCGCCGCAGTGGGAGCCATGGTGAAGTCCGTCACCGGATCCGATGGCCGCGTGAGCCTGCGGCGCAATTTCGGCTGGATGTTCACGCTGCTTGAGGGGTTCGGCATCAAACTGCCGAGCCCCTGGCTGAGCGCCTGCCGCACAGCCGGGTTCACCGCAGTGGATCAGACAGAGCTCGATCGCCTGTTCGGCTACCTGCAGTTCTGCCTGGAGCAGGTGTGTGCCGATCTGGAGATGCAGAGCCTGCTGCGGGCCCTCGATGGTGAATACGTGCTGCCCGGCCCGGGCGGTGATCCGATCCGCAATCCCGGCGTGCTGCCGAGCGGCAAGAACCTGCACGCGCTCGATCCCCAGGCGATCCCCACCAGAGCTGCCGTTGCCGCCGCCAAGGGGGTGGTCGACAAGCTGATCGAGCGGCAGAAGCAAGAGCAGGGCGCCTGGCCCGAGACGATCGCCTGTGTGCTCTGGGGCACCGACAACATCAAGACCTACGGCGAGTCCCTCGCCCAGATCCTCTGGTTCATCGGTGTCAAACCCGTGCCCGATTCCCTCGGCCGCGTCAACAAGCTGGAGCTGATCTCCCTGGAGGAGCTCGGTCGTCCCCGCATCGATGTGGTGGTCAACTGCAGCGGTGTGTTCCGCGATCTGTTCATCAACCAGATGGCGCTGATCGATCAGGGCGTGAAGATGGCCGCGGAGGCCGATGAACCTGTGGCGATGAATTTTGTGCGCAAGCACGCCCAGGAGCAGGCGGCCAAGGAAGGGATCTCCCTGCGCGATGCCGCCACGCGCGTCTTCTCCAATGCCAGCGGCAGCTACAGCTCCAATGTCAACCTGGCGGTTGAGAACAGCACCTGGGAGGAGGAGGGTGAACTGCAGGAGATGTATCTCTCCCGCAAGACCTTCGCCTTCAACGCTGACAATCCGGGTGAGATGAATCAGAAGCGCGAGGTGTTCGAGTCTGTGATGAAAACCGCCGACGCGACCTTCCAGAATCTGGATTCCGCCGAGATCTCACTCACCGATGTGAGCCACTACTTCGATTCCGATCCCACCAAGCTGATCCAGGGCCTGCGCGACGATGGCAAGGCTCCGGCCAGCTACATCGCCGACACCACCACGGCCAATGCCCAGGTGCGCACGCTGGGTGAAACGATCCGGCTCGATTCACGCACCAAGCTGCTCAATCCCAAGTGGTACGAGGGCATGCTGAACTCCGGCTACGAAGGGGTGAGAGAGGTGGCCAAGCGCCTCAACTTCACCCTGGGCTGGAGCGCCACCAGCGGTGCAGTCGACAATTTCGTCTACGAGGAGGCCAACGAGACTTTCATCAACGATCCCGAGATGCGCAAGCGGCTGATGGAGCTCAATCCCCACAGCTTCCGCCGCATCGTCGGCACCCTGCTGGAAGTCAACGGTCGAGGCTACTGGGAGACCTCCGACGCCAACATCCAGCAGCTGCAGGAGATCTACCAGGAGATCGAAGACCGCATCGAGGGGGTCAAGGAGGTCTGATCAGCCCCTCCAGAGGGCATCGCTCATCCGCGCCACCTGCACGATGGGGCCCACATCGTGCACCCGCAGCACATCCGCCCCCCGGGCGATCGCCTGGGCGCACACCGCCGCTGTACCCCACAGGCGCTGGCGGGGATTCGGCTGCTCCAGCACCGCACCGATGAAGCGTTTGCGGGAAGGACCCACCAGCAGCGGGTATCCCGCTATCGCCAGCTCCGGCAGCCGGCGCAGCAACTCCAGGTTCTGCTCAGTGGTCTTGGCAAAACCGAGACCCGGATCCCAGAGGATCTGGCCAGGCTCGACGCCCTCCGCCAGGAGCTGATCGGTGGCCTGCTCCAGCTCCGCGCGCACCTCGGTCACCACATCGTGGTACGTGGCCAGAGCATCCATGCCCGCACTGTCGCCACGGCTATGGGTCAGCACGTAGCAGCAGCCCGATGCCGCCACCAGAGAAGCCATCGCGGGATCGCGCCGCGCACTGCCGCCGCGCACATCGTTGATCCAGTCAGCACCGGCAGCCAGAGCCGCCTCCGCCACAGCGGCATGGAAGGTGTCCACCGAGATCAGCAGCTCAGGCGGAAACTCCGCTGAAGCAATGGCCGCGGCGATCAACTGAAGAACGGGCAGCAGGCGCCTCCGTTCCTCCTCGACGCCCACGTCATCAGCTCCGGGTCGGGTGCTCTGGGCACCCAGATCGAGCAGATCGACCCCCATGGCCACCATCCGCCGGGCCTGGGCCAGCGCCCGCTCCGGTACGAGGTGCAGACCACCATCACTGAAGGAATCGGGCGTGATGTTGATCACGCCCATCACGGCGGTGCGCTGCCCCCAGGGGAGGCTCATCCGACGGAGACCGGCACCTGGTAGTTGGCGATGCGGGCAAAGCTCTGGGGGTCGAGCGACGCACCGCCCACCAGCACCCCATCGATCTCCGACTGGGCCATCAGATCATCGATGGTGCCGGGGTTGACCGAGCCCCCGTACTGCACGATCACATCGGGATTGCCCACCCAGCCCCGGATCAGGCCGCAGATGCGATTCGCCTCCTGGGCCGCGCAGGTCTTGCCCGTGCCGATGGCCCAGATCGGCTCGTAGGCCACGATCAGCCTCAGAGGATCGACACCCTCGAGCCCCTGCTCGATCTGACGGTGGATCACCCGCTCCGTCTCTCTGGCATCGCGCTGATCGAGGCTCTCGCCCACGCAGAGGATCGGAATCAAGCCGAAGCGCTGTGCCGTGCGTGCACGCAGGTTGATCTGCTCGTCGGTCTCGCTGTAGTACTTGCGCGGCTCGCTGTGGCCCACGATGGCGTGGCTGACGCCGTGTTCCACCAGCATCGGGGCCGAGACCATGCCGGTGTAGGCACCACTCTCCTCCCAGTGCACGTTCTGAGCGGCGATCGCGACGCCGGCACCTTCCAGATGACGGCAGAGGGTGGGAATGGAGGTGAACGGAGGAGCCAGCACCACCTGCCGGTCACTGGGCAGATCGGCGATCAGCGGTCGGAAGACGGCAGCGAATTCCCGCGTCTGGGCACAGGTCATGTGCATCTTCCAGTTGCCGGCGATCACGGATTTGCGCACCCGCAGCACCTCCTTTTGCAGCGACGATCACCCAAGCTAAGCGCTGACCGAACCTCCCCCCTCACCGGCCACGATCCACTCGCGGCCATCGATCGCCACGGCATCGCCGCTGCGCAGCTGCCGGCCTCGACGGGTCTCGATCACCCCGTTCACCCGCACATCACCCCGCTGGATGCGCATCTTGGCCTCGCCGCCCGTGCCAGCCAGCGCTTGCCATTTCAGGAACTGATCCAGCTTCACGAATGAACAGAGCCTCCAGGCCAGGGACGTAGGGTTTGGCGATGCTTGCATCTTCGCCGGCGGGCTTCCGCAGGCTGCTGCCCCTGCTGCGGCCTCACCGGCGACGCCTGATCGCCGGCTGGCTGTGCACGGTCGTCTTCGTCGTCAGCTTCCCGGTGCTGGCCTGGCTGGCAGGCCACCTGATCCCGGCCATCGGCGCCGGCGACGTGCCCACGGCCCTGCGGGCAGTGGTGGCGGCGCTGGCGGTGTTCCTGCTGCAGAAGACGGCCCAGTTCGGCCAGGACACCCTGCTGGCGGGTCCGGCCCTGCAGGTGAGCCAGGAGCTGCGCCGCCGGCTGTTCGCACGGCTGCAGACGCTCGAATTCGCCTCGCTGGAGAAGCTCTCGGCCGGAGACCTCACCTATCGGCTCACCGAGGATGCCGACCGGGTGGGCGAAGTGATCTACAAGACGATTCAGGACACGACACCAAGCCTGTTGCAGCTGGTGGTGGTCCTCGGGTACATGATCTGGCTCGACTGGCCGTTGGCGCTGGCGACGCTGACCCTGGCGCCATTGGTGGCGCTGCTGGTGAGCGCCTTCGGAGCCCGGGTGATGGCCGCCGCCGAGCGCAGCCAGAAACAGGTGAGCGATCTTGCTGCCCTGCTGGCCGAGGCGATCTCAGGGCTGCCGCTGGTGCGGGCCTATGCCGCCGAACCCTGGCTGCAGCAACGTTTCGAACAGGAGATCGATCTGCACCGGCGCGCCCGTTACCGCTCGATGCGGCTGCTGGCGCAGCAACACCCGGTGGTGGGTTTCATCGAAGCCTTCGGCATCCTGGCGGTGCTGCTGATGGGGGCGTGGCGCATCGGTGTGAACGGCCTCAGCGCCCAGGAGTTCGCCACCTTCATGACGGCTCTGCTGATGTTGATCGATCCGATCTCCCATCTCACGGTCAATTTCAACGAACTGCAGCAGGGGCAGGCCTCGCTCAAACGGCTCAGAGCGATCGAGCAGGAACCGGTGGAGACACCGGATCGCCCCGGCGCCAGGCCCCTGGGACCCGTGCGCGGCGAGCTGCGCTTCGAAGGGGTGAGCTTCGGCTACGACCCGCAGCAGCCCGTGCTGCACGATCTCGATCTGTTCGTGGAGCCAGGCCAGGTGGTGGCGCTGGTCGGTCCATCAGGTGCTGGCAAAAGCACCCTGTTCTCGCTGCTGCTTCGCTTCCACACGGCCCAGCGCGGGCGCGTTCTGCTCGATGGCCAGGACCTTGCCGATCTGCGGGCCAGGGATCTGCGGCATGCCCTGGCCATGGTGGCGCAGCAGAGCCGGGTGTTTGCCGGAACCGTGGCCGAGGCGATCGCCTTCGGTCGCCCGGCCAGCATCGAACAGGTGCGCGAAGCCGCCAGGCTCGCCAACGCCGCCGGCTTCATTGAAGCTCTCCCCCATGGCTACGACAGCCGGATCGAAGAGCGGGGCGGCAATCTCTCCGGCGGTCAACTGCAGCGCCTGGCGATCGCCCGTGCCGTGCTCGGCAATCCGGCCATCCTGCTGCTGGATGAAGCCACCAGTGCCCTGGATGCCGAAGCCGAGGAGGCGGTGCAGCAGGGCCTGAAGCAGGCGATGAAGGGCCGCACCGTTCTGGTGATCGCCCACCGCCTCGCCACCGTGCAGGAGGCGGATCGGATCCTGGTGCTGGAGGGTGGCCGGATCGTGGAACAGGG
>JBAWXG010000051.1:0-19742 GCA_037144195.1 Synechococcus sp. ELA057
GTCGAGGACGTCGAACCATCCCCGCTGGGGCAAGCGCCCTGCAGCGATCGTCATGAGCTTGCTTAACGAAGCTTTACCTCGCGACTGTACGGGCAACCGGCGGCTCGATGTGGAATCGGCGGGGCCCCCGCCCGTGAATGAGCAGAAGTACCCACGGCAGCGGGGGCAGCGGGCGATTCGCCAGAGTGCTCTCATCCGCTCAGGACCTTCTCCATGTTCGTGATCGAGCTTTCCCTCCGGCTCAGCCCCATGCCGATCAGCGTGCAGCGCAAGGAGCTCGACGCCGCCCATGGCCTCTACCAGGAGATCCGGCAGGCGCTGGAATCCGGCCACCCACGCGTGCTGGAGCTCACCTGCGAGAAGGATGAAGACAAGCGCGTCAGCCTGCTGAGCAGCGAGATCCTGGCCGTGCAGACCTATGAGAAGTCGGCTGCTGGTGGCGGCAGCCGCAGACCAGGCTTCGCCCTGGAATCCTGAGCCACCATCGCGGCAGCCCGGCCATGCCCCCCGCCTGCCCCCTGGAGATCAAGGGCCTCCGCTTCGGCTGGGGGTCGGGCGATCCGGTCCTGCCGGGGTGCGATCTCACCCTGCCAGGCCCGGGGCTGTGGATGCTGGTGGGCAGCAACGGCAGCGGCAAGAGCACCCTGCTGCGCCTGATCGCCGGCCTGCTCACCCCCGATGGCGGCAGCATCCGAGCGGGCGGCCGCGTAGCCCTGGTGTTCCAGAACCCCGATCATCAGCTGCTGCTTCCCAGCTGTGCCAGCGATCTGTTGCTGAGCCTGCCCCCCCAGCTGCCGGCCGCGGAACGCCGCCACCGTGTGGAGCAGTCTCTGGCGCAGGTGGGCCTCGCCGGTTTCGCGAACCGTCCGATTCACACCCTCAGCGGCGGGCAGAAGCAGCGCCTGGCCATCGCCGGCGCCCTCGCCAGCGAAGCGGATCTGCTGCTTCTCGATGAACCCACCGCCCTGCTCGATCCCGACAGCCAGCGGGAGGTGCTGGCGCTGATCCGCAGCCTTTGCCCGCAGCAATCGGGCAGGCTTGCAGCGCTCTGGATCACCCACCGGCTCGAAGAGCTGGAGCAGTGCGACGGAGCGGCGCGCATGGAGCGGGGCCGCGTCGGCCCCTGGAGAAGCGGTGCCCGGCTGCGAAGGCAACTCCACCCCTTGCCCAGCGGCGGGGCTCAGGGGTAGGGTCTCCTCCATCCCGGAATTCCGGGTGACCTCAGGCTTCGACCGGAGCTGACCCGCCGATCTTCATCGGCCCATCAGTTTCCGGCCATGTCCGGTCCATTCCTCGGTAGCTCAGTGGTAGAGCGGTCGGCTGTTAACCGATTGGTCGCAGGTTCGAATCCCGCCCGGGGAGTTCTCTCTAGTTCAGCTCTCTCCGCTGCTGCAAGCAGGTCCGCGTTCTGCGCAGCAAGTCTGCGCAGCCAGCCTGCGCAGCTGCCCTGCACGACAGCCTGCGCTGCCTTAGTGGCGATGCCAGCCCGGCTGGGCCAAGCGGCGAGCAGTCCGCAAAACATTGCAGTGAAAGAAATTCGGAAGATCCCTGCGGCTGCAACAGGCAGGAGACACGTGAAACCCTTGGCGCCGCAAGGGTTTGCCGCGAAAGCAGCCAGCGGCGGAGGATCCAAAGGGGCCAAGGAGGCTGGCAACAGCTGCCCCGGGGCCGGCTGCGGCCTACCGGAATGACGAAAACCGAAGAGAATGCGACGCGACAGCCCCCTCGGTGGCGGATGTTCTGCGCAATGCATCGGCTCAACGCCGGAGGCACTCCGCCGATCTCACCACACGCAGCAAGGCAAACTCCCGCTCCAGCCCGCTCAGGACGCCTGAACCGATCTCCATGAAGCCCTGCATCCTGCTGATCGAAGATGACAGCGACATGCGTGAACTGGTGGCCGGCCACCTGGAGCATGGTGGCTTCGATGTGCAGCGGGCCGAGGACGGAATCCGGGGGCAGGCCCTGGCACTCCAGTACAGCCCCGATGTGATCCTGCTCGACCTGATGCTCCCCAAGGTCGACGGCCTCACGCTCTGTCAGCGCCTGCGCCGCGACGAACGCACCGCCAGGATCCCGATCCTGATGCTCACCGCCCTGGGCAGCACCAAGGACAAGGTCAGCGGCTTCAACTCCGGCACCGACGACTACCTCGCCAAACCCTTCGACCTCGAGGAGCTGATGGTGCGGGTGAAGGCTCTGCTGCGCCGCAGCGACAGGGCCCCCCAGTCGAGCAAGACCAACGAGATCCTCAGCTACAGCTGCCTCACCCTGGTGCCGGAGCGTTTCGAGGCCATCTGGTTTGATCAGCCCGTGCGCCTCACCCACCTGGAATTCGAGCTGCTGCATTGCCTGCTGCAACGCCATGGCCAGACGGTCTCCCCCTCCCTGATCCTCAAGGAGGTGTGGGGCTATGAACCCGACGACGACATCGAAACCATCCGCGTGCACGTGCGTCACCTGCGCACCAAGCTCGAACCGGATCCCCGCAAGCCCCGCTTCATCAAAACCGTCTACGGCGCGGGCTACTGCCTGGAGCTTCCCAGCGGCGAGCAGGCAGCCGGCCTTGAGACCCTGATGCGCGAGGCCCGCGAAACCCGCGACCGGATCGCCTCCGAAAAAGCGACACAGGCCGCCTGACGGCTCAGTTCAGGCACCCTCCCAGCTGCAGCAGAGCCACCTCCCAGGCCAGCCGCGGAGAGACATAGGCCTGCAGCTGGGATCGCAGCCGCTGCAGCCGCCCCAGGTCCACCGCCGGTCCATGCCTGCGCCACAGGGCCAGCTGCCACCAGTCGAGCAGCCAGAGCTGCTGCTCTCCCTCCAGGGCCTCGCTCAGATCCCTGGCCAGCCCCAGCGCCTCGAGGGGATCCTGCTGAAGACCGAGCAGACGCTGGGGCAGCCCATCGGGGAGCTCCCGCCAGCGGCGGCGGTGCTCCAACAGCGCCCCGGGAGAACCTGCCGCCAGCTCCCGCAGTTCAGGAGGATCCTGCCCTTCCGCAGGTCCATCGTCGGCATCTTGCGGCAAGCGGGCCAGCACCGCCTCCAGATGCTCGGTTGAGAGGCGCAGGAAGGGAATCTGCTGGCAGCGGGAGCGGATGGTGCTCAGCAGTTGCTCCGGCGCGGCGCTGATCAGCAGCAGCAAGCCGCGTCCCGGTTCCTCGAGGGTCTTGAGCAGAGCATTGGCGGCAGCCTCCGCCATCGCCTCTGCGCCATCGATCACCACAAGCGGCCCGGGTGCCTCCACCGGATGCCTGGCCAGGAAACGGGCGATCTCGCGCACCTGCTCCAACCGGATCTGGGGCGCCGTGCGCCTGTTCACGCCCTCTGCGCCAGCCTGACTGGCCGGCACCAGGCGGCCCTGATGCTGGTACGTGGGCTCCACCCAGAGCAGATCGGGATGGTTGCCCTGCTCCAGCCGCCGCCGCAGTGCACTCGCGGCATCCCGGCCGGCGCCCGCCTCCGGCTGGGGGCCAGCGATCACCCCCTCGAGAAAGCGCAGAGCCGCCAGCCGTCGGCCCACCCCGGCAGGGCCGGCGAACAGATAGGCCGGAGCGATGCGGCGGCGCTCCAGAGCGGCCTCCAGCAGCGAAACGGCTCTGGGCTGCCCCAGCAGATCGGTGAACAGGCACTGCATCCGCCGACTCTGGCTCAGGCGCCTGCTGAGCGATCCATCCTGGGAGCGCCTGGGAGTTCCAGAGCCTCTCGAACCGCATGCCTACAGGCCTCGGTGACCTCAGCAGGCGTGGCGGAGGCATCGATCCGGCGCCAGCGGCGCTGCCGGGCCAGCACGGCGAAACCGTCAGCCACACGCTGCAGGAAAGGGGCACCGGCCGCCTCCAGGCGATCGAGCTGGCGCTGCTTCCGGCGCTGCTGCGAGAGCTCCAGCGGCAGGTCCAGCCAGAGGGTGAGATCGGGCTGGAGCCCCTCGGTGGCGATCGCCTCCAGCTGATCGATCAGGGTGAGGGGAAGCCCCCTGCCGTAGCCCTGGTAGGCCGCTGTCGAACCGCTGTAACGATCGCAGAGCACCCAGTGGCCGGCGGCCAGGGCCGGGCGGATCACGCGGGCCAGATGCTGGGCCCGATCGGCGGCGTAGAGCAGCAGCTCGGCCTGATGGCAGGGGGCCTCTTCGGCCGCTGGATGCAGCAGCAGCTGCCGCAACGCCTGACCGAGCGCCGTGCCCCCGGGTTCACGCGACCGCACCAGCGAGGCACCGGGCGGCAGCAGGCCACTCTGCGGCAGCCAGGCGGCAAGGGCTTCGAGCTGGGTTGTCTTGCCGCAGCCATCGATCCCCTCCAGCACCAGAAAGCGCCCGGGCGCCGACGCTGCAGCGGCAGGAGCGCCTTCGGCCTGATCATCCAAGTCAGCCCTCTCAAGCGACACTGCGGCGGCTCCTGTCAAACAGATCCGATCCTTGGAGCAACAGGGCATTGACCACGACGGTGATCGAGCTGAGGGCCATCAGCACAGCTGCAAGAGGCGGCGTGAGGCGCAGAGACCAGACCGGCAGCAGGGCGCCGGCGGCGATCGGCAGCACGATCAGGTTGTAACTGAAAGCCCAGAAGAGGTTCTGGCGCACCTTGGCCATGGTGCGGGAGGCGATCACGATCGCCTGGAGTACACCCTCAAGACGATCCCCCAGCACCACCAGATCGGCGGTCTCCTGCGCGATCTGGGTGCCGGTGCCCATGGCGATGCCCAGATCGGCGGCAGCCAGTGCCGGCGCATCATTGATCCCATCGCCGACCATGGCCACAGGACCGCTGCTGCGGGCGCTGAGAATCCGCTCGAGCTTCTGTTCGGGCCGCAGCTCCCAGGCCAGTTCTTCTGCGCGGAACCCCAGCTTCTGACCCAGTCGTTCGACGGCAGCGCGGCGATCGCCGCTGAGCAGCGCCAGCCGCAGACCTCGCTGTCTCAGCGCCTTGAGGGTGGCGGCCGCATCCGGACGGGGCTGATCCTCCACGGCCACCAGAGCGAGCAGACACTGCTCCGCGGCCAGGGCCAGCACGGTGGCACCATCTGCCTCAAGGCGTTGCTGGCGGGTGAGGGCCTGCTCGCCCACCGCGACACCCTGATCAGCCAGCCACTCCAGACGGCCCAACCGCAGCAGCGGCGTGGAGCCGGCCTCCGGATTCTCCAGGGACCAGTCCAGCGGCAGGGCGGCCAGCCGGCCCTGCACTCCCTCCCCGGCGATCGTCTGACCCTTCTCCACCGAAATCAGGGACAGGCCCCTGGCCTGGGCCTCCTGCAGCAGGGCATGGGCCAAGGGATGACGGCTCTGGCTCTCGAGGCTGGCGGCCAGCTGCACGATCCGATCCGAGGAGAGCGCAGCCTGAGGCTCCACGGCGGTGACCAGGGGCCGCCCGAGGGTCAACGTGCCGGTCTTGTCGAAGAGAACCGTGCGCAAAGCGGCGGCGGTCTCGATCGCATCGCCGCCGCGGAACAGCAGGCCGGCGCGGGCAGCCCGGCCGCAACCCACCGTGATCGCCGTGGGAGTGGCCAGACCGAGCGCGCAGGGGCAGGCCACCACAAGGACGGCGATCGCCAGCTGCAGGCCCAGGGCAAACGGCATGGTCGAGGCCACCGGGGCCATCGCCATGGCGCCGTGGGAGGCATGCATGCCCATGGCACCAGCGCTGGCCCGCAGCACCTGGGGCCAGAGAGCGGCTCCGAGCAGCCACCAGAACAGCAGGGTGGCCAGGGCCATCAGCAGCACCGCCAGGGCGAATCGCCCCGCCACCCGATCCGCCAGACCCTGGATCGGCGCCTTGCGGGCCTGAGCCTGCTCCACCAGATGGACGATCCGGGCAATGGCGCTCTCGGCGCCAGAGCGCTGCACCACCAGCTGCAGTGGCGCTGTGAGGTTGAGGCTGCCGGCTGCCAGTTCACTGCCGCTCGAGACCACCACGGGCAGGGATTCCCCGGTGAGCGCCGAGAGGTCAACCGCCGATTCCCCGTCAGAAATCACACCATCCACAGGGACGCGGTCCCCCGGCAGGATCTGAAGCCGGTCTCCCGGCCTGAGGCCGCCCACCCGCACCTGCCTGGGCGGACCGTCATCGACCAGCAGCAGGGCGAGGTCAGGTTGCAGGGCCGCCAGTTCCTCGATGGCGCGGCCAGTGCGCCAGCGGGCCCGCTCCTCGAGGAAACGGCCCGCGAGCACGAAGCCCAGCAACATCACCGGCTCGTTGAAGAAGCAGGGCCAGCCCGAGCCAGGCACCAGCAGACCGACGGCGCTGGCCAGCCAGGCACTGGCCAGACCCAGCCCCACAAGGCTGTCCATCGTGGGCACACCGCTCAGCAGCGCCCTGCCCCCCTGCAGCAGGATCGAACGGCCTGGACCAGCCAGGGCGACCGTGGCCACCAGGGCATGCAGCCACGGATTGGCGAGGGCTCCCAGGGGCGTTGCGGGATCGGGGGAGAGGCTCTCGGCGGTGTGGCCCAGGGCTGAGACCAGCACCAGCACCAGAGCGATGAACAGGGCACGCCACTGCTGCCACCAGCTGCGATTCCTCAGCCGCTCACGGCGGTTCAGGGGGACTTCCTGCTCCCGGCGGGGACGGGCCTGAAAGCCAAGATCACGCAGGCCGGCCAGCAGTGGCTCGATCGATGGGAACTGTCCGGCAGGCTCCGCGGCAGTCTCACCGTTGTCAGCCCCCGCAGCCTCAGAGCCAGGCGCATCACCCGACGGTGCGAACAGGGCCGGATCGAGCTCGAGCCAGGCCGTACGCGTCAGCAGATTGACGCTGACGGCAAGCACACCTGGCTGCTGGCGCAGACGCTGCTCCACGGCGTTGACGCAGCCGCCACACTTCATCCCCTCCACATCCAGCAGCAGCGACAGGGGCTGACCCGTTTCCGGCTCGGGCGTCAGACCTTGGGGGTGGATCGTCCCGGTGGAGCCGGAGGGCAACGGCGGCCTGGCAAGGGGCTCCAGGCTAGGTGGATTGCCTGGTCAGCACCCCGGTTCAGGCGCTGAAACCCTGGAACCCGCATCGGCTGGGCGCTGCGCCCAGCGCCGCAGCGGCAACCCCTGAGAGGCTGAACGCAGCCGGTGCAGTAACATCGCCCTTACGATCACTGATCGGTCGCAGAGTTCTCTGCAGCCATTGGCTCTCGTTCAAGGCCCCGGCGATTGGGTTCCGCGACAGATGCCAAGCCTGCAGCCTCAGCGGACATCCGGGCGATTAGCACAGCGGTAGCGCACTTCCTTCACACGGAAGGGGTCACTGGTTCGAATCCAGTATCGCCCACTTGTTGAATAGCGGGATCCAGGTGGATTGCGTCGTCTGGTGCAAAGTCACCGAGCGACGTGGATATCCCCGGATATTCAATCTGTGACGACCTCTGGCGACATGCCCATTGCATGCTGGGGACAATCTCAACAGATGCACCCCCACCGATGCCTTCTCCGGCGGATCTGTTCATCAGCCTGTTGATCAGTGCGCTCGGGTCTGCCTATCTGCTCTACGGACGCCGGCAATCCAATGGCGCGGCGCTGATCAGCGGCATGGCTCTGTTGGTCCTCCCCACGGTGATCCCAGGCCTCACGGCCCGCCTACTGCTGACGCTGACGCTGATGGCGATTCCCTGGCTCAGCAGCCGGCTCTGATCCCCTGCTGCTGGTGCCTGGGGCGACCTGCTCTGCCAGGCGCCCGGCGTGGCCCGAACCGAAGGGGTTCGTCATACTTTGCGCATCCATGGATCCCTTGGGCGTGTCCCCCCCTACACCGCCTGGGCAAGGCGACGCTGCGCCAGGTTCCGGCGCATCCACACCCTGGAGCGCGCATCTCGAAGAACTGGGCCAGCTGCTGCGGCGCTCCCGGGAGTCGCAGGGACTGACAGCGGAAACGGTTGCCGACCGACTGCGGATCGGGGTGGAGCAACTGCAGGCCCTGGAGACCGCCGATCAGGAGCGGCTGCCCGAGGCGGTGTTCGTGATCGCCCAGGCCCGACGCGTGGCCGGAGCGCTGAAGCTGGACATCGAACCGCAGCTGGCCGCCCTGCGCGCCAACCCAAATGGCGGCCCGGCCAGAGCCAGAACGCCGGTCAACGCCGCTGCCTTGCCCCCGCCGGAACGCCGGGCCAACGCCAGCGCCAGACCCCGCGGCCTGCTCTCACTGCTCGCTGTGCTGCTGGCCGCGGCCGCCGGCTGGGGCCTCTGGCGCCAGTTCGGTCCCACTGCACCCGCCGCCGGACCCTCGGTCAGCCAAGGGTCTGTCCAACCCCCTACCGCACCGCCCTCCAGGCCCCAGCCAGCCGCACGACAGCCCAGGCCAGCCTCGGGGCTGGTGCTTGACAGCGCCCAAGCGAGCTGGGTGCAGGTGCGCCAGCCCGATGGCACCACCCTGTTCAAGGGATTGCTTCAGGGGAGCCGCAGCTTCCCGGGCAGCCAGGGTCTGGAGGTGCTTGCCGGCCGACCGGATCTGGTGCGCGCCCAATGGCAGGGGAGCCCACCACAGCCTCTGGGATCGATCAGCGACGTGCGCTGGCGGCGGTTCGCGCCGCAGCGCTGAGTTCAGCGGTGCTTTCCACCCGCAGCGCCAGACCGGTGGATTCACGCACGGCCGCCGCGCAGGACCGCAGACTCCAGCATTCCAGACTCAGATCGGGCTGGGGCTGATCAGGCTCCACGGATCGAGGCAGCAGCTCGATCAGAAAACCGCTGGGCTGTCCTTTAGGTCCCTGGGCCTTGAGCCGCAGCCGCTCGATCAGGGCTGCCGGCCTGCGATCCAGCGCCGCGGCCAGCCGCAGCAGCAGGCTGAGGTTGGCCACGCTGCGCTTCTCCTCTCGGCCCTCGATCAGTTGCCACGACTCGTGGCGCTTCTTGGGCAGCCCGCGGCGGTGGTAGCGGGCCATGGCCGCCACCATCAGATGCTCCACTTCTGAATAACCCAGCAGCTCGCCATGGCGGATCAGGTACCAGGTGTGCTTGTGATAAGCGGCCGTGTTGATGTGCTTGCCGCAGGCGTGCAGCTGAGCGGCGGCCCACAGCAGCAGCCTCCCGGAGCCGTCGTCGTGATGCAGCAGGCCCTTGCTCTGGTCATAAAGGCTCAAGGCATGGGCCGCCACACGGTCGGCACGCTCCTGATCGACCCCGTAACTGCGGGCCAGATGGCGCACGGTGCGCTCGCGGATGGTGCTCTGGAAGGCGAAGCGATCTCCCAGCAGATCGTTGCGCAGCATCCAGTCGACGATCAGCCCCTCCCGCAGCGCCCGATCACTGACCACCAGCTCCTTGGCCCCGAGCATGGTCATCGCCGTCTGCAGGATCAGAGCACCGGGCACGATGATCTCCGCCCTGCGCTCGTTGATCGCTGTCAGAGCCCGGCGCTGCTCCGGAGTGAGAGCGATCAACCGCTCCAACAACTGATCGATGCGCTCCCGGCTGAGCCTGTAGCCACCGAGCTTCAGCGGCGGCTTGCCATCCTCCGCGGCAGCCAGGGCCGCGAGCGCCATGGCGGTGCCGCTGGTGCCCACCAGCACCGGCAGCTCACCGGGACGCAGTCCCCGCCGCAGCTGGGCCACCGCCGGATCCAGCGCCCCCTGGATGTAGGCCTCCAGAAAGCGGCGGCGAGGCTCAGGCAGAGGATCCTGCTGACAGAACTCTCGCTGCAGCCGCACGGCGCCGATGCGGGTGCTGGTCAGTTCACGGGCGTCACGCCCATCCGCCAACACCAGCTCTGTGGAGCCGCCGCCGATGTCAAGAATCCAGTGCGGAGCCTCGCCGAGGGCCATGCCGGAGAGCACGCCCAGATAGATCAGGCGTGCTTCCTCCTGGCCGCTGATCAGATCCACATCGAGATCGATCTGCTCCTGCAGCGCCAGCAGAAAATCGCGGCCATTGGGCGCCTCCCTCACGGCGCTGGTCGCGGCAGTGACGATCTGCTCCACCCCATGGCTCAGGGCGAGATCGCGGCAGTGACGCAGGGTGCTGAACGCCCGCTCGATGGCCTCATCGCTGAGGTCGCCGCTTTCGGGATCCCTCTCACCGAGCCTGGTGGTGGATTTTTCAGCCAGCAGCACCCGGAAGGAATGCAGCCCCGGATCGATGGCGGCGATCAGCAGGTGGATCGAATTGGTCCCGATATCGATCGCCGCCACGCGGCGCTCACCTGCCGGCCCCGCCGCGAGGGAGATCTCATCCATGCACGAGGAGCTGCGAAGGAAGGGTTGGGGCCTGAAACCGCGCCACTTTGCCACCTCCGCCGCGGCCTGACCCGACCCGATCCCAGCGCTGGATACCGGCACCGATCTAGCGTGCCGACCTGCGATCCCCCGTGGTCCTTCCTCCTGCTGCAGCTGCGTTCCGTTGTCCAGAGAAGAACCCCAGAGCCATGCCTTCGGGTGAGCCCCGCCGCGGCGATCCGCTCCTCCGGGGGCCGTTGGCCTGGCTCGAGCTCCTGCGCTGGCACAAGCCCAGCGGCAGGCTGATCCTGCTGATTCCCGCGGGCTGGGCCCTGTGGCTTCAACCCCAGTCCCCTCCCCCGCCGCAGCTTGTGGGTTGGATCGTGCTGGGAGGACTGGCCGTGAGTGGTGCCGGCTGCATCGCCAACGATCTCTGGGACAGGCGCATCGATCCGCAGGTGGAGCGCACCCGCCACCGGCCGCTGGCCGATGGCCGTGTGAAGCCGGGGACAGCGATCGCGCTGCTGCTGCTCTGCCTGCTGCTGGCTCTGCTGGTGGTGCTCGCCCTGCCGCTGGCGCAGCGGATGGTCTGCCTGGCGCTGGCCGTGGCGGCCCTGCCTCCGGTGCTGCTCTACCCCTCGGCCAAGCGCTGGTTCCCTCTGCCCCAGCTGGTGCTCGCCATCTGCTGGGGATTCGCGGTGCTCATCCCCTGGGCCGCAGCCTCCGGCAGCCTGGCGGGTCTGCCTCTGGCGCTCACCTGGATCGCCACCCTGGTGTGGACCTTCGGATTCGACACCGTGTACGCCATGGCGGACCGGGAGGATGACCAACGGCTGGGTGTGCGCAGCAGTGCCCTCTTCCTGGGAGCGGCGGCACCCACCGTGATCGCCCTCTGCTACGCCGTCACCGCGGCCGCACTGGCCGCAGCCGCCATGCTGCGAGGAATCGCCACGGCGGAGTTCTGGTGTCCCTGGCTGCTGGCGGCCGCTGCCATGCAATGGGAGGCCTTCCAGCTGCGGCGTCCTGATCCGCCGCGCAGCCTCTTCGGTCGCCACTTCGCCCATCAGGTGCGCCTCGGCGCCCTGCTGCTGCTGGCCCTGGTGCTGCCCCAGCTGTGAAAGCCCAGCTGCTCTCCCTGCCAGCTCCCCTGCGTCCCGGAGACCGCGTCAAGCTGGCGGCAGCCAGTTCGGCCCTGGAGGATGCGGAGCGGCTGGTGGCGGGCCTGGCCATCCTCGAATCCTGGGGCCTGCGCTGCGAGGAGAATCCCCACACCCTGCCGCAGCGTCGCTGGGGCTATCTGGCCGGCCGCGACAGCGAACGGCTCGCCGACCTCGCCCCTGAAGACGCTGCAGATGGAGAACCCGCGGCACTGCTGGCCTGCGTGCGCGGCGGCTGGGGAGCCGCCCGGTTGCTTGAGCACAGCCCCCTGGCGCAGACGCCCTGGCTGCTGGGCTTCTCCGATGTGACCTCGCTGCTGTTCGACCGGGTGGCCCAGGGCCGGGGTGGAGGCATCCATGGCCCCCTGCTCACCACCCTGGCGGCCGAGCCCCCCTGGAGCCAGGAACGCCTGCGGAGCCTGCTGTTCGGCGAGCCGCTGCCCGATCTTGAGGGGCAGAGCTGGCGGCCGGGGGTAGCCGAGGGGCCCTTGCTCGTCGCCAACCTCACGGTGGCCACCCACCTGCTGGGGACGCCCCATCTGCCAGCGCTCGCCGGGGCGATCCTGGTGCTGGAGGATGTGGGTGAGGCCCCGTACCGCCTCGATCGGATGCTGACCCACTGGCGGCTCAGCGGAGGGCTGCAGCAACTCGCCGGTCTGGCCTTCGGGCAGTTCAGCGACTGCGACGACCGGGACGACAGCGGGGCTGAACCGACGGGGGGGGCGGATCCGCGACGCTTCAACGTCGAACAGGTGCTGCGTGAACGCAGCGGCGATCTGGGCATCCCTGTGGTGGCAGGGCTGAGCGTGGGACACATCAGCGGCAATGCGGCTCTGCCCCTGGGTGTGCTGGCGCGGCTTGACGGAGAGCGCGGGCGCCTGAGCCTTGTGCCCTGAGCCCAGGCCCGACAGACCCATCGGCTCTCAGACCGGCTCAGGAAGGCACCGTGCGCCCTGAACCGTCCCGCAGAGCCGCATAGGCGGGAGACAGGATCTCGACGTCCGCCTCCGCAAAGCAGTCCTGAATCGAAGCGAGCAGGGCCGAAACGGCCTCGCGGTAATGCTCTTCCTCACCGATGCAGGCGTTGAGCTCATAGGTGATGTGGTGATCGTTGAGCGAGGTCTGCAGCACGAAAGGCGAGGGGGCTGCCAGCACCAGGGACGAGCGCTCCGCCGCCCGCAGCAACAGCTGCTCCACCTGGCGCCAGGGGATGTCGTAGCCGAGGGTGAGAGAGACAGCGATCGCCACCGGCCTCCCCATCTCCCGGCGGGGAAAGCTGAAGTTGACGATCGAGGCCGCGATCACCGTGGCGTTGGGCAGGCTGACCAGCTCATGGCGCGGCGTGCGGATCCGGGTCACAAGCAGGGCCCGTTCCTGCACCACGCCCACCACACCATTGATCTCCACACGGTCTCCCTCCTGAAAGGCGCGGGTGTAGATCAGCATCAGACCGCTGATGATGTTGCTGGCGACAGCGCTGGAGCCCAGGGCGGCGAACACGCCCACAAACAGCCCGGCGCCCTGGAAGACCTTGCTGCCGGAGCCTGGAACGTAGGGGTAGGCGATCACCACCGCCACCAGCAGGATCAGCAGAGACACCAGCCGACGGGTGGGGGCAGCCCACTCGGGATAGAAGCCGCTGAACTGCAGCCGCCCGCGCTCGATCGCTCCGAACCAGGCTCCACAGGCACCCAGGGCCGCCTGGGTGAGCAGCAGGATCACCACCAGGGTGAACAGCTCAGGGATGGCCCCGACCAACTGCGTCGAGAGTCTGCCGAGCAACCCGAGCAACTGGCTCCGCAGCCCATCCGAAATCCCACGGGTGGGTGGGAACAGGCTCAACAGCAGCGGGATCAGCAGGTAGCTGATCACCCCCAGCAGCAGCCAGTGCACCGTGATCAGCAGCAGCCGCAGGCTGTCGTGCACGAGCTCCGCATCCAGCACGCGCCGCCCCCCGAGCCGCAGGCCATCAGCCGATCCACTCCCCAGGGCAAACCTGCGGTCGATCAGACGGGCCAGACGCCGCCGGATGCCGGATTGCCCGCGCCACCAGAGCACATAAATCAGCAGCACCAGCAGGGCCAACGCCGTGCCCCGCAACAGATTGCCCAGGCTGTGCTCACTGCGGTAGCGGGTCACAGCGCTGCGCAGCTGATCGCGGTAGCGCAGGGCCAGTTGCTGGCGGCTCACCCCGAAGGCCCGCGCCGCCCGATCATCCACCGCGAAGCGCGGCTGAAACCGCCCGTCAGCCGCGCGGATGCCCACCGTGGAGTAGGGCGGGTCCTCTTCGACCACCAGGCTTTCGGGAGGCAGGGAGGCCCGCTCCGCGAACGCGACCAACTCCTGAGAGACCCGTCGCGCCACCACGGGGAGCGACTGGGCACCGGCGACCGAGCGCAGCTCCAGCACCGGCTGACCATCGAGCGTCACCCATACCGATGGCGCCGGGGGAGCGGAGGCGGCGGCGCTGGGGATCCCCTGCAGCGGGTTGATCCAGACCGCCAGCACAAGCAGCAGCGGCAGCCAGGGCAGCGGCGACAACCAGCCGCGGCCGAAGCGCGCCGCTGGGCCTGGCCATCCAAACCGACGCTGTAGTGACCAGCGCTTCGATCCCACCGCATCCCGCATGGCGTCGATCCCTGCTGCCGGAAACATTGGCCAAGCCTGACGGCATCGCCACTGCGCCTGTGGTGGACGGCCGATCTGCACACGTGCCGCAACCCTGGCCCCAGGGCCAGCCGCCGTGGTCCTCAGGCCGCGGCCCGTGCCGCCAGCACCGCCTCGGCGATCACCAGATCGAAGCGGGTGGTGAGCTTGATGTTGGAAGGCGGCGCCTCGAGCACACGAACCGCCAGGCCCAGACGCTCGAACAGGGAGGCGTCATCGGTCACGCTCCAGCCCTCGTCCTCGGCACGGGCATGGGCATCGGCCAGCTGCGCCACCGGAAAACCCTGTGGGGTCTGGGCCGCCCACAGGCCCCGGCGATCCGGGGTGGCGGCGATGCAGCCGTCGGCATCCACCTGCTTGATCGTGTCGGTCACGGGGGTGGCCGCAATCACGGCCTCCCCCGCCGCCACGGCCTCGGCACAGCGGGCCAACAGCGAGGGCTCCACCAGACAACGGGCCCCGTCGTGGATCAGCACACCACGGGCTTCCGCAGGCAGGGCCGCCAGGCCGCGCCGCACGGACTCCTGACGGGTGTCACCACCCTCGATCCACGCCACCGGGCGATCAGCCCCAGCCTCCGCCACGATCGCAGCCACGGGGTCGGCGTCCACGGGCTGGCCGACGATGCCGATCCAGCGGATGAGGGGGCAGGCCAGGGCCGCGTCCAGCGTCCAGGCCAGCACCGGCCGGCCGGCCACCGGCAGCAGCAGCTTGTTTCCCTCGGCGCCCATGCGGCGACCGCTTCCGGCGGCGGCGATCAGGAGATGCACAAGCCCACCCCTCCCTGAGGAACACATCCGGAACCTCTCCATACAATCAGCCCGACGGCCATCACCCCGCCCCCATGCGCGCCCTGTTCCTGATCCCGGGGGATGAGCTCAGCCAGATCCGGGTCCTGCCCGCGGCCGCAGCGGTGGCGAAAACCCTCGGCTTCAGCCTGCAGGTGGCCTGCTCCCCAGCTGCGGCACCGATCTGGAAGCTTCTGCCGGCGGTGGAAAAGGTGATCGGCTTCGATTTCGCCGACGCCAGCCTGGCCGACTGGGCCAATCTGATGGGCTCGGTGCGGGAGCCGGATTTCCAGGTCTGCATCAACCTTGCCGCCGGGCGCCAGGTGGATCTGATGCTGTCGATGAGCCATATCCCGACCCGCATCGCCGAACGGGGTTTCTCCGCCACCTGCAGCGTCCAGATCCCGCGCGATGGCTGGCCCTGCCAGCAGCTGGAGGCCGTGCTCAAGCCGATCGGGGTGCCGCTCCAGGCGGAGGCGTTCCGGCTCAGCCTGCCCGCCGCCGCCCTGAAGGACGCCCAGACCCAGCTGCCCTCAGGCGATGGCCCGGTGCTGTTGCTGGCGCCGGCGCTGGTTCCCGGAGACTGGCCGGAGGCGAACTGGCGGGAGCTGCCCGAGCGCATCCGCGCCAGCCTTCCCAGCCTTCGCTGCCTGACCCTGCCGCAGCCCGCAGCAGCCTCCGTGGTCAAACGGGCGGCGCTGGTGGCCGCCAGCGATGTGGTGCTGGCCAGTGATCCGCTGACCGAAGAGCTGGCACTGCTCTGCGGTGTCCCCCTGGTGGCCCTCGGCCGCGATGACGACAGTCTTCCCCGCCGGGACGGAGTAAAAGGACTGACAGACCGCGACGGACTCGGTGCCCTCTCCAGCGATGCGGTCATGGCCGCGCTCGGCCTGGCCTGAGCGAGCCCTGGCCGGCTGGGCTTCAAAGCGGAGCCGCGGCAGCATGCGTCTGCATCCGCCCGCCCTGGGCCGGCGCCGATGACCCTGCGACAACCCGCCTCCCTCTACCACCGGCCACCGCCGACCAGCCGCTCGCGGCGTCCCTGGCTGCTGCCGCTGGTCTCCCTGGCGCTGGTGATCAACCTCAGCGCGGTTGGCTACCGCATCACCCAGCGCTGGGACTGGGGTGACTGCTACTGGATGGTGGCGATCACGATCCCCACCATCGGCTACGGCGAGGTGCAACCGCTCAACCACGCGGGCCGCTGGGTGACCGTTTTTTCGGTGATCGGCGGCGTGGTGGTGATCCAGCTCAGCATCCGATCCCTCCTGACGCTGAGCGAATCGGGCTATTTCCGCCAGGTGAGGCGGCGCCGTTTTCTCGACTGGCTGAAGACCATGCAAGACCATGTGATTCTCTGCGGCTACGGCCGCATCGGCCGTGAGATCGCGGCCCAGCTGGGGCGGGAGGGCATCCCGATCCTGATCGTGGAGATGGACCCCGAACGGCGCGAGGCCGCCGAGGAGAAGGGGCTGGCGGTGCTGCTCGCCGATGCCACCCTCGATGAAACCCTTCTGGAGGCGGGCATCCTGCGCTGCCGCAGCCTGGTGGCCGCCCTGCCCAACGACGCCGCCAATCTCTATGTGGTGCTCAGCGCCCGGGCGCTGGCCCCCCGCTTGCGCCTGATCGCCCGCTCCGACAGCGAGGAGGCCGAACGCAAGCTGCGTCAGGCCGGCGCCGACCGGGTGATCAGCCCCTACGTGGCCGGCGGCCGCACCATGGCCGCCACAGCCCTGCGGCCCCTGTCCGTGGATTTCATGGATCTGCTGGCCGGCTCGGATTGCGAGGTGGAGGAGTTCCAGCTCAGCGACGATCCCGAGCTGCTCGGCGATCTCCTGGGCCGCAGCCTCAGCGAACTGCACCTCAAACGCCGCACCGGCGCCCTGGTGCTGGCGATCCGCAACCCGGAGCCGGCGCTCGCCAACCCCTACAGCTCCTATCGGGCCGGCGGCTACGTCAAGCGCCCGCCTGAGCTCATCGCCAACCCCGATGGGGACGTGACGGTGCTACCGGGCCAGCTGATGGTGGTGCTCGGCAGCAAGGATCAGCTCGGGCGCTTCCGCGAGCTTCTGGGCCCGGCGGTGGTGGAGGAGAAACCGATGCTCAGCTGATGGAGAGGGGCACAACAGGCGGCGCCATACGATCCCTGGGCGGTTCCTCGCCACGGGTTCACGACGATGACCTCCCTCGCCTCTGATGCCTCCGTTTCCAGCGGAGCCGACGACCAACCGATCCGGGTGGCGCTGGTCACCGGCGCAGGGCGCGGCATCGGCCGCGCCATTGCGGAGGCTCTGGCAGCGGTGGGATTCCGCGTCGTGGTGAACTACGCCAGCTCTGAGCAGGCGGCCGCAGAGACGGTGGCGACGATCACGGCCGCCGGCGGCCAGGCCTGGAGCCATCGCGCCGATGTGGCCGATGAGAGCCAGGTGGAAGCCATGATCAAGCTGGTGCTGGAGCGTGAGGGCCGGCTCGACGTGCTGGTCAACAACGCCGGCATCACCCGCGACGGCCTGCTGATGCGGATGAAGACCGCCGATTGGCAGAGCGTGATCGATCTGAACCTCACCGGGGTGTTTCTCTGCACCCGGGCCGCCAGCCGGGCCATGGTCAAGGCCCGCAGCGGCCGGATCATCAACATCACCTCCGTCGTGGCGCTGATGGGCAATGCCGGCCAGGCCAACTACAGCGCCGCCAAGGCCGGTCTGCTGGGACTGACGCGCAGCAACGCGGCCGAATTCGCCTCCCGGGGCATCACGGTCAACGCCGTGGCCCCGGGCTTCATCGAGAGCGACATGACCGCCGAACTCGACAAGACGCCGATCCTGGCCGCCATCCCCCTTGGCCGCATGGGCACCGTGGCGGAGGTGGCCGGTGCCGTGCGCTTCCTGGCTGATGACCCTGCGGCCGCTTACATCACCGGGCAGGTGCTGCAGGTGGATGGCGGCATGGTGATGCGCTGAGCCAACGGCTCACTCCTGCCCCAGCGAGAGGGGGGTCAGATCATCGCGGAGGCGACGGATCCGCTGCAGCAGGCGCAGCCGGCGGCTGCGGGCCGTGATCGTCAGGAACAGGCGCACCGGCACGTAAACCAGGGCCATCAGCAGACCCAGGGCCGTGATCAGCAGAAACACCATGCCATCGGCCCGGGTGGCGGGCCCCAGGCCCGCATCCATGGCAGCCGTGACGGCTGAAGCGGCTGCATTGGTCGCGCTAAGCGCGGCGTCTTCGAGGGTCTGCTGCAGAAGCTCATCCATGGCCGGACCCTATCGAGTGCAGGGGCATGCCGCAGCCCCCCTGTCAGCGAGGAGCGGCATCGGATTCGGCTTTCCCCACCCTCACACCGATGACGCAGCAGAAGCCGCCATGGGAAGGTGCGCTGAAGGCGCCGTTCTTTTTTCTCGATGGCCAAGCTGATCCGCTTCTCCGATGACTCCCGCAAAGCCCTTGAGCGGGGGGTCAACGCCCTGGCCGATGCGGTGAGGGTCACGATCGGCCCCAAGGGCCGCAACGTGGTGCTCGAGAAGAAATACGGAGCTCCTGACATCGTCAATGACGGGGTGACGATCGCCAAGGAGATCGAGCTGGAGGATCCGTTTGAGAATCTGGGCGCCAAGCTGATCCAACAGGTCGCCTCCAAGACGAAGGACACCGCCGGTGATGGCACCACAACGGCCACGGTGCTCGCACAGGCGATGGTGCAGGAAGGCTTGCGCAACGTCGCAGCCGGCGCCAATCCCGTCGAGCTGCGTCGCGGCATGGACAAGGCCGTCAGCCGGATCGTGGAGCAGATCGGCCAGCGCGCTCAGAGCGTCTCCGGCGATGCGATCCGCCAGGTCGCCAGCGTCAGCTCCGGCAATGATGAGGAGATCGGGCGCATGATCGCCGAGGCCATGGACAAGGTGAGCGCCGACGGCGTGATCACCGTCGAGGAATCGAAATCCCTGGCCACGGAACTGGAGATCACCGAAGGGATGGCCTTCGATCGCGGCTATGCCTCGCCGTATTTCGTCACCGACCAGGAGCGCCGCGAGTGCGTCTTCGACAACCCCCTGCTGCTGATCACCGACCGCAAGATCAGCGCCGTGGCTGATCTTGTTCCCGTGCTCGAGGCCGTCAGCCGCAGCGGCAGACCGCTGGTGATCCTGGCGGAGGAGATCGAGGGAGAGGCTCTGGCCACCCTGGTGGTGAACAAGAACCGTGGGGTGCTGCAGGTGGCCGCCGTGCGCGCGCCCGGGTTCGGTGATCGGCGCAAGGCCATGCTTCAGGACATCGCCGTTCTGACCGGGGCCCAGGTGATTGCGGAAGACAAGGCCCTGACCCTGGACAAGGCAACCCTTGCCGATCTCGGCCAGGCCCGCCGGATCACCATCACCAAGGACGACACCACAATCCTGGCCGAGGAGAGCCGCCATGGAGCGGTGGCTGACCGGGTGGCGGCGATCAAGCGCGAACGGGACAACACCGATTCCGACTACGACCGCGAGAAACTGAGCGAGCGGATCGCCAAGCTGGCGGGAGGCGTGGCCGTGATCAAGGTGGGAGCACCCACCGAAACCGAGCTGCGCAACCGCAAGCTGCGGATCGAGGATGCGCTCAACGCCACACGGGCCGCCGTGGAAGAGGGCATCGTGGCTGGCGGAGGCACCCTGCTGCTGCAGCTCGCCGATGACCTCTCCTCGCTCTCCGCATCCCTGACGGGCGACCAGCGCACAGGGGTGGAGATCGTCGGCCGCGCCCTGACGGCCCCGGTGCGGCAGATCGCCGAGAACGCCGGTGCCAATGGCTCGGTGGTGATCGAGCAGATCCGCACCAGCGGCCAGGGCTTCAACGCCCTCACCGGACGCTGCGAAGACCTGGTTCAGGCGGGCATCGTCGATGCCGCCAAGGTGGTGCGTCTGGCCCTGCAGGATGCCGTCTCGATCGCCTCGCTGCTGATCACCACCGAATGCGTGATCGCCGACAAGCCTGAACCGGCTGCACCGGCTGCTCCCGATGGCGGCATGGG